>DATAYB010000499.1:0-11048 GCA_036272795.1 Pseudonocardia sp.
ACTGGAAGGCGGTACCCACTGTGGCGTGGGACTTCTCGACCGAACCGGAGTTCGAGCGGCAGCTGGCGTGGATGCGGGAGTTCGTCCGCGACGAGATCATCCCGCTGGAGACGCTTGACCTGGACTGGGAGCAGTACGGCCGGGTCACCGCGCCGATGAAGGAGGAGGTCAAGGCGCGCGGGTTGTGGGCCGCGCACCTGCCGCCGGAGCTCGGTGGTGGCGGGTTCGGCCAGGTCAAGCTGGGGCTGATGCATGAGATCCTGGGGCAGTGCCGGTACGCGCCCGGCGTGTTCGGCAACCAGGCGCCGGACTCCGGCAACGCCGAGCTGCTGGCCATCGGTGGCAGCCCGGAGCAGAAGGAGCGCTGGATGCACCCGCTGCTGCGCGGTGAGCTGCGCAGCGCGTTCTCGATGACCGAGCCGGGCGCAGGCGCCGATCCGACCATGCTGACCACGCGCGCGGTCCTCGACGGCGACGACTACGTGATCAACGGGCACAAGTGGTTCTCGTCCAACGCCTCGGTCGCGGACTTCCTGATCGTGATGGCCGTGACCGACCCGGACGTCTCGCCGTACCAGGGCTCCTCGATGATCGTGGTGCCGGTGGACACGCCCGGGGTGAACATCCTGCGGGACATCCCGGTGATGGACCACCCGTGGTCCGGCGGCCTGGACGGCGGCCACGCGGAGATCATCTACACCGACGTGCGCGTGCCCAAGGAGAACCTGGTCGGCAACCCGGGCGACGGGTTCCGGCTTGCCCAGCAGCGGCTCGGCCCTGGCCGGATCCACCACGCGATGCGCTGGCTCGGCCAGTCCAGGCGGGCGTTCGACATGCTCTGCGAGCGGGCGGTCAGCCGCCACGCGCACGGCTCCGCGCTGGCCGACAAGCAGATGGTGCAGGACTGGGTGGCCACCTCGGCCGCCGAGATGGCTGCCGCCCGGCTGCTCACCCTGCACGCGGCCTGGACGATGGACCAGGTCGGCGCCTCCAACGCCCGGGTGGAGATCGGGATGATCAAGTACTGGGGTGCCAAGGTGCTGCACGACGTGATCGACAGGGCCATCCAGGTGCACGGCTCGCTCGGCTTCTCCGGCGACCTGCCGCTGGAGCAGATGTACCGCTCGGCGCGCGCGGCGCGGATCTACGACGGGCCGGACGAGGTGCACAAGGAGACGGTGGCGCGCCGGATCCTGCGTGGCTACACGCCGACCGAGGTGCCCACCGAGCACATCCCGACGCGGCGTGAGGCGGCCAGGCGCAAGTTCGCCGACTACCTCACGGTGGCCACCGCGAACCTGTGACCAGCACCGAACCCGTGGGCGGCGGCGAGGGTCGCCACCCACGGGTGCGGCTGGCCCCGGGTGCGACGGCTGAGGACGGCGGCACCCGGCAGCCGTCCGCGCGCGATGCGCTGCGCCGCACCGCCGAGCAGCTGTTCGCCGCGCACGGGGTGGACGGCGTCTCGGTACGGCAGATCACCCGGGACGCCGGCCAGCGCAACAGCACCGCGGTCGCGTACCACTTCGGCTCGCGGGACGGGCTGCTGCGCGCCGTGCTGGAGCACCACCTGAACCACGTGCTCGTACGCCACGACGCACTGCTCGAGCGGTACCGGGACGCCCCGCCGACCGCCGGCCCCGCCGGGCTGTTGGACCTGGCCGACGTACTGGTCATGCCGCTGTGCGCGGAGCTGGACTGCGCCGAAGGCGGCCCGGAGTTCCTGCAGGTGGCCGCCGAGGTGATCAACCGCAGCGACTGGATCTTCGCGCCTGGCACCCCGATAGCCCTGCTGATCCAGCGCTACGCGCGGTGGAGCGAGCTGGTCGAGCCGTACCTGTCGGCGGAGGGCGCCGGCAGGCTGCACCGGCGGTTCGCCACGATGCGGTTCGTCTACGTGGAGCTGGGCCGGCGCGCCCGCCAGCCGTTGCCCCGGCGCGATGACCGGCTGTTCGCCAGCCAGCTCACCGATCTCGTGGCCGCGCTGCTCATCGCCCCGTCGAGCACGCGTACCTCTGGCCTGCTCCGCGAGCGGGACCGGGACCGGTCGGGCTGACCCGGCCGGTCCCGGTCCCGCCGAGGCGACCCGCGTGCGGACCTACAGGTTGATCCCGAGCAGGCCCAGCAGGTCGAAGACGGTGTCGGAGACGTCCTCGAGGATGTTGCCGAGCCCGCTGCTGAGCGAGCTGTCGCCGGCCAGCACCTGGGTGTCGGCGGGGGTGGCGGCGTTCGCGGTGCCGGCGCCGATCAGCAAGGCCGCCGACGTGGCGGCCACAGCCGTCGCGGCGGCTCGAAGGATGCGGTGCATGGGGTGTCCCTCCTGAGTGGGGCGGTTCGAGGCATGTGCCCCGGAAGAGGGACATTAGGAGGGGTTTTTGAGGGTATCTCCCACAGTTTCGCTGCCCACCGGGCGAGTTCGCGACAGGGACCGGCCGGGCTGAGCCAGCCGGTCCCGTCCCGCGACAGCGGGGTCAGCCCCGCATGCCGAGAGGTGTCACAGGCCGATGAGCCCCAGCACGTCCTGCAGCGTGTTGAAGACACCGCCGACGACGTTGCCGACGTCGCCGACCGTGCCGCTGACAGAGCCGTCGGCGAGCACCGCGGTCGTCTGCTGGGCCACCGAGGGAGCGGTGTGGATGGCCGCCGGGGTGGCGGCGTTGGCCGTGCCGGCGCCGATCAGCAGAGCGGCCGAAGCGGCGACAGCGGAAGCCACGGTGGCCCGGACGAGACGCTGCATAGGTCTCTCCTCAACGTTAGTCAGAACGGGGTGGGATTACCCCGCTCGCATGACGCTAGGGAGAGATCGTCCGTACGGCGAGTGTCAGTTAGACCAATCAGACGCGCTCGTTAGGCTGAAAGGACCATTCACCTGGTGGTTCCCAATGGGTGAAACCGTTATATATGGCAGACGTCACGACGGTCGGCGACTACATGCAACAGTTCCGGAGCGGAACTGTCGGAAGTGATCGTTTCGCCTGTGCCGGGACGGGGCCGGACACCAAAAACCGGCTGATCGACACTGATCAGCCGGTTTGAGGGGGGAGCGTCCGGTCCAGGGACCGGGCGGAAGAACTTACTTGGTGGCACCAGTCAGCGAGGGGGTGCCGACGTTGCCGCCGTTGCTCATCAGGCCACTGGTCGGCGCGTTGGTGGCGGCGTCCGTGTTGGGGGCGTCGCTGTCGGCGTTGTCGCTGTCAGCGTCGTTGCTGTCGGCGCCACTGGTCTGGGCCGGCGAGCCGATGCTGCTGGTGACGCCGCTGAGCGGGTCAGCGGAGTTCGAGCCCAGGTTGGGGGTGTTGGCGCCGTTGATGCCGTCCGTGGGGGCGTCGGCAAAGGCGGTGCCAGCGCCGAGAGCAAGCGCTCCGGCGGCGGCCGTAACGGCCAGGGCGATGCGCAGACGTCGCTGCATGCTGTCTCCTCTTCGGGGGGTTTCGTCACACTGGGTAGGTGCGACCGGATCATGTTAGGGGAGGCCATATGGGTGATTGCAAGTGGTACCACTTCACCCATTCAGATCAGCATACTCATTGACCTTGCTGCCGAACAGGCGACCCGCCCAGGCGTGTCTGGGTATCACTTGGCGTAACACTCTGGCCGTGGCCTCGTCGAGCGCCGTAGCTCGCCTGACCCGATGTTACAGAGTGTTAAGGCCGAAGGCTGCATAGGGGCCTGATTTTGGTCGCGGTGTGTCGCGGACCGGGTACTGACGGTCGCCGTCGTAGGGCGGTCGTCGGGGCGTCCGGGGTCAGCCGCCGGTGAGGGCGCGCACCACACGCGACGGGCTGGGGCGACCGAGCTGCTCGGCCATCCAGGCGCTCGTCTCGACGAGCCGGTCGAGGTCCACGCCGGTCTCGATGCCGAGGCCGTCGAGCTGCCAGATGAGGTCCTCGGTGGCGAGGTTTCCAGTGGCACTCTTCGCGTACGGGCAGCCGCCGAGCCCGCCGGCGGCGGAGTCCACCGTCGTCACGCCCCGGTTCAGCGCGGCGAGGGTGTTCGCCAGCGCCTGGCCGTAGGTGTCGTGGAAGTGCACCGCGATCCGCCCGACCGGCACCCCGGCGGCGCGCAGCGCGTCCAGCAGTGCCACCACCCGCCCCGGGGTGGCCACGCCGATGGTGTCGCCGAGGCTCAGCTCGGTGCAGCCCAGCGCCATCATCCGGGTCGCCACGGAGACGACCTGCGCGATGGGTACCTCGCCCTCCCACGGGTCGCCGAAACACATCGACAGGTACGCGCGCACGGTCAGCCCGCCCTCCCGCGCGCGTGCCACCACCGGCGCGAACATCTCCAGCGACTCGGCCACCGTGCGGTTCAGGTTGCGCTGGGCGAACGTCTCGGTGGCGCTGCCGAACACCGCGATGTCGGTGACCCCGCGCTCCAGTGCGCGGCTCAGGCCCCGCTCGTTGGGCACCAGCACGGGGTAGCGCACCCCGGGCGCCCTGCGCAGCCGGTCGAGGACGTCCTCGGCGTCGGCGAGCTGAGGCACCCACTTCGGGTGCACGAAGCTCGTCGACTCGACCACCGTGTGGCCGGCCGCGACCAGCCGCTCGATGAACTCCACCTTGACCTCGGCCGGCAGCACCGTGGCCTCGTTCTGCAGCCCGTCGCGCGGGCCCACCTCGCAGATCGTCACCCGGGGCGGCAGTCCGGCCAGCGCGATCGTCCCGTACTCAGCCATGGCCCCAAGCCTAGGAGCGTTGGCCAGCGCGCACCCGCTGTCGGTCGCCGCCCACAGTGTTTGCGGAGAACGTTGTGCCCCACGCACAGGCGCACCGGCTCAGCCGGTCCCTAACATCCGCTGGTTGAGATGTTCGAGGGGAAACTGTTTCGGACCGCGGCAGTACAGCGGGAATGGGGAAGGTCGCGTCATGCGGGTGCTCATCGTCGGAGCGGGCTTCGGCGGGATCGCGGCGGCGATCGAGCTGCGCCGGCACGGGTTCGACGACGTCACGCTGTTGGAGGCGGCCCCTGAGCTCGGCGGTACCTGGCACTACAACAGCTATCCCGGTGCCGCCTGCGACGTGCCGAGCCACTTTTACTCCTACTCCTACGCGCAGCGGCGGGACTGGTCGCGGCTGTGCTCGCCGCAGGCGGAGATCCTGGACTACCTGCGTACCGTCGCGGCCGACTTCGACGTGGAGCGGCGGATCGTCACCGGCACCACGGTCACCGCCTGCGAGTGGGACGACACCGCCCGCGTGTGGACCGTGCGCACCCGCGACGCCGACGGCCAGCCGGGTAGCCGCGAGGCCGAGGCGCTCGTACTGGCCACCGGGCAGCTCAACCAGCCGGCCATGCCCCGTGTCGACGGGCTCGCCGAGTTCACCGGCCACAGCTTCCACTCGGCGCGCTGGGACCACGACTACGACCTGCGCGGCAAGCGGGTGGCGGTGATCGGTACCGGGGCGAGCGCGGTGCAGTTCGTACCGGAGATCGCCCACGAGGCCGCCCGGCTGACCGTGTTCCAGCGCTCCGGCAACTGGTTCATGCCCCGGCGTAACCGCACCTACCCGTCGGTGCTGCGGACCCTGCTGCGGCGGGTGCCAGCCGTGCAGGAGGTCCGCCGCCGGTTCCTGTTCCGCTACATGGAGCTGATCACCGCGTCGGTCCGGCACCCGCGCACCGTCGGACGGCTGACCCGGCTGCGCGCGGTGGCGTTCATGCGCTGGCAGCTGCGTGACCCCGAGGTCCGCCGCAAGGCATGGCCGGACTACACCTTCGGCTGCAAGCGCGTGCTGGTCAGCTCGGCGTACCTGCCGGCGCTGCAGCGATCCAACGTCGAGCTGGTCACCGAGCCGATCGAGCGGATGGGGCCGACCGGCCCGGTCACCGCCGACGGCCGCCTGCACGAGGTGGACTGCGTCATCTACGGCACCGGCTTCAAGACCACCGACTTCATGTTCCCGATGGAGGTCACCGGTGCCGGGGGCCGTTCGCTGCGCGACGCATGGGCCGGCGGGGCGCACGCCCACCTCGGCATCACCGTGCCCGGCTTCCCCTCGATGTTCGTCCTCTACGGGCCGAACACGAACACCTCTGGCGGCTCGATCATCTTCTACCTCGAGGCGCAGGCCGGCTACGTGCGCCAGGCGCTGACCAGGGTGCGTGACTGCGCCGCCTCGGCCATCGAGGTGCGGCCCGAGGTGGAGGCGGCCAGCGACCGCGCCGTGCAGGCCCGGTTCGCCGGCACCGCGTGGACGCAGTGCGACTCCTGGTACCGCGACGGCGCCGGCCGGATCATCGCCAACTGGCCCGGCTACATGGCCGAGTACGCCGAGCGCGCCCGGACCCTGGACCCGGCCGAGTTCCTGCTCCTGCACCACCCGGCCGCGGACACGTCCGCCGTGGGCACGTCGGCGCGCGAGACGTCGGGCGAGAACACCTCGAACGGGAACAACTAGCCCGGTCTGGCCCCGGAAAGAACTGGCCCCGGAGACAACTCAGGTGGCCGCCTGGGGAGCTGGCGGCCACCTGGAGTGAGCTGTTGCGGGGTACTCCCAGCTCAGTTGTCGTCGGAGCCGGAGTCGTCGGACGAGTTGTCGGACGAGTTGTCGTCGTCGCCGGAGTTCGACGACGCGTCGTCCGAGTCGCTCGAGTCCGAGTCACTGTCGTCCGAGTCGGCGCTGGGGCCGCGCTGGTCGTAGCTCGGGCTGGCCTGGCTGGTGCCACCGACAATGTCGGTGAACGAGTCGGCGAACGCGGTGCCCGTGCCGAGCAGGGCGGCTCCGGCGGCGGCCGTGACAGCCAGGGCGATGCGCAGACGTCGCTGCATAGTGCGGTCCTCCTCTGGGTTCGAACCGCACGCGGTCCGTACGGCAGGGTCGGAATGCTAGGGGAGGGCCGAACGGGTTAACGGAACCCCCTCAGCCTCACCCGCTCGGAGCAGGCGTTTTCCTGGAGCGCCGCCATTCGGATTAGTCAAGACCCCCGAAGACGTTCTGATCCCAATCCAGGATCGATCCGGTCACGACGCCGCTGCGGTCCGACAGCAGGAACACCACGAACTCCGCGATCTCGTCGGCCTGGCCGAGCTTGCCCATCGGCAGGGCCTTGCCGGCGCGCTCGCGCCAGCCGTCGTCGGCGCCGTGGAACGTGCGCTGGGTGGCGTCCTCGCCCTCGGTGTCGGTCCAGCCGATGTCCAGCCCGTTGATCCGGATCCGGTCCCAGCGGTGGGCGTGCGCCACGTTGCGGGTCAGCCCGGCGAGCCCGGCCTTGGCGGCCACGTACGGCGCCAGGTACGGCTGCCCGCCGAGCTCGGAGGTGGAGATGATGTTGACGATCGTGCCGGGCGCCTTGCGCGCGAGCAGGTCGGCGACGACGGCCTGCATCAGGAAGAACGGCCCGCGCAGGTTGATCGCGATGTGCTCGTCGAACAGCTCCGGCGTGGTGTCGAGCAGCGTGCCGCGCGAGGTCAGGCCGGCGGCGTTGACCAGGCTGTCGACCCGCCCGAACTCGGCCAGCACGGCGCCGACCGCGGCCTGGACCGCCGCCACGTCGGCCACGTCGCACGGTACGTAGAGCGCCTGCCCACCGGCCTCGCGCAGCTCCTCGACCAGTGCTTGCCCCGGCTCCGGCCGCCGCCCGGTGACCGCGACCGCCGCGCCCGCACCGACCGCCGCCCTGGCCACCGCCGCCCCGACGCCCTGCGTACCACCGCTGACCAGTACAACCCGATCCTGTAGCAGGCTCATTGCGCCGCCACCTCCTTCACTCTCACCCATGAACCGGACGCGGCGGAGTCGACCGCCGCCTGGACCACCTCGGCGGCCGCGTGCGCGTCCACCACCGTGCAGTGCGCCGTGCCCGCGGTGTCCCCCTCGAGCACGGCGCGCAGGAACCGGGCCGCCTCGATCACCTTCAGGTCGTCGTAGCCCATCGCGATGCCCGGCCCCGGCTGGAACCGCGCGTACTCGCCGAGGCCGCCGTGCGCGAGCACCGTCGTGTAGCCGGAGCCACCGAGACGGGCCACCCGCAGCTCGTTCATCCGCTCGAAGTCCCAGGTCGCCGAGCCCTCGGTGCCGGAAACCTCGAGCAGCAACTGGGTCTGTGGCCCGACCGCCACCCTGGACACCTCGAGCGTGCCGATCGCGCCGCCGGCGAAGCGGACCAGCGCCGCCGCGTGGTCGTCGTTGTCCACCTCGCCGAGCTCGACGTCCCCCTCAGCCAGGGAGAACACCGTGCCGGAGCCCATCTCGGCGATCGGCCGGCGCGGGTGCACGATGGCCGAGGCGGCACTCACCTCGGTGATCGGCCCAGTGGACGGGCCGGCCGCGTAGGCGACGAGGTCGGCGACGTGGCAGAGCAGGTCGCCGAGCACCCCACTGCCGGCGTGCTCGCGCTGGAACCGCCAGGACAGCGCGACGCGCGGGTCGGCGGCCTGGCCGTTCAGGAAGACGCAGCGAACCCCGGTGACCCGGCCGAGCTCGCCGGCGGCCACCAGCTCCCGGATGTGGGCGACCGCCGGGGCGTTGCGGTAGTTGTAGCCGACCGAGGTGACCAGCTCGGCCTTCGCTGCCGCCGAGGCGATCTCCGCCGTCTCCGCCGCGTCCCGGCCGGCCGGCTTCTCGATCCAGAACGGCTTGCCGGCCTCGGCGGCGGCGAGCGCGATCTCCCGGTGCAGCGCGTTCGGCGCGCAGATGGACACGACGTCCACGCCGGCGTCGTCGAGCACGGCGCGGTAGTCGGCGCTGGCCCTGTGGTAGCCGAGCACGTCGCGGGCGTAGTCGGCGCGGTCCGGCGCGGTGTCGGCGGCGTGCACCAGCACGGGCCGCACGCCCAGCTCCGGGTAGGTCGCGGGCACGGCCCGGTACGCCTTGCTGTGCAACTGCCCCATCCAGCCGAGGCTGACCAGTCCGACGCCGACCGGCTTCGCGGCGCTCACCGGTCGCTCCGGCGGTCGCTCTGGGCGGAGAGCTCACCGCGTAGCCGGTCCGGGGTCCAGTGCTCGGTGAGCGCGCGGTGCACCAGGTCGGCCTGGCTGGGTGGCGCGAGCCCGTCCAGCGGCGGGTCGGAGTCCAGGTTGGTGGGGAACGGGTAGCCCTCGGCGGCGGCCGCCACGGCGTTCGCGGTGCCGGCGGGGTCGTGCGCGGCGCGAGTCAGCAGCGCCGGATAGACCGCGTTGCAGACCAGCTCGCGGTCGACGGTCTCCATGGCGCGGCCGAACGCCGACGACACCTGCAACAGGTTGGCCATCCGGCGCACCTCCTTCGTCCGGTTGGTGCCCGCACCGTGGATGACGGCGGGGTTGAAGAACGCGGCGTCACCGAGGCGCAGCGGCAGCTGCACGTGGTGCTCGTCGAAGTAGCGGCGGAACTCCGGGCGCCCGGTGGCGAGGTAGCCGGCCGCGTACTTCTGCGAGTGCGGCAGGTAGCAGGTCGGCCCGGTCTCGACCGGCATGTCGGTGTGCGCGATCGCCCCCTGCAGCGTGAGCACGGGGGAGAGCAGGTGCACGTGTGCCGGGTACTGCTCGATCCGCGCCGCCGGCAGGAAACCGAGGTGGTAGTCGCGGTGCCCGACCTGACCGGCGCCGCCCGGGTTGACCACGTTCGGCTGTGAGGTGACCTGGTACGCCGGGCCGAGCCAGGCGTGGCTGACCGCCGCGAGCACGTCGTTCGCGTAGTACTCGACAAACGTCTCCGGGTCGCGCACCGCGAGCTTCTGCAGCGCGTTCCAGATCCGGTCGTTGGCGCCGGGGCGGGCGAAGTGGTCACCGGCGGCGGCCCCGCCGGCGTGCTGCTCGGCGATGATCGCCTCGAACGCAGCGCTCGCGCGGTGCACGGTGGCCGGCGCGACGGCGTCCCGGATCAGCACGATGCCGGGCCCGTCGGCGAAGGCTCGGGCCAGCTCCTCCGGCGGCGTGGCGCGCAGCGCGGCTGCGTCGTAGACCAGTACGCCCTGGGTGATCTCGGTGGCGTGCGGGTAGTCGGCGGGGTCGGTGGGCTCATCGAGCACGGCCAGCAGGTCGTCCAGCCGGCAGCCCCCGGCGGTGGGGGTCAGGGTGCGAGACATGGGTCGAGCGTACGAACTAGGGTCGAAGGTGGAACCGCGGAAACCCATCAAAAACCCCTCAAGGTGGTGGCCGTGCCGCACCCCTATCCGCTGCGCGAGATCGCCCTGCAGGCCGGCGTCAGCGAGGCGACCGTTGACCGCGTCCTGCACGGACGTGGCGGCGTCCGCACCAGCACCCAACGGCAGGTCAAGCAGGCCATCACCGACCTGGACCGGCAGCGCGACCAGGTCCGCCTCGGTGGCCGCAGGTTCCTCGTCGACGTCGTGATGCAGACGCCGGCGCGCTTCTCCTCCGCCGTCCGGGAGGCGTTGGAGGCCGAGCTGCCATGGCTGCGCCCGGCCGTCATCCGGGGCCGGTTCCACTTCCGCGAGACCGGCTCGCCGGCCGACCTCGTCGGCGTGCTGGACGGCATCCGCCGCCGAGGCTCGCAGGGCGTCGTGCTGAAGGCGCCGGACGTTCCGGAGGTGGCCGCGGCCGCACGCGCGCTGACCGAGGCGGGCATCCCGGTCGTCACGCTGGTCACCGACCTGCCGACCAGCGGGCGGGTGGCCTACGTGGGCATCGACAACCGGTCGGCCGGGGCCACCGCCGCGTACCTGATCGGCCAGTGGCTCGGCGCCGAGGCGGGGGACGTGCTGGTGACGCTGAGCAGCGGCTCCTTCCGGGGTGAGGAGGAGCGGGAGATGGGGTTCCGCGCCGCGTTGCGGGCCGCCCGTCCGGTACGGGAACTCGTCGAGATCACCGAGAGCTCCGGGCTGGACGAGCCGGTCGGCGCGCTGGTCAGGGCCGCGCTGGCGGAGCACCCCGGGGTCCGGGCGGTGTACTCGATCGGCGGCGGCAACGTGGCCACGCTGGCTGCGTTCGACGCGCTGGGCCGCGAGTGCGCCGCGTACATCGCGCACGACCTGGACGGTGACAACGCGCACCTGCTGCGCGCCGGCCGCCTCTCCGCCGTGCTGCACCACGACCTCGGTGCCGACATGCGCCGCGCCTGCCAGGTGATCCTGCAGGCGCACCGCGCGCTGCCCGGCGCCATCCACAC
>DATAYB010000500.1:0-4818 GCA_036272795.1 Pseudonocardia sp.
GTGCCGATGATCCGGTCGCTCAGCACGCCCTCGGTGGCCTGCTGCCCGAACGGGCGGCTGCCGTTGCCGACGCCGGAGACCACCTGACCGAGCGGACGCGCGTCGCGGCCGATCGTGGTCGCGCCCCGGTGGTTCTCGAACCCGCACAGCTGGCCGACCCCGGGCAGGAAGCACTCGGTGACGATGTTGCCGATGGCCCGCCTGCGCCTCGGCCGCGTGGTGACGTCGAGCAGCCCGACGCCGGGGGACTCACGCCCGCTGGCGTCCGCCATGGTGTGGCCGAGGATCTGCAGGCCGGCACAGACCGCCAGCGTGACCCCGCTCCGCTCCATCGCCTGGCACAGCGCGCGGTGGCTGCGCAGCCAGCTCGCGGCGAACAGCTGGGCGGTGTCCTCGCCGCCGCCGAGCAGGTATATGTCGCACCCGGTCGGCGGGGCCTGGCCGGCGGTGCAGCGCAGCACCTCGGCGGCGATGCCACGCCAGCGCAGCCGCTGGGCCAGCACGGTGGCATTGCCGGAGTCGGAGTACGTGCCGAGCACGTCCGGCAGCAGCAGGCCGATCGTGATCGACGAGTCGGTCGTCATAAAGTCAGCGCCATTACGTAGTGCGGCCCCGAGCCCGTCAGCGCCCGGCGCCCAGCTGCTGCTGCAGGGCGTAGAAGGCGGTGTAGTTGGCGACCACATCCACGTCGCCGGCCGGCAGCCGCTCGAGGGCGGTCAGCGGGTCGGTCTCAGTGTAGTGCGCGAGGTCGGCGTAGCTCAGCCGTACCCCGACATCGGCGGCGTGGTCGCCGCTCGCCACCAGCGGACGCTCGCCCAGTGCCCCGAAGTCGACGTCCCAGAGCCACGACGTGTCGCGGCCGTCGGCCTCCCGCGCGTTCACGGCCACGACCAGCGGGCGCGCGGGGGACAGCATCGACAGCGTCGCCGCCCAGCCCGCCGGGTTCTTGGCCAGCAGCAGCCGCAGGGTGTGCCGGCCCCTGGTGACCGCCGCGTACCGGCCGGCCACCTGGCTGAGCTGGCCGATCGCGTCCGCCGCCTGGCTCGGCGGCACACTCTCGTGGTCGGCGGCGGCCAGTGCCATCAGGGCGTTCGCCCGGTTGACGCCGCCGGGCAGCCCGAGCGTCAGCGGCGTGCTCGACTCCGCCCGGCAGGCCACCTCGCCGTCCAGCCACCAGCTCGGCTCCGGCCGCGCCAGCCCGCAGCCGCAGCTCCAGTGCGCGGCCGACTCGACCAGCAGCCGGCCGCAGCGTGGACAGGTCAGCGAGTCGGCGCGCCACTCCGCGCCGGCCGCCACCCAGGTCACGGCGCCGGCGGCGTGACCCGCCGCCCAGACGGTCATCGGGTCGTCCGCGTTGGCGAACACCGTCGTGTCCGGCAGGCCGGCGAGCGCCGCGCCGATCGTGGCCGCGGTCCGGCGGACCTCGGCGGCGCGGTCCAGCTGGTCACGCGTGAGGTTGAGCAGCACGATCGCGGTGGGGGAGCAGCGGCGTGCGACCGAGGCCAGGTGCAGCTCGTCGACCTCCAGCACCGCCCAGCGGGCGTCCGGGTGCTCGGCCAGGGCCGCCACCGCGCCGTCGGCCATGTTCGAGCCCGACGCGTTGTGCGCCACCGGCCCGAGCGTGCCCAGCGCGGCGGCCAGCATGTGGCTGGTCGTGGTCTTGCCGTTGGTGCCCGAGACGAGCACCACCCGGCGCCCGGCCGCCAACCGGCTCAGCGCCGCGGGATCCATGGCCAGGGTGACCCGGCCGCCGATGATCGACCCGCTGCCCCTGCCGGCCCGCCGCGACAGTGCCGCAACCAGCTGACCGGACCGAACGGCCGTGGAGCCCCACCAGCCAAGGCCGGTCGGACCGGCCGAGGAGGTGTCGATCTGAGCCGGCGGCGACTCGACAACTCTGGACGTGCTCGTGGTACACCCCACTCGTCAGCAATCCGGCCACGACCGCGGTGGGAGGTTCCCCGCCATGACCCACAGGAACCTCATAAGCATTCTTAGGAACTACACAGGGGGCAACGATGCCACGGCCGATGAATGACGCTTCGAGCGGGTGTTATCTCAGCACGCCCGGGAACGTCGGCATTGTGGCTGGTCAGCGGCCGATCATGAGAACAGTTAGCTGAGAGCGCTCACAGAAAGTCGCCGGAGTTCGGCCTTTCGGCCCAGTCGGGGTCGACCCCGCCAACCCGGACGGGGGTCGGTTCAGTCGTCCACGAACGGGTCGTAGTGGATCCGGTCCAGCGGTAGGCCCGCGGTGAGCAGCGCGCCGACGGTGGCCCGCAGCATCGCGGGGGAGCCACTGACGAGGACGTCGCGGTCGGCCCAGGTGCGGTGGCGGACCACGGTCTCGGCGAGCCGGCCGACCTCGGGCCCGGTGGCCGGCGGCGCCTGCTCGACCACCGGCACCACGTCCAACCAGCGGTTCCGGTAGGACATAGAACGCAGGTTGTCCAGGGCGTGCAGGCTCTCCCAGTCCCGCGCTCCGTAGTAGACGATCGCGTTGCGCGGCGCCGTCCCGCTGGTCTCCATGCCGTGCAGGATCGCCTGGATCGGCGCGATGCCGGTGCCGCCGCCGATCATCAGCAGGCCACGCTCCGGGTCGATCTGCTCCGGCAGCCGGCCCAGCGCCGGACCCAGCCGCCAGGTGTCGCCCGGCCGCGCCGAGGACACGATCGCCCGGCTCACGCCGCCGTACCCGACGGCCTTGACCAGCAGCTCGATCGTGCCGTCCGGCCGGGGCGCGGTCGTCGGCGTGTAGTACCGCCATACCCTGGGCCGCTGCGGGGTCTCCACACTGACGTACTGGCCGGGCCGGTAGGGCAGCGCCGGGTCGGTGCGCACCCAGACGGCCGCCACGTCCCGGTCCAGCCTGCGGTGCTCGATGATCTCGCCGGCCCAGCAGGCGGGGGTGGTCTCGGCGCGGGCCGCGGCGGACATCGTCTCGGCCATGAACTGGTAGGTCTGCGCCCAGGCGTTGGCCACCTCGGCGGTCCACACCTCGCCGGCCTCGGAGGCCAGCGCGGTCAGCAGGGCCTGCCCGAACACCGGGTAGTGCTCGTCGAGCACGGCGAACTTGCGGTGGTCGCGGCCGAGCTGGGCCAGGAAGGGGGCGAGGTCGTCCGGCCGGTCCAGCGCGCCGATGACATGGTTGAGCACCCTGGCCAGCCGGCCGCGCTGCGCCTCCATGTTGATCGGGAAGTAGCCGCGCAGCTGCGGAGACCATGAGAACAGCACGGCGTAGAACCGGCCGATCACCTTGTCGAGCTTGGGGGTGAGCGCGACGAAACTGCTCCGGACCAGCTCCGCGTTGCGGTTCAGCGCGGCGGGTGGCGGAGGAAGGGCCGAATCGGTCGCGGGCACTCGCGCCGTCACCTCGCTGAAAGCCTCAGCGGACACGACGCCTCACCCCTGCTCGCTCAACGTATTCAACCTGCGTCGAGGTGTCCCTCGGAAGAGCTACTCGACCTGTCCGCTGCGGCCAGGGTAGTGCTCAACGACCCGGGCGAGCAGGGCCGGTCACCCGATAGTGCGATCTTGTTCGCGGTATCAGCTGGCCACCGCGCTGGCCACCTCCGGCGGGGGGTTCGCGGCCATCTGGGACCGCCCGGAACGGACCGCGACGAAGAAGATCACCAGGGCCAGCACGGCCACCAGGATCGAGTCGTACGGCGCCGGCACGTCACCGGAGCCCTTGAAGGTGCCCAGCCAGGACAGCAGCGTCAGGCCCAGCAGGTAGACGATGAGCCAGCCGCCCCAGCGCAGCTCGGCGCTCAGCGGCGAACCGGCCTCCCCCCTGCGCATGATGAGGAACAGCGGCACTCCGACCAAGGTCAGGGGCAGCGCCAGCCGCAGGTCGTGCCAGCCCGACCAGTAGACGAACTCGGTGGCCACCACGAAACTGATCGGGGCGATCCAGCGCAGCCCCGGCACCCAGCCGGACAGCCGCTCCGGCTGCACCGCCGCGAACACCGCCGCCGCGACCGCCGCCGCCGCGTAGAGCAGCAGGTAGAGGTCGCCCATCACCGACACGATGGCCTGCCAGCCGCCGAACGGCAGCAGGTACACGAGGATCACGACCAGGTTCAGCAACAGTGCGCGCCGGGGGATGCCGGAGCCCTCGTGCACCTTCATGAAAAAGCGGGGCAGCAGCCGGTTCTTGGCCAGCGCGTAGGTGTGGCGGCCGTCCAGCGCCACACCTACGTAGGCGGAGCCACCGGGGGAGATCACCGCGTCGGCGTAGAGCACGGTGGAGAGCCACTGCAGGTTGAGGATCAGCGCGAGCTCCCCGAACGGCGAGTCGAAGTTGATCCCGTGCCAGCCCTGCGCCAGCGCCGACTCGGGCACCGCGTACAGGAAGGCCAGCTGCAGTGCCACGTAGAGCAGGACGGCCAGCGCGATGCTGCCCAGTACGGACAGCGGCACGGTGCGCCGTGGGTTGCGCGCCTCGCCGGAGAAGTCCACCGGCGCCTGGAACCCGTTGACGGAGTAGATGATGCCGCCGCCGGCCAGCGCGGACAGCACCGCCGCGTAGCCATAGGGCGCGAAGCCGCCGTGCTCGGTCAACCGCCCGGGGTGGAAGCCGGACGCGATCAGGGCCGCCACGGTGAGCAGCGGGACGGCGATCTTGACGATCGTGACCAGGTTGTTCACCCGGCCGAACAGCTTGACCCCGTACCAGTTCAGCGCGGTGAGCGCGAAGCAGAGCACCATGGCGAGGCCGACGCCGGCCGGGGTGATCGACTTGCCCTGGTAGAGCCAGGGCAGGTAGTGCCCGGCGTACTGGATGATCGCGGTCAGCTCCGCGCTGGTGGCCCCCAC
>DATAYB010000501.1:0-21867 GCA_036272795.1 Pseudonocardia sp.
CGCGCCGAGGGCGGTCCGATCGGTGTGGGGCGTGCGGTGAACCAGGCCGTGGTCATCGCCTTCGCCGGGATCTGGATGTTCAACTTCGCGTTCACCACCCTCATGCTCGGGCTCAACCCCGACATGCAGGTCTACCGGTAGAGGGGGCGCGCGATGACAACAACAGAACAGGCAGCCCCCACCCCCGCCGCCCCGGTCGCCGGGTCGGCCCCTGCCTCCTCGGGGCACTCGGGGATCAAGGAGGCGCTCGGCTCGGTCGGTGAGATCGCCCGGTTCAGCGGCTCGGTCGTCCGGTCACTGCCGGACGTGCGTCGGTACAGCTCGGAGGTGCTCGCGCAGGCGGGCATCCTGATCCTGTCCAGCGGCCTGATCATCTGGGTCATGCAGGGCGTGATCGGGTTCGAGTGCGGCCTGGAGGCCAGCTACACCCTCAAGCAGATCGGTGCGCCGATCTACTCCGGGGTGTTCAACGCCTGGTGTTCGCTGCGGGAGATGTCCCCGTACATGTGGGGGTACATCTTCGCCGCGAAGGTGGGCTGCGGGCTGGTCGCCGAGATCGGCTCGATGCGAATAGCGGACGAGATCGATGCCATGGAGGTCATGGGCATCAAGTCACGCAGCTACCTGGTCGGCAGCCGGGTACTGGCGGTGTGGCTGTGCATCCCGTTCCTCTACACGGTCGGGCTGGGCGTGACCTACGTGGCCGCGTACCTGGTGACCGTGGTCAACCTGGGCGGGGTGTCGCCCGGCGGGTATCTGTACATCTTCTGGCTCTACCAGAACCCGGCGGACTTCCTGTACTCGCTCATGAAGGTGATCACGATGAGTACGGTGATCACCTTCGTCGGCTGCTACTACGGGTTCACTGCCCGGGGTGGTTCGGTCGGGGTCGGCCGAAATACGGCAAAGTCGATGATGCTCAACATGGTGCTCATCCACATCGTCGGCGTGCTCGGCACCCAGCTGTTCTGGGGCCTCGCACCGAACGCACCGATCGCCAACTGAGTCAGCGACTGCTCGCGACTGCTCGGGGCCGGGCCGGTGTGCCCGGTCCCGAGCAGTTTTTCTTTTGCTCCCTCTCCGCCCTCTCGTTGCGCTCCAGGTCACGCGGCTGACTACTACGCTGCGTGCGCAACAAATACGCATAGTCACTGCGCCGTGAGCGTGTTGTCCACGTCTGGGTGACCCGGTGCGTAACTAGGTCACGCAGCGCTCGTTCCTCACAGAGGACGCTGCGCAACCCGATGCCTCGATGGAGGCCGACGGCCGTTGAAGGCCCGGTCGGTCGGGAGCGCACGGTGTTCAAGGGGTGGCTCGGCGGGCAACGTGCACGACGGTGAGGGTGGATGTCTCAGGGTGGGGGCGAGGGGCGTGAGCCCCGCGCACGGTGGGCCGCACGCGGCCGCGCGGACGGCGACGACTCGGCGGACCGCGCGTCCGACGCGGGTCGAGCCGGTGATCAGCAGCACGACGACCGACAGTTCGATGATCAGGTGTTCGACGCCAGGGTGGCGGACGTCGAGGCGGTCGACGCCAGGGCGTTCGAGGTCCGGGACTACAGCGCTCGGGTCTTCGATGCCGGGGTGACGGACCAGGAGGCGGCCCGGGCCGGCGAGATGGCCGGGTCCTCGGCCGACGGCGGCGGGCCCGGCTCGTCGGCGCGCGAGCCGATGGAACCGAGGCGACCGCTCGACGGGCAACCGTCCGAGCCCTCGGAGCCGCACTGGCATCCGGCCTACCACGGCGCGCCGCTACCGCCGCCCACCTCGCAGGCGGCGAAGCGTCCGGTGCATGGGTTGGGCAACGCGGCCGGGGCATCAGGTGGGGCGGCGGCACCGGGTGGGGCCGCGGCTTCGGGATCGGCTGGGTCGGGCTCGACGCCGGGCCTCACCGGGCCGGAGGGCGCCGGTCGGCACGCCCGGCCGGGCGCCGCGACGAGCGGTCCGAGCACTCCGAACGGGACCGGCACCGCCCACGGATCCGACGTCGCGCCCGCACCGGGCAGCCTGGATGGGGCTCGAGCGGTCGAGAGCCCGGGCGACCGGTCGATCTCGACCGACGGTCCGGCGGAACCCGCGAGCCCGGCTGCTCCGGCCGAGGGCGCCCAGCCGGCTCCGGCGCGGGGTCGCCGCGCGGCGACCGCTCCGGCCGAGGGTAAGCCGGCTCCGGCACGGCGGCGGTCGACCGCGACCGGAGCTGCCGAGGAAGGCACCGCTGCGGCCCCGGCGCGCAGGCGGCGGCCTACGCCGGCGGCCTCGGCCACGCCCGACCAGGACACGACCGGCGAGCCTGCACCGACCAGGCGGCGGCGCGCGGCGGCGACCCCCGCTGAGGGCACATCGGCTCCGGCGCGGCGGCGATCTGCCGCGGCCGCCGCGGCGGAGGGGGGCACCGCGGTGGCCCCGGCTCGGGGGAGACGTGGGACCGCCTCGGCTACGACGGAAGGTGGGGCTGCGCCGGCCGGGGACAGCGGGGACCCGACGCCTGCTCCGGCGCGCGGTAGGCGGCGCGCGGCGGGCGCGGCGGCGGCCACAGCGGCGGCGGCTGCCGCTGCTGCCGCCGTGGAGGCCGCTTCGGGCGCGTCCGCCGGATCGGCGTCGGACTCGGGGGAGGCCGGGCGTGCTGCCGGCGGATCGACGCCGGCAGGTGGGGCCGAGGGCCCGGGGGCGTCCGGGGCCGAGGGCGCAGGGGCGTCCAGCGCCTCGGGTCGTCCCGTCGCGGGAGAGTCCCCCGACAGGTCGGACCTGTCGGGGGGAGAAGAAGCGACACGTGGTGAGGCGACGGAGTCGGCGGTGGGGGCGGCGTTCGGGTGGTCGGCCGCACCGGCTGCCGCCAGCCGGTTCACCAGTCCACCGGCCGCCGCACCCGGGGCCGTGCACGGGCTCGACCGGTCGGCCGCCGCGGCTGCGCCCGGTGTGTCTGAGGACGAGGGTTCGGCCGGTGCACGGTCCGCCGAGGTTTCGCTGAGTCGGTCGCCTGGCGACGGTCTGCCAGGTG
Organism: Pseudonocardia sp.; assembly: GCA_036272795.1. Classification (GTDB taxonomy): domain Bacteria; phylum Actinomycetota; class Actinomycetes; order Mycobacteriales; family Pseudonocardiaceae; genus Pseudonocardia. The sequence goes on from DATAYB010000501.1 coordinate 2,998, forward strand.
CGGCGGCGTTGGGTGGTGCGGCTGGAAAGTCCGAGGATGAGCGCTCACCTGGTGAGACCAAGGGTGACGGTTCGGCCGGCGCGGGCGGTGTGGCCAGCACCGCCGCGGTTGTCGGTGGTGCGGCGGTGGCATCGGGCGCCGGGCGTTCGGGGCGGTCGGCTGCCGCCCGGTCCGCGACACCGCCGACGCGGCCGGCCGGGCGGGCTGCCGCCTCCCGAGCGCCGGGGGCGATGCCACGCCGGGTCGACCCGCCGGCGCGGACGGGCTGGACCAAGCACGCCGGCGTTGTGCTCGCCGCCCTCGTCCTGGTGTCGGGCGTGGTCGGCGTGCTGTGGGGCACCCTCGGTTTCGGGGCCACCGCGCCGACGCCGGTGCCCGAGACGTCCACGGCGTCGAGCGGGCTCACGATGGGTGCCCCGCCCACCACCACCCCCGGTGTGCCGAACCTTCTGCCGCCCCACGAGGCCGCGCCCGGTGCCGCCGCGCCCGGTGCCGCCGCGCCCGGCCGCGCCGCGCCCGGCCGCGCCGTGCCCGGCCGCGCCGTGCCCGGCGCACCCGGTGCGCACGTGCCTGGTCGTGGCGTTCCCGGTACGCCCGGCCGGGCGACGCCAGGTGCCACCGTGCCTGGTCTCGGCGGTCCTGGCGTGCCCAACTCCGGCGGCGTGCCCAACTCCGGCGGCGTGCCCAGCTCCGGTGGCGTGCCCAGCTCCGGCGGCGTGTCCAGCCCGGGGACGGCCAACCCCGGCACCGGCGGCCACGACCTGGCCAGTCGCGGGCTGTCCGACCCCGGCGCGTCCATCCCCGACCTGCTCAGTCCCGGCGGGCGGGTGACCGCCGGGCCGACCAGGCAGGCCTCGGCGGGCCGGTCGACCGCCCGGAGCGCCGAGCCCGTGCGGTCCAGCCACTCGGCGGGGCACACCGCGCAGCCCGCGGGTGACCGCGGTCGGGCCGAGGACAACGACGACCAGGACACGGTGTCGAACGACGACTCGGACCACGACGGGGACGGGCTGCCCCAGTTGCGGCACCCGCTGTGGGAGAACGGCGGGGAACGCGCATCGTCGGACGGCCTCCTGGGGCTGCTCGGCGCGCTCGGTGAGCAGCTGCAGGACCTGAACTGACCACAAAGTAGTCAAATTTGGCGATAGTCTCCGAGTTTTACTAGTGGAGGCGGGTCGAGCGCTCCTCGCCTCGGCCCGCCGCGCGACAGGACTCGGAATGACCCGGACCATCAGCGCACTGACCGTCGCCGGACCCGGCGCCCCATTCGAGCTGCCCGGCGTCGAGCTGGACGATCCGGGGGCCGGCGAGGTCCTCGTGTCGCATTGAGGCCGTCGGGATGTGTCACGCCAAACTCGCGCTGAGCTGCGGTGATGGGCGTAGGGGCCGAGGTGTCGAGCCGGCTTTGCTGAGTGCATCCTCAGCGAGGCGCCTCCGCCAAGTGCTACAGCGCGGTGAACTTACGAAATTGTGATGGCGATCACTCACTCGACCGAGGTAGACAAGAGTGTACCCATCGCAGTGCGGTGGGGTTCTCGTCTCAAGGCGGCCGGCCATCGTGCCGCGAGCTCATGGCTCGTCGGTGCGGCACGTGTGATGGCCCGTGGGTCCGCCCGTGGGGAGGTTCGGAATGCCACGTATCGGAGCTGACCAGATTGCGCATGCACTCGTCGGGATGACCTACCCGGCGCCTCGGTGGCAGGTCGTGGCCTGGGCCGACTACAACGGCGCGAGCTTTCAGCTCCGCGAGGCGGTGCGCGGCCTACCGGAGAAGATCTATGTCAGCTTTGCCGAGGTCGTCGCCGCGATGCGCGGCCTCCAGTAGTCGCCGGCCGAGCGGGGCGGCGCGCAGGGAGCGGGCTATCTGCTGAGCACGCCGGCCCGGCGCGCCGCGAGGATCGTCTCCACACGGTTGCGGGTGCCGAACTTGCGCATCGTGTTCTTGAGGTAGGTCTTGACCGTCGTCGGCATGATCGACAGCCTCTCGGCGACCTCGCTGTTGGTGCGGCCGAGCGCGATCTCGCCGAGTACCTGCAGCTCCCGGGCGGTCAGCCGGGGCACGTCGATCAGGGCGGGCTCGGGAGGGGGCGCCAGCCGGTCGCACAGCACGTCCAGCCGGTTGCGCAGCGCCCGGTCGGTGGTCGCACGCGCGATCGACAGCAGCTCCGCGTAGACCTCCCTGGCCTCCTCGTCCGCGAGGTCCTGGCGCGGCGGGGCCGGCTTGTCGAGCCCGCCGGTGGGCGCGGGCGTCATCGGCGCGGCGATCGTCAGGTGCCGGCCGGTCGCGGTGGTCCTGATGGTGGTCCGGCCGGGGCGTCCGAGCGCGGGGTTGGCCGGTCCGGACCGGCCTGGGTGGGTCGGCGAGTCGACCATCTCAGCTACCTCGAATGGTGAACCGGGCACGTCAGGACCCCGAGTATCACACGCAGTTTCCTGGTTGTTTCCCATGCTTTCGGAGGTGGCCAGCGCTTTCCGGGGCCGGGAGTGGTGTGACCAACTCCGGGCGGATTGGCCTCCGTCCCACCGTCGTGTTCACCGTAACGTGGGGCGGAGGGTGGTCACGGGGGCCGAGCGCCTCCGTCGGGGGAGGCTGAACGATGTCCGCGCGCACGTATCTGCTGGCCGGGGGTGCGTTCGCGGTCGGGACCAGCGCCTACGTCGTGTCCGGGGTGCTGCCGGCGGTGAGCGCCGACCTGGGTATCTCGCTGAGCGCCGCAGGTCAGCTGTCCACCGTGTTCGCGCTCAGCTACGCCGTCGGGGCGCCGCTGCTGGCCACGCTCACCGGCAGGTGGGACCGGCGGACGCTGCTGTGCGTCGCGCTGCTGGTCGCCGGCCTCGGCAACCTGCTGGCCGCGCTGGCCCCGAACTACCCGCTGCTGCTCGCCGCCCGCGTGGTCGCCGCGCTCGGTGCCGCCGTGTACACGCCGGCCGCCACGCTGTTCGCCACCGGGCTGCTGCCACCGGCGGAGCGCGGCCGCGCGGTGGCCAGGGTGTTCGGCGGCCTCACGTTCGCGCTGATCATCGGCGTGCCGGCGGGCACCGTGCTGGGCGGCCCGATCGGATTTCGGGGTGTGTTCGCGCTGATCTCGGTGATCTGCGTGGTGTTCGCGGGCGTGGTGCGTCTGCTGGTGCCGAGGCTCGCCGCGCCGCCGCCGGTCGGTCTGCGGGAGCGGTTCGCGGTGGCGGCCGACCGGCGGGTGCTCACCGTGCTCGGGGTGACCGTGTTCGGCGTGCTGTCGAGCCTGAGCGTGTACACCTACGTCGTCCCGCTGCTCACCGAGACCACGGGCGCCATCGGCAGCGTGATCGGGGCGCTGCTGCTGGCCTACGGGATCGGCGCGCTCGTCGGCAACAACCTCGGCGGCCGCGCCACGGACCGGTTCGGCATCATGCGCACGCTGCTGGTCGCCACGGTCGGCCTCGTCGCGATGGTGGCCACGCTGCCGCTGACCGCGACGACCGTGCTGGGCGCCGGACTGGCGCTGTTCGTGTGGAGCGCCTTCGCGTGGGCGTCCAACCCGCCCGTGCAGAACCTGCTGATCGAGCTCGCGCCCGGCAACGGTCTGCTGCTCTCGCTCAACGCGTCGGCCATCTACTTCGGTGCCGGTCTTTCCGGGGTGGTCGGCGGGGTTGTGATCGAGCTGTCCGGTGTGCGGACGCTGCCCGTCGTGGCCGGCAGCCTCGGCGCGGTCGTGCTGCTGCTGGTGCTGGTCCTGCGCCGAGGCAGCTATGGCCCTCGCCCTGGCGACCGCGCCGAGGGAGCGGCCGGGCACGGCACCGCCGACGCGGTGCCGGCGGGCGCGGTGCCGGCGGGCGCGGTGCCGGCCTGCTGCCCGGAGCTGACCGGCGACTGACTGGCCGCGCCATCTACTGAGGCGCCGAGTTCAACCTCACTGGCTTTGGATCTCACGCCACTGAGGTTGAACTCGGCGAAGGAGCCGGCGGAGCGTGCCGTTCAGCCGCGGGTGTCCGGCGGGCCCGCTGTGCCGGACTTCAACCGGTGCCGCAGCACCAGCAGCCACCAGAGCAGCCCGACAGCCAGCACGACCAGCACGGTTACCGCGTTCTGGTTGTTCTCGGCCGGCAGCGTGAGCGCCGCGATCACCGCCACGCACCAGACCAGGCCGAGGCCGACGACCGGGTTTAGCCAGCGGCCCAGGTCGAAAACGCCGTCGGTGGCCGCCGGGATGGTGCGCCGCCGCTCGGCGAACGCGGTGGCGACCATCGTCAGCGCATAGGTCAGGTAGTAGGTCAGCCCGACCATCGCGTAGATCTTGCCGACGAGCCCGGCGTTGAGCAGGTTCAGCCCGATGGCCAGGGCGGCGACGAACACGATCGCCTGGATCGGTGCCTTCGTGCGCGCCCCGACCGACTGCAGCCGCTTCGATGCCGGCAGCATGTTGTCGCGGGACAGCGCGAACGTCATCCGCGTCGCCACCGCCATGTTCGCGATCAGGCAGGCGAAGATGGACGCGAAAGCCACCACGATCATCAGCGCCCTGGCGAACGGGCCGAGCTGCACGGCCACCAGCTTCAGCACCGGGTTCTCCGCGCCGGTCAGGAAGGTCGCCGGGCTCGACGGCAGCGCCATCGCCAGCAGCGCGAACACCGCGAAGCCGATCACGCCGGAGACCACCACGGCGCGGAACATCGCCCGGGGCGCCGCCTTGCGCGGGTTGATCGTCTCCTCCGCGAGGTCGGCGGCGCCCTCCCAGCCGAGCAGCACGTACACCGGCAGCAGGGCGGCCAGCGCGATGCTGCCCAGCGTGATCGGTTGCCCGCTCAGCGCCGAGGTGTCCGTGAGGATCCGAGGACCCTCGGTGTGGCCGAAGAACACCAGCACGCCGGCGAGCAGCGCGATGACCAGCAGCACCGTGCCGATCAGCTCGATCGAGGCGCCGATGTTGTTGACCCGCGTGGCGATCTTCACGCCGATCACGTTGAGCGCCGCCACGACCACCGTGCAGCCGATCGACAGCGCCTGGACCTGGCGGGTGGTCGGGTTGGCCCAGATCTCCGGGGCGAACACCGAACCGATGGCCGCGGCCGTGCCCGCCGTGCCGGCGAGGAACGAGACGAGCGCGATCCACCCGGTGAACCAGCCGAAGTGGGGTCCCACCAGCCGGCTCGACCACTGGTAGGCGTACCCGGTGATCGGGATCCGGCCGGCCAGGTGGGCGTAGACCGCGACCAGCGTGAGCACCATCGGGATGACCATCAGCCAGAGCAGCACGGCCGCGCCGCCGATCCGGTTGAACGGGTCGAGGAACAGCGTCACGATGCCCGTGTTGATCGAGACCATCGAGAAGGCCAGCGCGAAGGCCGTGAACGGGCTCATCGTGCGGCTGAGCTGCTGGCCGTAGCCCAGGGCGGCGAGGTCGGTAGCGTCGGATTCGACCTGGCGGCCGGCGGCGGCCTGGCGACCCTCGTGGTCGGTGGCGGTCATGACGGGCCCGCCATCACGTGTTCGGTCTCCACCTCGGCGAGCACCTCGTCGAGCACGTCGAGGGAGCGGGCGAGCAGCTCCCGGCTGATGTCCAGCGGCGGTTTGATCTTGATCAGGTTGCCGAGCCCGGCGTAGCGGCTCTCACCGAGGATCACGCCCCTCGCCTGCGCCTTGACGAACACCTCGTGCGCCTCGGTGGTGGCCGGCTCCTTCGTCACCCGGTCCCTGACCAGCTCGATCGACACCATCAGGCCGGGGGAGCGCACGTCGCCGATCAGCGGGTGGCGGCGCTGCATCTCGAGCAGCCGCTCGGTGGCGTACCGGCCGTGCGCCGCCGCCAAGCCGCACAGGTCGTCCGCGAGGACCGCACGGACGGTGGCGAGGCCGGCCGCGATGGAGATCGGGAACTGGCCGAACGTGAGCTGGTCGTCGCCGGCCAGGAAGTTGGCGAACCGCCGCTTGGCCAGCACCCCGGCGAGCGGGAAGCCACCGCCGACACCCTTGCCGAACACGAGCACGTCCGGCTCGATGCCGTAGTAGTCGCTCGCCCACATCGCCCCGGTGCGCCCGAGCCCGGTCTGCACCTCGTCGATGATCAGCATGATGCCGAACTCGTCGCAGATCTCCCGGATGCCCCGGTGCCAGGCGGCGCTGAACGCGTTGTGCCCGCCGTTGCCCTGGATCGGCTCGTAGATCAGCGCGGCGACCGGACCCTCGGTGCCCTTGGTCAGGACGTCGCGGACCAGCCCGAGGGTCAGCTCGGTGTCCTGCTCGGTGCTCAACCCGGCGCGCGGGCGGTACAGGTCGGGCCGGGGCAGGCGTAGGAACCGGGGCTGCAGCGGGCCGAACACGTTGCCGGGGTGCGGCCAGCTGGCGGCCATCGTGGCGATCGACCGGCCGTGGTAGCTGTCGTGCAGCACGGCGACGTGCTGGGCGTCCGGCCGGTTGCGCATGGCGAGCTTGAGCGCCATCTCGACGGCCATCGAGCCGTGCAGGGTGAAGCCGACGCGGTCCAGGCCGGCCGGTGCGATCGACACCATCAGCTCGGCGAGCTCGAGCAGCGCGGCGGTGTGGAAGGTCGGGCGGGCGTGGGTGAGCAGGCGGGTCTGCTCGATGGCGGCCTCGATCACCCGGGGGTCGCCTGCGCCGAGGTTGTTCGACCAGGCCTGCGCGGTGCAGTCGATGTACTCCTTGCCGGTGTCGTCCCAGACCAGCGAGCCGCTCGCCTTCACCAGCGTGAGCTTGTCGGGGTCCCCGCCGAGAGGCTCGTGCAGCAGCGCCTCACGGCCTCGGGCGTGCAGATCGGGATGCTCGGTCAGCGTGCCTGTCACGGGTCCTCTTCTCGGGTCGTCGTCGAAGCGCGTGGCCGGAGCGTAGGAACCGGAAGGCACTGGAGAGAAAGACCGAGTTTCGTACACTTCATAGATGCAGTCTATGAATGTGGAGCTGCGCCACCTGCGCGCGTTCGTCGCCGTCGCGCAGACCGCGAACTTCACCAGGGCCGCTGAGCAGCTGCTCATCTCTCAGCCGTCGCTGAGCTACACGATCCGCCAGCTGGAGGGCTACCTCGGCCTGCGGCTGTTCGCCCGCACCACGCGGGCCACCGCGCTGACCCCGAACGGCGAACAGTTCCTGGTCGAGGCCAAGGCGGTGCTCAAGCGGTTCGACGCGGCACTGGAACGCTCGGCGCGGATGGCTCGCGGGGAGCTCGGCCGGCTGCGGGTCGGGTATCTGATCGGGGCGGCCGTGGACCACGTGCCCTCGGTGCTGCGGGCCTTCACCGAGCGGTATCCCGACGTCATCGTCGAGCTGCTCGAGTACGACTTCGCCGCGCCGAACTGCGGCCTCGACACCGGCGACACCGACATCGCCATCCTGCGGCCGCCGCTGCACGACATGACCGGGCTGGTCGCGACGACGCTGCTCACCGAGCCGTGCGTGGCATGCGTACCGGAGCGGCACGCGTTCGCCGCGCTGCCCAGCGTCCCGGTGTCCCGGCTGCTCGGCGAGCCGATCGTGGCCGCGCCGGGGGACAACGCCTGGCGGGACTACTGGATCCTCACGGTGTACCGGGACACTCCGGCGAACATCACCTACGAGGCGGCCACCTTCGAGGCCGAGCTGCAGTCCGTCGCGCTCGGCAGGGGCCTGTCGATCGTGCCCGCCGTGGCCGCCCGGCTCTACGCGCGCCCCGGGGTGCGGTTCGTGCCGATCGAGGGGATGGCCGAGTGTGAGGTCGCTGTGGTCCACCGTCGGGAGGCGCCAGGGGCCGCCGCCAACTTCGCGACGGTCGCCCGACAGGTCATCGCGGCCGCCGCCCAGCGCTAGCGCCGAGGCTTCCCGGCCAGGCGGGATCCGGCCGCCGCGCCGCGCAGCGCCGTGCGGAAGGCGAACCGGGACAGCCGAGACTCGGTGGCGGCGGCGCGCGCGTTGCGGGTCGAGCGGCGCAGCGCTTCGTTGGCGTAGCCCCGCATCCGCCGCTCGTAGTCGGCGACGGCGTCGAGTGGCTCCCCGCCGGCCGGCGGCCGCGTCGACCAGGGCGCCGCGCAGCACACCGGCGTCGCGCAGCGCGGTGTTGGCGCCGATCCCAGCCATCGGCGTCATGTTGTGGATGGCGTCGCCGAGCAGCGTCACCGTGCTCGCCGGCCACGGGCGCAGAGTCGGCATGCCGCGCAGCGTCACGGGGGCGACCGTGTCGGGGTCGGTCTCGGCGAGCAGCGTGCGCAGCGCGGGGTGCCAGCCGTCAGTCCGGCGCCGCACCAGATCGAGCAGCTGGCCGGGTGGCAGGTGCTCGACGTCCGCCGGGCAGGTACTGCGCGCGAACCCGGGAGTTGCTGCCGTCGGCCGGCGGCTCACCGGGTCTGGTGCGCCGGCAGGCTCCCGGTCCCGGGTGGCCAGGGTGCGCAGCCTCTCGTCGTGGAAGCGCACGACGTCGGGGGCGTACCCGGCGACGGCGTCCAACCTGGCCCAGTTCCGCGCAGGCAGGCACTCGTGCAGGGCGCGGCAGCCGTCGGCGTTCAGGTGGATGCCGTAGCTGGCCAGCTGCTCGGTGGGCCCGGCGGCGCGCTCGTGGACGGTGACGTCGAGGTTCGCCGCGCGCAGCCCGTGGGCCAGGCAGAGCCCGCCGACGCCGCCGCCGATGATCAGTATCCGAATGGTTGCTCACCCGGTCCGGGGGACGGCGGGCCGGAACGGGCCGGTCGGCCGGCCATGGCACGGCGCGCGAGCACGATGGTGGCGACCATGACGACCCCGAACAGCACGGGCGTGACGACGTGCGCGACTGCCAGCCACGCGGTCTCGTCCGCCAGGAAGAGCGCGAGCTGCACGGCGAAGTTGGCCACGTTCACGACGATGCACACCGCGGTGGACCACGAGTAGATCCGGACGAGCGGGCGGTCTGCGCGCCAGCCCGGTGGGCCACCGCAGAACCGGTTGAGCAGCAGTCCGGCCAGAGGCCGGCGCAGCAGCAGGGACCCGATGCTGCAGGCGACGGCCACGAGCGGGATGGCGATCGGAACCACGAAGAACCCGCGCGCCTCGCCCGTGAGGACCGCGACGGTGGCACAGGCCGCCGCGATGAGCAGCCCGATGACCGCCTGGCGCGGCGGCTCCCGCCGGCTCACCCGCCAGCCGAACGCCAGTAGCGCGACGGCGACAGTGGTGAGCAGGGCGGGGTACAACCCCGCCAAGCCGTTGACCACGACGAACACGACGGTGGGCACGGAGGCGACCACCATCCCGGAGGGGCCGCCTGACCGGTCCAGCAGATCTTTCGAGATGCTCCGGCAGGTGTCGAGGGTACGGCTGGCCGGCACCTTCGGGCGGTGCTGCCGCTGCGAGCTGTGGTGGGTCACGACAAGATGGTTACATTTGTAACAGTGTCAGTAGAAACTTTATTGGGAAGCTGAGATGACTGTTACAGATGAAACCGTCTTGCGGCGGGACATTGCCGGCTAGCCTCCGTCCATGGCTCCCGTTGACCAGGACAGTCGTGCCACCGAGGAGTTGGCCCGCCGGCGGACGCTCGACGGGTCCTTCGCCCTCGGCCTGATGCTGCGCCGTGCGCACGAGCGCGCGGTGGCAGAGTTCGCCGCCGTGCTGAAGACGTTCGACATCGAGCTGCGGCATTTCGCGGTGCTCATCGAGCTGACCGAGCAGGGGCCGCTCAGCCAGCGTGAGCTTGCCGCGCGGGTGGGCACCGACAAGGTCGCCATGGTCCGCACGCTCGATCACCTCGAGTCCGTCGGCCTCGTGCTCCGGGGCGCTGTGCCTGGCGACCGCCGGGTGCACGCCGTCGAGCTGACGGCCAAGGGGCGGGCCACCTTCGAAGCGGCCCACGTGGCCGCCCGGGATGTTGGGGCCGGCCTGCTCGCCCACCTCGAACCCGCTGAGCGGGCCCAGTTCAGCGACCTGCTCGAACGGTTCACGTACCCACCCGCGCCGGAGCTCGGGTGAGGTGACGTGCCCCGGCCGGCGAGCCAGCTAGTCCGGGATGCCGATCGCGCGTTCCTTGCGGCGGCGCTGCTGCGCGATCACGGCGATCAGCAGCAGGGTGCCCTGCGCGACGTTCTGCCAGAACGTGTTGATGTTGAGCACGTTCATGCCGTTCTCGAGGAAGCCGAGCAGCACGATCGCCAGCGCCGCGCCGAGCACGCCGCCCCGGCCGCCGCGCAGTGACGCGCCACCCAGCGCGGCCACGGTGACCGCCTTGAGCTCCAGGCCGTCGACCGAGCCGGTCTGCTGGCCGAAGCCCTGCCGGGCCATCAGGATCACGCCGGCGATCGCGGCGACGAAGCCGACCACCAGGTACACCGCGAGCACGTAGCGGTTGATGTTCACGCCGGCGAGCCGGGCGGCCGTCGGGTTGCCGCCGATGGCGTACACGTTGCGCCCGATGTCGGTGTAGAGCAGCAGGAACGCCAGCGCGAGCGCCACGATCACCAGGATGAACAGCTGCGTCGGCAGGCCGGCCACGCTGCCGCGCTGGATGAAGATGAAGATCGCGTTGGAGGCGAAGCCGCTGCCGATCGCGCCGCCGTCGGAGAGCACCTGGCCGATGCCCTTGAACGCGGCCAGGGTGGCCAGCGTGGCGATGAACGGGTTGACCCGGCCGTAGATGATCAGCAGCCCGTTGGCCAGCCCGCAGAGCAGGCCGATCAGCAGCGCGCTGAGCACGGCGAGCCCGCCGTTCTGTCCGGTGTGCGTCCAGACCAGGGCGCCGACCACCGAGCTCAGCCCGACGATCGAGCCGACCGAGATGTCCAGGCCGCCGACGATGATCACCAGCAGCTCGACGAGGCCGGTCAGCCCGAACAGGATGATCGTCCCGGTGACCGCGATGCTCAGGTTCCCCCAGGTCAGGAACGCCGGCTGGCGGGAGGTCACGAACGCGGCGATGATCACGATCACCGCGAGCAGGATCAGGTTCTGTACCCGGTCGGCGTTGGTCAGCACGCCGAGCACGCGGGCCACGTGGTTGCGGTCCCCGGCGGGGGTGCCCGCCGGGGCCTCGGTCCCCTCGACACCCGGGCGCGGGGCCGCCGGCCCGGCCCCGGAGCTCTGGGCCCCGGTCGCGGTGTCGGAGCTCGTCGCGGTGTCGGGACTCGTCGTGGCGCCGGTGTCGGTGACGGTGTCGGGATCGCTCACGTTGCTGCTCCGGAGGTCTCGGTCTGCAGTCCGACGACGAGGTCGGACAGGTCGTCGGCCATGGCCAGTGCGAGCACGCCCTCTTCGGTGGCCTCGGCGCGGGCCAGCTCGCCGGTGATCCGGCCGTTCTGCATGACGATGATCCGGTCCGCCAGCCCCAGTACCTCGGGCAGCTCGGAGGACACCATCAGGATCGCGATGCCGGTGGCGGCCAGCTCGTGGATGATCGCGTAGATCTCTGACTTGGCGCCGACGTCGACACCGCGGGTGGGCTCATCCAGGATCAGCAGTGCCGGGTTGCGCGCCAGCCACCTGGCCAGCACCACCTTCTGCTGGTTGCCGCCGGAGAGGTTGGAGACCGGGTACTCCATGCCGGGCGTGCGGACCCGCAGCCGCTCAAGGAAGGTGGCCACGGTGGCGCGCTCGGCCTTGCGGTTGATCACCCGGAACCGGCGGATCCGGTCGTAGATCGCCGTGGCGGTGTTCTCCCGGACGCTGCGCTGCATGAACAGCGCCTCGGCCTTGCGTTCCTCGGGGGCCAGCCCGATGCCGGCGCGTACGGCGTCCTTCGGCGAGTGGAAGCGCCGTACGTTGCCCTGGAAGGTCACGCTGCCGCCGGTGATCGGCTCGGCCCCGATCAGTGCCCTGACCAGCTCGGACCGCCCCGCGCCGATCAGCCCGGCGAGCCCGACGATCTCGCCGGCGCGCACCTGGAAGCTGATGTCGTGCACGTCCGCCGAGGACACCCCGGCCACGTCGAGCACCACGTCGCCGGGCGTGGGGCGGGGCACCTCGTCGTGGTACAGGCTGGACAGGTCGCGCCCGACCATCATGCGGATCAGCTCGGCCTCGGTGACCATGCTCGTTCCGCTGGCGCTTCTCTCGGACGTACCGGCGACCGGCCTGGTGCCCACGTGGGCACCGTCGCGCAGTACCGCGATCCGGTCGCCGAGCGCGAAGACCTCCTTGAGCCGATGGCTGACGTAGATCACCGCCACGCCCTGCTCGCGGAGCCGCCGGATCAGGGTGAACAGCAGCTCCACCTCGCCGTCGGACAGCGACGACGTCGGCTCGTCGAACGCGATCACCCGGGGCTGGTCGGTGAGCGCCCGCAGGATCTCGACCAGCTGGCGCTGCGCCGGGGTGAGCCGGGAGCCCACCGTCTCCGGGTGCAGCACCTGGCCGAAGCCGTACCGCACGATCAGCTCGGTGGCCTTGGCGACCAGCTCGCCCTTGCGGAACAGCCGCCGCCGGGCCGGCAGCGCGCCGACGAAGATGTTCTCCGCCACGCTGACGTGGGGGATGATCTCCGGCTCCTGCGCGACGACCCGGACGCCGGCGGCCCTGGACGCGGTCGGGTCGGCGAAGGTGACCGGCCGGCCGTCCAGCTCCACCGTGCCCTCGTCGATCGGTAGCGCCCCGATGAGCACCTTGAGCAGCGTGGACTTGCCGGCGCCGTTCTCGCCCATCAGCGCGGTGACCTCGCCGGCCCGGAACTCGACGCTCACGTCACGCAGCGCCCGTACCGGCCCGAACCGCTTGCTCACCCCCGTCATGCGCAGGGCGATGGGCGGCTCGGTGCCCGGTCCGGTCGATGTCACGGCTGTTGTGTCTGGCACCGTGTCGACCCGCTCAGGTGCACTTCAGCGTCGTGGAGGCGGCGTTGGCGGCATCCACGATCTGGGTCCTGGCGATCGTCTTCGGGGGCAGCGGGGTGCCGTTGCGGATCTTGGCGACCAGCGTACGCACGGCGTCGCCGCCCACGTCGTGGCCGTCGATGTACAGCGCGGAGCCGAACCCGTCAGCCGCCGCGCCCGGCTGCCACGACTTGCAGGCGATGTAGGCGCCGAGGCCCACGCCGACGACGTTGCCGGCCGGCACCTTCGCGTTGGACAGCGCCTGCAGCACCCCGGACACGTTCTCGTCGTTGCAGCCCATCACGACCCAGTTCTTGACCGTGGGGTTGCCGGTGATGATGCCGGAGGCGGTGCTCTGCGCGCCGTTCACGCTGTTGTCGGTGCCGACGTCGATCGCCTTGCCGATCCCGCCACCCTTGGTGTACTGCTCCTTCTCGCCGCGCACCCGGTCCTGGCAGACCGTGAGGTCCTGCTTGGAGGCGTAGATGACCGCGGTGTCGGCGGCGGTCCAGCCCTTCGGGCCGGCCTCCTTGGCGGCCTCGGTGCCGACCTTGGAGCCCATGTCATAGCCGTCGAAGCCGACGAACGGCACGGGCGCGCCGGCGCTGTCGGAGATCGTGTCGTCGGACGAGACCAGCGGGGTGCCAGCGGTGGCGGCCGAGCTGGCCACCTGCGGGCCGATCTTCTGGTCGGGCACCACGATGGCGATGCCGTTGACCTTCTGGGCCACCGCCGAGTCGGTCTCGGTGACCGCCTTGTTGGCGTCCTGCCCCAGGTTCACCATCTTGACCGTGACCGTCGAGGCCGGGGTCGACAGCTCCTTGGCGGCGGCCTGCGCGCCCGCGGCCTCGTCGATGAAGTACTGCTGGTCGCCCTGCTTCTGCAGGTAGGCGATGGTGATGTTGCCGGCGACCGGCCCGGCGCTCTGTGCCCCGGATCCGGAGCTCGCCTGTTGCCCGCTGGAGCACGCGGCGACGAGCAGAGCCGAGGCGCCGAACGCGCACGCGATGGCAGGGAACCGGGACGGTCTCATGGAGTGCTCCTTTGCACCGAGTGCACCGAGTCTGCGTGTGCTCACGGGTGAGTGTTGCCGAGCAGCATCACCGATAACCGGCGGGTAAGTCAACATTTCTCAACAAAGAAGCTAGATCAACGTCGGTATTTTCGTTCTGAAATGTTCGATCTTGTTGACTTTGTAGGCCGAGCTGGACATGATATGGCCATGCAGACGTCCCGCCGCGCGCTTCGCGATCTCACCTCGCGGGCGGGCTGATGCTGGCTCGACAGCGCCAGCAGCTGATCCTGGACCAGGTGGCGCGCAGTGGCGCGGTGAAGGTCGCCGACCTGGTCACGGAGCTGGGCGTCTCGGACATGACGATTCGCCGCGACATCGGCGAGCTGGCCGGTCAGGGCCTCGTGGACCGGGTGCACGGCGGCGCGGCGCTGCCCCGGATGGCCAGCGTGCACGAACCCGGCTTCGCCACCAAGATCACCCAGCAGGTCGCGGCCAAGTCCGCGATCGCCAGGGCGGCCGCCGCGCTGGTGCCGCCGGGCAGCTCGCTCGGCATCTCCGGTGGCACCACGACCCTGCTGGTGGCCACCGAGCTGCTCGACGTGCCTGACCTGACGGTCGTCACCAACTCACTGCCGGTGGCCGACGAGATGTACCGCAACCGCCGGGTCGAGCAGTCCGTGCTGCTCACCGGCGGGATGCGCACGCCGTCGGACGCGCTGGGCGGGCCGCTCGCGGTGGTCGCGCTGCAGGGCATCCACCTGGACCTTTTTGTGCTCGGCGTGCACGGCATCGACCCGCGCGCCGGCCTGACCTGCCCCAACCTGCTGGAGACCCAGACCAACCGGGCGATGATCGAGTCGTCCCGGCGCATCCTGGTGGTCGCCGACCACTCCAAGTGGGGCATCGTCGGCCTGCAGACCATCGCCAGACTCACCGAGGTGGACATACTCGTGACCGATGACGGGATTGACGACGGTGCGCGCGAGACGCTCGCCGGCCTGGTCGGCGAGCTGATCGTCGTTGAGTCGTGAGCGAGCTGAGCGTGGGGTCCGGGACCGGCGCACGGCCGGCCGAGGCACAGTTCCGCAAGTCCGAGATCCGGCTGTCCGACGGCCGCGAGCTGTTCTACTTCGACGACCGCGAGCCCTATCTGTCCGGTACCGCGAAACGAACAGAAACCGACACCCGGGGCCTGACACGACCGGACACGCACTCCGAGATCCGGCTGGACGTGCTCACCGGGGACTACGTCGCCATGGCCGCGCACCGGATGAACCGCACGTACATGCCGCCCGCGAACGAGAACCCGCTGGCCCCGACGCGCCCCGGCGAGCCGGCCACCGAGATCCCCGCGCCGGACTACGACGTCGTGGTGTTCGAGAACCGGTTCCCGAGCTTCTCCGGCGGCATCGGGCGCTGCGAGGTCGTCTGCTTCACCTCCGACCCGACCGGCAGCTTCGCGACCCTCAGCGAGCGCAGGGCGCGTACCGTCATCGAGGCGTGGGCGGACCGCACGGAGGCGCTCTCCGCGCTGCCCGGCACGCGCCAGGTGGTGCCCTTCGAGAACCGCGGTGAGGAGATCGGCGTGACGCTGACCCACCCGCACGGTCAGATCTACGCCTACCCCTACCTGCCGCCACGCACCCAGGCGCTGGTCCGCAGGGCGCGGGAGCACCGGGCGGCCACCGGCGGCTCGCTGCTGGCCGACGTGCTGGCCGACGAGCAGCGGGCCGACGTGCGGATGGTGCTGCGGGGTGAGCAGTGGAGCGCCTACGTACCGCTCGCCGCGAAGTGGCCGCTCGAGGTACACCTGGCGCCGCACCGCGACGTGCCCGACCTGGCCGCGCTGACCGGCGACGAGCGCGCGGAGCTGGCCGTCGTCTACCTCGACCTGCTGGGGCGCGTGGACCGGTTCTTCCCCGGGGTGAGCCGCACGCCGTACATCGCCGCGTGGCACCAGGCCCCGGTGGGGGAGGACCGCGAGCTGGGCCGGCTGCACCTGCAGCTGTTCTCCGTGATGCGCGCGCCCGGCCGGCTGAAGTTCCTGGCCGGTTCGGAGTCAGGGCTCGGCGCCTGGATCAACGACACCACCCCGGAGCGGATCGCCCGCCGGCTGCGCGACGTGGCCGTTCCGTGACCTCGGCGAGCTGGCACCCGCCGTCCACGGCCGCGTCGGCGAAGGTCGCGGCAGCGCTGTTCACCGCGTCGTTCGGCGGTGACCCGACCGGCGTGTGGTCTGCGCCCGGGCGGGTCAACCTGATCGGCGAGCACGTCGACTACGCGGGCGGCGTCTGCCTGCCCTACGCGCTGCCGCACCGCACGTGGGCTGCCGTGCGGCCCCGCTCGGACGGGCTGCTGCGGCTGGTGTCCGGCCAGCTCGATGAGCCGTGGACGGGCCCGGTGGCCGACGTGCACGCCGGTTACCCGGCCGGTTGGGCGGCGTACCTGGCCGGCACGGTGTGGGCGCTGGTGGACGAGGGTGTGCTCGCGCCGAGCTCCAGCGGGGTGGACGTCGCGGTGCACTCGGACGTACCCGTCGGCGCGGGGCTGTCCAGCTCGGCGGCCCTGGAGTGCTCGCTCGGGGTGGCGCTGCTCGACCTCTACGGCGGCGGGGCGGGGCTGGCCGGCTCGGCGACGCGGTCGCGGCTGGCGCGGGCCGCGGTGCGCGCGGAGAACGAGATCGCGCTGGCCTCCACCGGCGGCATGGACCAGGTGGCCGCGGTGCACTCCCGCGCCGGCCACTGCCTGCGGCTGGACTGTGCCACGTTCGAGACGCGCCAGCTGCCGCTGTCCCTGGCAGCCCGCGAGCTGGCCATGCTGGTGATCAACACGAACGCCCCGCACCGCCTGGTGGACGGTCAGTACCACGACCGGCGGGCGGCGGTGGACCGGGCGGCCGCGCTGCTCGGGGTGCCCGCACTGGGCCGGGTGGAGTCGGTGGCGGCGGCGGAGTCCGGGTTGGCGGCCCTCGGTGTGGACGACCCGGTGCTGCTGAAGCGGGTGCGGCACGTGATCACCGAGACGGCGCGCGCCAGTGCGGCGGCCGACCTGCTCGAGGCCGGCCGGGTCGCCGAGCTGGGGCCGCTGCTGGATGCCTCGCACACCTCGCTGCGCGACGACTACGCACTGAGCTGCCCCGAGCTGGAGAGCGCGGTGGACGGCGCCAGGGCTGCCGGTGCACTGGGCGCGCGTCTCGTCGGCGGCGGCTTCGGTGGCTCGGCGATCGCGCTGGTGGGGGCCGCCTCGGTGGACGCCGTGGTGGCCGAGGTGCGTGCCACCGCCGAGCGGCGCGGCCTCACGGAGCCCAGCTTCCTGCTCGCCGAGCCGTCCGAGGCGGCCGGCCGGAGCTGACGCCGCCTTTCTGGCCTGGCCGAGGCTTGCCGGGCATGGCACGATCGTGCTCGCCAAGATCGTCGGTCGACGTGGACCAGGGAGGCGCCTGATGAGAGCCGACGAGGTCGGGTACCGCGACATCGTGGGGCTGCGCACCGCGGCGCGGGCGAGCGGCACCGGTGCTCCGGTCATCTTCGTGCACGGCAACCCGGACTCCGCCGACGTGTGGGCCCCGTTCCTGGACCGCGCGGGCGAGCTGGGTCAGGTGATCGCCCCGGACATGCCGGGCTTCGGCCGCTCGGCCCGCCCCGACCTGGTCGACTTCGCGACGCTCAAGCAGTGGTTCCGGGCGTTCGTGGACGACCTCGGCGTGGACCACTACCGGCTCGTGGTGCACGACTGGGGCGCGGTGGCACTGGCGGCCGCCGCCCTTCGCCCGGAGCAGCTGGAGAAGCTGGTAGTGATCGACGCCGTGCCACTGTCCGCCGCGTACCGCTGGCACTGGCTGGCGCGGGTGTGGCGGGTGCCGGCGCTGGGCGAGCTGGCGGTGCTCGGCATGAACCGCTCGACGCTGAAGGTGCTCAGCCGGCTGTCCAGCCCTCGTCCCGGCCCGATGGACGACGAGTTCCTGGATGACGCCACGAGGTACCTGGACCCCGGCATGCGCCGTGCGATCCTGGGGCTGTACCGCTCGGCCAACCCCGGTGCACTGCGCGCCGCCGGGGTGGCGCTGGAGGAGGTGCGGTGCCCGTCGCTGGTGGTCTGGGGTGAGGGCGACCCGTACCTGGGCACCGAGGAGGCCTACCGCTACGGCGCCGCACTGGCCGGCTCGACCGTCGAGATCGTGCCCGGCGTGGGCCACTGGTGCTTCAGAGAGGATCCCGCCGTGGTGGACCGTGTCGTCAAGTTCCTCGGGGCGGGCTGATCATGCCGACTCCGCCTCCCCGGCCGAAGGGCCTCGACTCCCCGGTCGTGCCGAAGGTCATGAGGTACATGGCGGTCGCCCAGGTCTGGGTGTACCGCCGCACCGGTGGCCGGGTCGGTGGGAAGTGGCGCATCGGCGCCGGCTTCCGCAAGCCCGTGCCGACCCTGCTGCTCGAGCACCGGGGCCGGAGGTCGGGCAAGATCTTCACCACGCCGCTGCTCTACATCCTCGACGGCGCCGATGTCGTCATCGTGGGGTCGCAGGGCGGCCTGCCCAAGCACCCGCAGTGGTACCACAACCTGCGCGCGCACCCCGTCACGTACGTCCAGATCCGGGCGGAGCGCAGGGCGGTGCGCGCCAGGACCGCCGACGCCGGCGAGCGGGCCCGCCTCTGGCCGCTGCTCGTCGACGCCTACGCCGACTTCGACAACTACCAGGCGTGGACCGACCGCGAGATCCCGGTGGTGATCCTCGAACCGGCCGGCGGGAGCTAGCTCCGCGTCCGCAGACTGGGTCTGCACGATCCAGCGACTCGGGCTGCACAATCCAGCGACTCGCGGGGCTCCCGCCGCCGGGGGGCGCGTGTGTGCGTGGTAGCAATGCGGCGCACGCACATGGCTGGGTCGAGGCGCTGACGGGAGGCTCCGGTGACGGACAACGCCGAGGTGAGCGCCCCGCCGGTGGGGCTGGTCGCGGGCACGGAGGACTCCACCCCGCTGCTGTTCAGCGTCGCGCTGGCGCCGGAGGCGTACCTGCAGCTCGACGACGTCGTCGTGACCGTGCGCCCGGTGCCCGGGGTGGGCCCGGTGCTGACCTCCGGGATCGTCACGCAGGTACGCGCCCGGCACGAGGGGGCGACCTTCGG
>DATAYB010000502.1:0-3248 GCA_036272795.1 Pseudonocardia sp.
GAGTAGCGGTTGCGGACGTCGTGCGCGTCGTAGAGCAGCGTGTCGACCGCCTGGTTGCCGTGCAGGTCCACGATCCGCAGCTCGCCGCCGGCCGGCACGGGCACCAGCGCGCCGTCCCCGGCCGCCACGACCTCGTCGTACACCGCGACCGCAGGGTCCAGGTCGGAGAGCGTGGTCGTGTTCACGGTGCTCACAGGAACGCCTTCCCGGTCTCCTCGAGCGCGCGGGCGCTCTCGTCGCGGAACGTGCGGCTCGGGTCGTCCTCGGCGACCGGGGCGGCGACAGCCACCTCGACCAGCACCGAGGCGGGCTGCCACGGGCCCGGGTCCATCGCGTGCGGCACCGCGGCGGCCACCAGCAGCAGGTCCTGCTCGGTGCGCAGGGTGAGGGTGTCGCCGGCCCGGCAGTACCCGGGGTAGTGGCGCAGCCCCGCGCCGTCGTCCACCGCGATCTTGGTGAACACGTTGATGCAGCCGTGCAGGTCCACCTCGGAGAGCCCGTGCTTGGTCAGCTCGCTCACCAGGCCGGTGCGCGCCGCCCGGCGCCAGGAGTTGCGGTCGGTGCCGTAGCCCGAGGGCCCGAAGCGCTCCAGGTGTGTCTCGTGCCCGAAGCCGGTCAGCGCGTCGTGCCAGTCCAGCGAGGACGCGACGACCGAGGCGAGGGCGTGGCCCCGGTCGGACATCAGCACCATCGGCGGCCGGATCCGCGCGCTCATCTGCGCCTTCAGCGTGTCCGGCAGGTTGAGCCTGTCCAGCCGGTCGGCGCCGATCAGCAGCAGGGAGAGGTTGGCGCCGTCGCCCCGGGCGGTGAAGGTGACCGCGCGGGCGGCGCGGACGGTGGCCGACCAGGCGGCACCGCCGGGGATCTCGTGCGCGTACCCCATCACGCCTCCTCCGCCGCGACTCCCGCACCGGCACCCGCACCGGCCAGCGCGATACGCCCGGCCGGGTCGAGCGGCGGCGCCGAGCCGACCGCGGCGTGGTAGTCGCGGCGCTGCACGGCGTAGGCGAGCAGGCCGAGCAGCAGGGTCACGCCGAGCGCGATCGGCCCGAGCCACTGCAGGTACCAGTGCCCGCCCTCGGGGTCGAACACCTCGGCGCGCGGCCAGCCCAGGTTGATCGCCATACCCAGCCCGTAAAGCACGGCGACGGCGTTCACCAGAACCCCCCAGCGGCCCAGCGAGAACAGCGGCCTGCCGGTCTCGTCGGACGCGTCGGTGGTGAGCCGGCCGCGCAGCCTGGCGACCAGCATCGGCACGGTGACCATCAGGTAGGCCAGGTACATCAGCATGATGCAGACGCTGGTCAGTGCGAGGAACAGCGCCGGGTTGCCGATGTTGACCATGAGCAGGGCGGCGGCCAGCACACCGGCGACCACCGTCGGCGCGACCGGGGTGCTGGTGCGCTTGGAGACCGCGCCGAGCAGGCCGGAACACGGCAGCACCCGGTCGCGGGCCATCGAGAAGATCATCCGGCTGGCCGACGTCTGGATGGCCAGCGTGCAGACGAAGATGGCAATGGCGACGTCGAGCAGCAGCAGCTTGCCGGGCACGGTGCCGAGCCGGCTGGTCAGCACGTAGGGCAGTCCCTGGGAGGCGAGGTTGCCGTCGGTGACGCTCGGCGCCGCCATCAGCGCGGCCAGGATCAGCAGCGCGCCGCCGACCCCCGAGACGGCCACCGCGCGCAGGATGGTGCGCGGCGCGGTGCGGCGGGGGCGGTGCGTCTCCTCTGACAGCTCGCCGGCGCTGTCGAAGCCGACCAGCACGTACGCGGCCATCAGCGAGGACACCAGCAGCGGGCCGAAGTAGCCGGTGGAGGCGTCCAGGTTGGTGGTGTGCAGCACGACGCCGGGCCCGCGCTCGGCGTGGGTGAACAGCAGCGCGACTACCAGCGCCACGCCGACCAGCTCGCACACCACGCCGACCGAGCTGGCGATCGCGGTCATCCGGATGCTGGCCGCGTTCAGCGCCGTGGTCACCGCCAGCAGGATCACCCCGAGCAGCACGGCGTTGGACGCGCCGGACACGGTGTTCAGCGCCGGGTCGCCGCCGAGGAGCTGGAAGCCCGTCCACACGACCGGCAGCACGACCTGCAGCGCGATGGCGGCGGCCGCCAGCGTGACGACCTGCGCGATGATCATCGTCCAGCCGGCGAACCAGCCCAGCACGGCACCGCCGAGGCGCCGGGACCACTGGTAGATCGCGCCGGAGAGCGGGTAGCGGGCGGCCAGCTCGGCGAAGCACAGCGCCACGAGGAGCTGGCCGGCGAACACGGCGGGCCAGGTCCAGAAGAAGGCGGGGCCGCCGAAGCCGAAGCCCAGCCCGAACAGCTGGAACACGGTGGTCAGGATGGACACGAAGGAGAAGCCGACCGCGAACGAGGCGAAGGTGCCGACCTTGCGTTCGAGTTGCTGGTCGTAGCCGAAGTCCCGTAGGTCGGAGAGTGGGCGATCGTCGAGCGCGGTCACACGGAGACTCCCTTGCGTGCAAGGGACCGGACGAGCGCAGCGCGGACACGCCCGGGCCCAAATTCGGCCTCCCGGGCTTTTCTCCCGCCGTGGAGCACCGGCCCGCGCGGCTCGCGGACTACGGCGCCTGCGTCTCTCGGACCAGGCCCACCGGCGCCGGTACGGCTGGCACTCGGCGGCGGAACCCTAGACGCGCCCCGCTTCGATAGCGGGTCAGGATCGACCGTACTGAGGCAATGATTCCAACACGAGGTGAATATGTGACGGTCGTGTTTCCGCGCGGACCCGCTAGGTTGCGACCATATTTCGGTGCTGTTGCGCGGTGTTCCGGAGGCTGAGTACTAGATCAGGATCGGCGGTTCACCCGGAGCTCGAACACCCCGGGCACGTGCCACTCCGAGGACCGCATCACCGGGTCGCCGGACTCGGAGTAGTCGGTCTCCTCGATGCCCTGCAACGGGGCGCCCCGTGACACGCCGAGCAGGCCGGCCAGCCGGGTGTTGGCGATCAGCGGGGTGAGCACGGCGGACGCGGTACGCACCGGGGCGCCGACCGAGGCGAGCAGCTCGAACAGCGGGGTGCTCAACGCCTCGACGGGCACCCCGACCAGCAGCGTCTCCGGGATCCGGTCCAGCGAGTAGACCACCGGCGCCTCGTCGGCGGTGCGCAGCCGCTCGATCTCGCGGATCGGCTGGCCGGGGGACAGCTTGAGCTCGGTGGCTTCCTCGGCGGTCGCCGGCCGGGTCTGCGTGGCCAGCACCCGCAGCCCCGGCTTCATGCCG
>DATAYB010000503.1:0-29394 GCA_036272795.1 Pseudonocardia sp.
GTCCCGTACGAGGGCACGCTCTGGTTCGTCCGGTTCGCGCTGACCGTGTCGATCCTGGCGCACATCTGGTCGGCCACCGTGCTGACGCTGCGCGCGCGGCGGGCCCGGCCGGTGAAGTACGCGGTCCGCAACAAGGTGGCCGGCAGCTACGCGGCGCGCACGATGCGCTGGGGCGGCGTGATCGTCGTGCTGTTCGTGATCTACCACCTGCTCGACCTGACCACCGGCACGCTCAACCCGCACGGCGTGCACCTGCAGGTCTACGACAACCTGCACGCCGACTTCACCCCCGCCCGGTGGTACGTGACGTTGTTCTACGTGCTCGCCGTACTGGCCGTGGGCGTCCATGTCCGGCACGGCCTGTGGAGCGGCCTGCAGACGCTGGGCTGGTCCAACAACGCCAGGCAGCGCGCGCTCAAGGGCTTCTCGACGGCCTTCGCCGTCGTGCTCACCGCCGGCTTCCTGTCCGTGCCGCTCGCGGTCACCTTCGGATTGGTCTGAGGGATGCAGATGAACTACTCCGAGTACTCCGTCGGGACGCCGATCGCCGACCAGGTCGCCCCGGACGGGCCCATCGAGACGCGCTGGGAGCACCGCCGCTTCGGCATGAAGCTGGTGAACCCGACCAACAAGCGCAAGCTGCACGTCATCGTGGTCGGCACCGGCCTGGCTGGCGGAGCCGCTGGTGCCTCATTGGGGGAGCTCGGCTACCAGGTCAGCTCGTTCTGCTACCAGGACAGCCCGCGCCGGGCGCACTCGATCGCCGCGCAGGGCGGGATCAACGCCGCGAAGAACTACCGCAACGACGGCGACAGCGTGTTCCGGCTGTTCTACGACACGGTCAAGGGCGGCGACTTTCGGGCGCGGGAGTCCAACGTGCACCGGCTCGCCGAGATCAGCAGGCAGATCATCGACCAGTGCGTGGCGCAGGGTGTGCCGTTCGCCCGCGAGTACGGGGGCCTGCTGGACACGCGCTCGTTCGGCGGCGTGCAGGTGTCCCGCACCTTCTACGCCCGCGGCCAGACCGGCCAGCAGCTGCTGATCGGGGCCTACCAGGCGCTGGAGCGCCAGATCGACGCCGGCAACGTCACGATGCACTCGCGCCACGAGATGCTCGAGCTGATCATCGTCGACGGTCGGGCGCGGGGCATCGTCGCCAGGGACATGGTCACCGGCGAGATCACCACCCACCTCGCCGACGCCGTGGTGCTCGCCTCCGGGGGCTACGGCAATGTCTTCTATCTCTCCACCAACGCCAAGGGCTGCAACGTCACGGCGTCCTGGCGGGCGCACCGCAAGGGGGCGCTGTTCGCCAACCCCTGCTACACGCAGATCCACCCGACCTGCATCCCCGTCTCCGGCGACCACCAGTCGAAGCTGACGCTGATGTCGGAGTCGCTGCGCAACGACGGCCGGGTCTGGGTGCCGCTGCTGGTGGGTGACGACCGCGCGCCGAACGACATCCCGCACGCGGAGCGTGACTACTTCCTGGAGCGGATGTACCCGGCGTTCGGCAACCTGGTGCCGCGGGACATCGCCAGCCGCGCCGCCAAGAAGATGTGCGACGAGAAGCGCGGCGTCGGCCCCACCGGGCTCGGCGTGTACCTGGACTTCGACGACGCCATCCAGCGGTTGGGCCGGCCCGCGGTGGAGGCCAAGTACGGGAACTTGTTCCAGATGTACGAGCGCATCACCGGCGAGGACCCGTACCAGGTGCCGATGCGCATCTTCCCGGCCGTGCACTACACGATGGGCGGCCTGTGGGTGGACTACGACCTGCAGAGCACCATCCCGGGCCTCTACGTGGCCGGCGAGGCCAACTTCTCCGACCACGGCGCCAACCGCCTCGGCGCTTCGGCGTTGATGCAGGGCCTCGCGGACGGCTACTTCGTGCTGCCGAACACGATCGGTGACTACCTGGCCAGCAACAAGCTGGACCCGGTGGACGAGAACGCCCCCGAGGTGGTGGCCGCCCGCCAAGAGGTGACCGACCGGATCGAGCGGCTGCTGTCGGTCAAAGGCAACCGCACGGTCGACTCCTTCCACCGCGAGCTGGGCCACCTGATGTGGGACTACTGCGGCATGGAGCGCACCGACGAGGGGCTCCGTAAGGCGCTTGACCGGATCCCCGAGCTGCGCCGCGAGTTCTGGTCGAACGTGATGGTGCCGGGCACCGGGGCCGCGCTGAACCAGAGCCTGGAGAAGGCCGGCCGGGTCGCCGACTTCCTCGAGCTGGCCGAGCTGATGTGCCTGGACGCGCTGCACCGCACCGAGTCCTGCGGCGGGCACTTCCGGGCGGAGAGCCAGACCGAGGACGGCGAGGCCGAGCGCGACGACGAGAACTTCTCCTACGCGGCGGCGTGGGAGTACACGGGCCAGGGCCGGGCGCCGGTGCTGCACCAGGAGCACCTGACCTTCGAGTACGTGCACCCGAGCAAGCGGAGCTACAAGTGAGACTCATACTGCGGGTCTGGCGGCAGGACGACTCGCACGCCAGGGGAAAGCTCGTCCGCTACGAGGTCGACGACGCGTCCGAGGATATGTCGTTCCTCGAGCTGCTGGACGTGCTCAACGAGAAGCTGATCATGCGCGGCGAGGAGCCGGTGGCCTTCGACCACGACTGCCGCGAGGGCATCTGCGGTGCGTGCAGCATGGTCATCGACGGTGAGCCGCACGGCCCCGAGAAGGCCACCACGACCTGCCAGCTGCACCTGCGGCAGTTCTCCGACGGCGACACGATCACCGTCGAGCCGTTCCGCTCCGCCGCGTTCCCGGTGCTGCGTGACCTGGTGGTCAACCGGCAGGCGTTCGACAAGATCATCCAGGCCGGCGGCTACATCACCGCGCCGACCGGGTCAGCGCCCGAGGCCGCCGCCATCCCGGTGCCCAAGCCCGCCGCCGACCGCGCGTTCGCCGCCGCCAACTGCATCGGCTGCGGAGCGTGTGTGGCCGCCTGCCCGAACGGTTCCGCGTCCCTGTTCCTCGGCGCCAAGATCACGCACCTCGGTGAGCTGCCGCAGGGCCAGCCGGAGCGCTACGAGCGCGTGGTCAAGATGGTCGAGGCTCACGACGAGGCCGGCTTCGGCGGCTGCACCAACACCGGCGCGTGCACCACCGTGTGCCCGAAGGAGATCCCGCTCGACGTCATCTCCCAGCTGAACCACGACTACCTCGCCGCGACGGTGGGAGGTCGAGCCAGGGGCTGACCGCGCGGGGTACGCGTCGACGGCACGGCCCGATCCCCTCGGCGGGAGCGGGCCATGACGCATGCCCGAACGCCTGAGCGATCTTCAGCCTATGTTGTGAAACGTGTCTCGGCCTGGTCAAAGTTCCCGACCTGACACGGCTGCCCTGTGACGCCCGTCGTACGCTCCGTGAGATCCGAACGACACGGCGCGGTGCGTTCTCCGAGCGTATGGCGCCGACACCGAAGCAGATGAGGACTCTCCGACGTGTCATCCACCACAGAAGCGTCCGCCGGTCGGGCGCAGATCGCGGCCAGAACCCTCCGCACGGACCGATGGTGGCTGCCACCGCTGATGACCGTCATCGGTCTCGCCGCGTGGGTCATCTACGCCACGGTCCGGGTGTTCATGCAGAAGTGGTACTGGGTCCCGGAGTACCACTACCTGACACCGTTCTACTCGCCCTGCGTGTCGCTGGGCTGTGACCCGGAGGCATCGCTGTTCGGCCGCTTCCTGCCGAACTGGCCGATCCTGCCCTTCGGCGCGATCACCCTGCCGTTCCTGCTGCTCTTCCGGCTGACCTGCTACTACTACCGGAAGGCGTACTACCGCAGCTTCTGGCAGTCGCCGCCGGCGTGCGCGGTCGCCGAGCCGCACAAGAGCTACAGCGGCGAGACCCGCTTCCCACTGCTCGGGCAGAACCTGCACCGCTACTTCTTCTACATCGCCGCGATCATCTCGGTGATCAACACGATCGACGCGGTGGAGGCCTTCAAGGGCAAGAACGGCGGGGTCGGCGTCGGCCTCGGCACGTTGATCATCCTGGCGAACGTGATCCTGCTGTGGTCCTACACCGCGTCCTGCCACTCCTGCCGCAGCATCATGGGCGGCCGGCTGAACCACTTCTCCAAGCACCCGGTCCGTTACTGGCTGTGGTCGCAGGTGACCAAGCTCAACGCCAAGCACCAGCAGCTGGCCTGGACCACGCTGGGCACCCTGGCGCTGACCGACTTCTACGTGATGGCGGTGTCGGCCGGCTGGTTCGCCGACCCCCGCATCGTGAACTGAGGCGCCCCAGATGACTACAGGTGAAGGCATGAGCGAGGCCACGAGCGGATCATCGGTGCCGCACGAACCGACCGGCACGGCACCGGCGCCGTCCGACATCGAGCGGCACTCCTACGACGTGGTGGTGATCGGGGCGGGCGGCGCCGGGCTGCGCGCCGCGATCGAGGCCCGGCTGCAGGGCAAGCGCACCGCGATCATCAGCAAGTCGCTGTTCGGCAAGGCGCACACGGTGATGGCCGAGGGTGGCTGCGCGGCGTCGATGGGCAACGTGAACCCCCACGACAACTGGCAGGTGCACTTCCGCGACACCATGCGCGGCGGCAAGTTCCTGAACAACTGGCGGATGGCCGAGCTGCACGCCAAGGAGGCCCCGGACCGCGTCTGGGAGCTGGAGACCTACGGTGCGCTGTTCGACCGCACCAAGGACGGCAAGATCAGCCAGCGCAACTTCGGCGGGCACACCTACCCCCGCCTCGCGCACGTCGGTGACCGGACCGGCCTCGAGCTGATCCGCACCCTGCAGCAGAAGATCGTCTCGCTGCAGCAGGAGGACTTCAAGGAGACCGGCGACTACGAGTCCCGGATCCGCGTCTTCCACGAGTGCACCATCACCGATCTGATCAAGACGGACGGCAAGATCTCCGGTGCGTTCGGCTACTGGCGCAACACGGGCGGCTTCATCCTGTTCGAGACCGGTGCCGTGGTGCTGGCGACCGGTGGCATCGGCAAGTCGTTCAAGACCACGAGCAACTCGTGGGAGTACACCGGCGACGGCCACGCGCTGGCCCTGCGTGCGGGCGCGACGCTGATCAACATGGAGTTCATCCAGTTCCACCCGACCGGCATGGTGTGGCCGCTCTCGGTGAAGGGGCTGCTGGTCACCGAGTCGGTCCGTGGTGACGGCGGGGTGCTGCGCAACTCCGAGGGCAAGCGGTTCATGTTCGACTACGTGCCGGACGTGTTCAAGGACCAGTACGCCACCACCGAGGAGGAGGGCGACCGCTGGTACACCGACGCGGACAACAACCGGCGCCCACCGGAGCTGCTGCCGCGTGACGAGGTGGCCCGGGCGATCAACTCCGAGGTCAAGGCGGGGCGCGGCTCACCACAGGGCGGCGTCTACCTGGACGTGTCCACCCGGATGAAGCCCGAAGAGATCATCAAGCGGCTCCCGTCGATGCACCACCAGTTCAAGGAGCTGGCCGACGTCGACATCACCAAGGAGCCGATGCAGGTCGGCCCCACCTGCCACTACGTGATGGGTGGCATCGAGGTCGAGCCGGACACCGGCGCCTCGAAGGTGCCCGGCCTGTTCGCGGCGGGGGAGTGCTCCGGCGGCATGCACGGCTCGAACCGGCTCGGTGGCAACTCGCTGTCGGACCTGCTGGTCTTCGGCCGCCGGGCCGGGATCGGCGCGGTGGACTACCTGGCGGAGCAGGGTGGTGCCCCGGCGGTCGACGAGTCCGACGTGGCCGCCGCGCACGACCGGGCCCTGCTGCCGTTCCACACGGCCGGCGGGGAGAACCCCTACACCGTTCACATCGAGCTGCAGCAGACGATGAACGACCTGGTCGGCATCATCCGCAAGGGCGATGAGATGGAGCTGGCGCTCAAGAAGCTCGAGGACTTCGCCACCCGCACCCGCCAGGTCGCCGTCGAGGGGCACCGGGAGTTCAACCCGGGCTGGCACCTCGCGCTCGACCTGCGGAACATGCTGCTGGTCTCGCTCTGCGTGGCCAAGGCGGCGCTGGAGCGCACCGAGAGCCGGGGCGGCCACACCCGCGACGACTACCCGGTGATGGACTCCGACTGGCGGCACGTGCTGCTGGTGCTCACGGCCAACGGTGAGAACGACGTGCACCTGCGCCGCCAGGAGCAGCTGGCGATGCGGTCGGAGCTGCTGGACCTGTTCGAGCTCGACGAGCTGAAGAAGTACTACACCGGTGAGGAGCTCGGCGGCCACAGGGCTGACGCCGGGAAGGGCGGTTCGGCATGACGACCTACTCGGCGCACTTCCGTGTCTGGCGCGGCGACTCGGAGAAGGGCGACCTGGTCGACTACCAGGTCGATGTGAACGAGGGTGAGGTCGTCCTCGACATCATCCACCGGCTGCAGCAGACCCAGGCCGGCGATCTCGCGGTGCGGTGGAACTGCAAGGCCGGCAAGTGTGGCTCCTGCAGTGCCGAGGTCAACGGCCGCCCCCGGCTGATGTGCATGACCCGGATGAACACCTTCGCCGAGGACGAGGTCGTCACGGTGACCCCGCTCCGTACCTTCCCGGTGGTCCGCGACCTGGTCACGGACGTGGAGTTCAACTACCAGAAGGCGCGCGAGATCCCGGCGTTCGCGCCGCCGGTCGGGGTGGCGCCCGGCGAGTACCGGATGCAGCAGGTCGATGTGGAACGCAGCCAGGAGTTCCGCAAGTGCATCGAGTGCTACCTGTGCCAGAACACCTGCCACGTGGTGCGTGACCACGAGGAGAACAAGGCCGAGTTCGCGGGCCCACGCTTCCTCATGCGCATCGCCGAGCTGGACATGCACCCGCTGGACAGCGCCGACCGGCAGAAGGCGGCCCAGGAGGAGCACGGCCTCGGCTTCTGCAACATCACCAAGTGCTGCACCGAGGTGTGCCCCGAGCACATCAAGATCACCGACAACGCGCTCATCCCGCTCAAGGAGCGCGTCGTGGACCGCAAGTACGACCCGCTGGTCTGGCTGGGCAGCAAGATCTTCAAGCGCGGCGAGAAGACCGACGCCTGAGGTCGGTGACCCGGCCGCGAGTTCCTCTGTCGTACGGGGACGGCGCTCTCGATCTACCGATCGGGAGCGCCGTCCCGCCTGCGGGGAGAGTGAGCGCGCGGCCTGGGCTGCCACGCGCCCGACGACCGAGCTCGCCCGGCCCGGCCTGTGGTTACCGAGCTGCACCGGAGGCAGGATTCCCGCGCTCAAAACCTGCCTGGTGTGGAGTTCGGTAACCACAGGCCGGAACGTGTCGCGTGGACTCCGCTGGTCGCGCACCTTCCGTGGTTCTCGCGCGCCTCGCACACTGTGAAACCCGCTTTTTCCTGGTCAACAGGACGCCAGGGCTTTTCGATCATGCTGCGGGCGACCCTGCCGCCCTGTTGATCACGGACGTCTGACCACGACGTTGCTAGCCGGCGGCGCCGCTCTCGGAGGAGGGCGCGATGACCAGGCCGGCGGCCGCGACGGCTCCGGCGGCATCGAGGTCGATCCGTTTGCGGCTGCGCCGGGTGCGCCGTTCGAGGTAGCCGGCCGCGGCGGAGAGCAGCAGGCACATCGCGATGTAGATGAGCGCGACGACCATGGCCACGGGGATGATCGGCAGCGCCAGCTGGCCCTGGCTGCCCAGGAAGCGGGCCTGGTAGAGCAGCTCCGGGTAGAGGATCAGGAAGCCGAGCGCGGTGTCCTTGAGCACGACGACCAGCTGGCTCACGATCGTCGGCAGCATCGCACGCAGGGACTGCGGCAGCAGCACGTTCGTCATCACCTGCGTCTTGCGCATACCCAGCGCGTACGAGGCCTCACGCTGGCCCTTGGGCAGCGCGTTCACCCCGGCACGGAAGATCTCCGCCAGCACCGAGCCGTTGTAGAGCACCAGGCCGAGCACCAGCGCCCAGAACGTGGAGATGTTGACGCCGAGGCCACGCGACACCCCGAAGTACAGGATGAAGATCAGCACCAGCAGCGGCACCGCCCGGAAGAACTCCACGACCAGCGCGGCCGGGCGGCTCAGCCAGCGGTGGTCGGACAGCCGCCCCGCCGCGAACACCGCCCCGAACACCAGCGACAGCACGGCCGCGACCGCGAAGGCCTCCAGCGTGGCCAGCAGCGACTGCAGCAGCAGCACCTGGATGGCCGAGTACTCGATCCACTCCCACAGCCGGCCGTCGAACTGGCCGGTGGCGGCGAAGCGGTACAGCACGAAGCCGACCAGCCCCAGCACCAGCAGCACGCCGATCACACCGGTGCCGGCGTTGCGCACCCGTGCCTTCGGCCCCGGGGTGTCGTAGAGGACGGTGGCGGTCATCGGGCCGTGCTCCAGCGCTGTTCGAGCCGCTGTTGCAGCAGCGTGAGCGGGATGACCAGGATCAGGAACCCGGCAGCCACCCAGAGCAGGCCCAGGAACACGTTGTAGCCCCGTTCGGACAGCGTCTGGTAGA
The DNA here is from genome assembly GCA_036272795.1 of Pseudonocardia sp. Taxonomy (GTDB): domain Bacteria; phylum Actinomycetota; class Actinomycetes; order Mycobacteriales; family Pseudonocardiaceae; genus Pseudonocardia. Next base: position 8,435 of record DATAYB010000503.1, read on the forward strand.
TGCCGCCGGCCTCGAAGATGGAGAAGCCCGCGGCGATCGTGGTGTTCTTCAGCAGGGCGATCTCGATGTTGGTCAGGGGTGGTACCACCGAGCGGACGGCCTGCGGCAGCACGATCCCGGCGAGGGTCTGGGTGAACGTGAAGCCGAGCGCCCTGGACGCCTCCGCCTGGCCGACCGGGACCGTGTTGATCCCGGAGCGGACCACCTCACAGATGAACGCCGACGTGTAGATGATCAGCGCGATGCAGCCCCTGGCGAAGAACGAGAGGTCGACGATCTCCAGCCGTGGGTAGGCGAAGGCGAAGAAGAAGAACACCAGCGTCAGCGGCGTGTTGCGCACGGTGTTGACGTAGAGGGTGCCGAACGCGCGCAGGATCGGCACCGGGCTGACCCGCATCGCGGCGAGCAGCAGGCCGCCGACCAGCGAGCCGATCGCGGCGACGACGAACAGCTCGATGGTGCCCAGAAAGGCCTGTCCGTAGAGGCCGAGGTTGTCGAAGAGCACGTTCACCGGGGTGACGCTCCTTTCCCGAGCACCCCTCGCCGGCGGCGGGGCGGGTGGCCCGCCGCCGGGCCGGGTCGGTCAGTACCGCTGCAGCTGCGGCGGGGTGGACGCCGAGCCGGACTTGCCCAGCGTGGCGTCGTAGATCTTCTGCCAGGTGCCGTCGTCGAACGACTTCTGCAGGATGTCGTTGACCTTGTCGCGCATCGCCTTGTCGTCGTGCGACAGCCCGACGCCGTAAGGCTCGGTGGAGAACGTGTCGCCGACCAGCTTCAGCTTGTCCGGCGACTGCGCCGCGTAGCCCTTGAGGATGGCGTCGTCGGTGGTGAGCACGTCGACCTGGCTGTTGAGCAGCTGGTCGACGCACTGGCTGTAGGTCTGGAACTGCACGACATTGCCGGGCTCGGTGAGCTGCTGCTGCTGGACCCGCTGGATCGGCGTGGACCCGGTGACCGAGCAGACCTTCTTGCCCTTCAGCGCGTCCTTGCCGGTGATGGCGGTGTCGTCCTTGCGGACCAGCAGGCCCTGGCCGGCCACGAAGTACGGGCCGGCGAATCCCACGCGCTGCTTGCGGTTGTCGTTGATCGTGTAGGTGCCGACGTAGTAGTCCACGTCGCCACGGGAGATCGCGTCCTCACGGGCGGCGGAAGGCACGGTCTTGTAGTCGATCTTGTCGGCGCCGTAGCCGAGCTGCGCGGCGACCAGCCGGGCGATCTCAATGTCGAAGCCGGCGTACTGGCCTGTCGTCGCGTCCTTGAAGCCGAGGCCTGGCTGGTCGTCCTTGACGCCGACCACGACGCGGCCGCGCTGCTGGATCTTGTCGAAGGTGGGGGAGCCGGTGACCTGGACGCCGGTGGCCGCCGGCTCGTTGACGACCGCGCCGCCACCGCCGGGGCTACCTTCCTTGCCGCAGGCGGTCAGGGACAGGGCCCCGACCACCAGTCCTATCGCGAGAGTGCGCCACTTCATCTGGATTTCTCCATCTCGTGTTGTCGCCGGGGGCGACGTCGGAACCCGTCTCGGGTGAGTCGTCGAGGAGTGCCGGCGGGGTGGCCGCCGTCCGTGCGGTCCTGGTGGGACTGAAGGGGCCTAGTGGGTGAGGATCTTGCCGAGGAAGTCCTTCGCCCTGGTGGAGCGCGGGTTGGTGAAGAAGTCGTCCGGCGTGGTGTCCTCGACGATCTCGCCGTCGGCCATGAACACGACCCGGTGGGCGGCGCGCCGGGCGAAGCCCATCTCGTGGGTGACGACGAGCATGGTCATGCCGTCCTTGGCCAGGCCGGTCATCACGTCCAGCACCTCCTGGACCATCTCCGGGTCCAGCGCCGAGGTCGGCTCGTCGAAGAGCATGACCTTGGGCCGCATGGCCAGTGCCCTGGCGATCGCGGCGCGCTGCTGCTGGCCGCCGGACAGCTGTGCCGGGTACTTGTCGCGCTGGTTCGCGATGCCGACCCGCTCCAGCAGCTCGAGTGCGCGCTTGTCCGCGTCGGCCTTGGACATCTTGCGCACCTTGACCGGGGCGAGGGTGACGTTCTCGAGGATCGTCTTGTGCGCGAACAGGTTGAAGCTCTGGAACACCATGCCGACGTCGGCGCGCAGGCCGGCCAGCTCCTTGCCCTCGGCGGGCAGCGGCCGGCCGTCGACCTTGATGATGCCGCCGTCGACCGGTTCGAGGCGGTTGATCGCCCTGCAGAGGGTGGACTTGCCTGAGCCTGAGGGGCCGAGGACCACCACGACCTGGCCCGTTGCCACCTCGAGGTTGATGTCCTTGAGCACGTGCAGCTCGCCGAAGTGCTTGTCGACATGCTCGATCTGGATCATGGGGGCAGCACTAGGGCCGGGTTGGACCACGGTCTCAGTGTCCTCTCAGTAGAGGATAGGGTGGGCGAGGTTATGCGTCGCTGGTCACTATCGTCCAGGCCTTTGGGAAAGGCTTAGGGTCTCACTTAGGTCACGTGCACGTGATCTATTACCGGGAGCGACAGGTGCGGATTCTGCTGGTCGAGGACGACGACCGGGTTGCGGCGGCGCTCCAGCCCGCGCTGCGCCGGCACGGGATGAGCATGGTCCGGCTGTCCACGGGGCGCGACGTGATGACCCACCTCGGGGGCGTCGACGTCGTGTTGCTGGACCTCGGCCTGCCCGATGTGGACGGCGTCGACGTGTGCCGCGCCATCCGGGAGACCAGCGACCTGCCCATCATCATCGTGTCCGCGCGCGGCGAGGTGGACGACCGCATCCTCGGCCTGCACTCCGGCGCGGACGACTACCTGGTCAAGCCCTACGACGTGGGAGAACTGGTGGCCCGCGTGGAGGCGGTGTACCGCCGGCGCAGGGCCGCGCTGCCCGGCTCGGTCGCCCCCGAGCTGATCGAGGTGGACGGCGTGTCGCTCGACCTGGCCCGGCACACCGTGGTCGTCGACGGCGAGTCGGTGACGCTGTCGCGCAAGGAGTTCCAGGTGCTCGCGCTGCTGGCCACCGCGGGCGGCGCGGTGTGCACCCGGAACCGGATCGTGGCCGAGGTGTGGGGGCGCAGCTGGCCTGGGGCCAACCGGACACTGGACGTGCACGTGGCCACCCTGCGGACCAAGCTGCGCCGGCCCGAGCTGGTGCAGACCGTGCGGGGCGTCGGCTACCGGCTCGGCCTGCCCGCCGCCGGGCGCTAGGGACCGGCCGTGCGGCGGCGGTTGCTGGTCACCGTGATGGTGTTGGTGGCCATGGTGCTGGTGGGGCTCGGCGTGCCGCTCGCGGTGACCGATGCGCGCGGTGCCGTGCAGGCGCAGTTCGTCGACCGGCTCGCCGACACCGTGCGGTTCGCCGCGCTGGCCCAGCGGCCGCTCGTGGAGGCCGACGCGGCCGCCCTGCTGCCGGAGATGCAGCGCTACGACGAGGTGTACGGCATCGCCGTGGTACTGGTCGCCAGGGACGGCGAGACCCTCGCCGCGTCCCGCCCCGGGCTGGCGGTGGCCACCGCTGACCGGGTCCGCGTGGCGCTGGCCGGCCGCCGCTCCGAGCCCTACCCGCTGCTGCTGCCCTGGAACGGCGAGCCGATGCTGCTCGCCGAGCCGGTGCTGGTGGACGGCGAGGTGCGTGGCGCGGCGGTGACCGTCTCGCCGACCGACACGCTGCGCAAGGACGTGCTGTCGGAGTGGCTGCTGCTGCTGTGCGCCGGGTTGATCTCGCTGGCGCTGGCTGCGCTGGCCGCCCTGCCGGTGGTGCGGTGGATCCTGCGCCCGGTCGGCCGGCTGGACGCCGGGCTGTCGCGGGTGGCCGCCTCGGTGCTGTCCGGGTTGCCCGCCGAGCCGGTCGGGGACGGTCGTGGGCCGGCCGAGCTGCGCCGGCTGACCAGCTCGTTCGACAAGATGGCGGCCACCGTGACCCAGACGATGGCCGCCCAGCGCGCGTTCGTGGCGGACGCCTCGCACCAGCTGCGCAACCCGCTCACCGCACTGCGCCTGCGGCTGAACAACCTGGACGGCAGCGGGGCGAACGCGGCCGAGGAGCAGCTGGCCGCGCTGGAGGAGGCGGACCGGCTCGGCGTCGTGCTGGACGGCCTGCTCGCGCTGGCCAGGGCGGAGCGCGCCCCCACCGCCGCAGAGACCATCGAGCTGGACAAGGTGCTGGACCTGGCGATCGAGCGGTGGCGGGTGCTCGCCGAGCACGAGCTCCTGCGCCTCGAGCGGACCGGGTCCCCGGGGCTGTGCGCGCACGCGCCCGCCGGGACCGTGGAGACCGTGTTGGATGCGGTGCTGGACAACGCGATCAAGTTCAGCTCCGCGGGCGGCGCGATCGAGGTGCACGCCGAGGAGGCGGGGGAGCGCGTCCTGATCGCCGTGCGCGACCACGGGCCGGGGCTCGCCCCTGACGAGCTGGACAAGGCCACGGCCCGGTTCTGGCGCAGCCCGGCGCAGCACAACGTGGAGGGCTCCGGGCTCGGGCTGGCCATCGCGCTGAGCAGCGTGCGCCGCTGCGGCGGGGAGCTGATGCTGGAGTCGCCGGCGGGCGGCGGGCTGCGGGTCGCGGTCTGGCTGCCCGCCGCCGGGCCCGGCCTCACCAAGGAGTCGGTCGCCGAGGGCCTCGGGACCTAGCCGCTCCGGATCTCGACGGGATGGCGCAGCCCGTTGGCAAGGACGGCAACCATGCGCTGGTTGTAATCGGGCGCTTCCCCGCTCACGGGCTGGCACAGGAGGGCGACGGCGAACAGCAGCTCCTTCGCGCTGACCTCGGCCCGGACCTCCCCGGTCGCGGCCGCCGCCTCGAGCAACGCTCCGAGGGCAGGCTCGAGTCGCTCCATGAAGTAGCCGGGCAGTACATCGAAGGCGGGGTCGCCCGAGTGCAGGGCTGTGGCGAGCCCGCGCTTGGTCCCCACGAACTCGGTCAACCGTTGCAGCCACCTCAGCAGTGCCACCCCCGGCTCGTGCTCGGCGCTCAACGCCGGGGCCGCGGCGGCGCAGGCCTCGATCCCGTGCCGGACCACGGCCACGATCAGGTCGGAACGCTGGGGGAAGTGCCGGTAGAGCGTCCCCACCCCGACCCCGGCCAGATCAGTGATCTCCTTGGCGGGCGCGTCCACCCCGGAGGTGGCGAACACGGTCCTGGCCGCCTCGACCACCGCGACGATGTTGCGCTCTGCATCGGCGCGACGCCGGCGCGGCGCGTGCCCGGTTCCGTCCATCTCGGTGGTGGTGATCGGGGAATTGCTCACCATGATCCTCTGGCACCTCCCTTGCGTAACCGGAAAGCTTTTCCGTATTATTCCGGAAAGGTTTTCCGCTTTGGTGAAGTTACGGCACCGAGCAGATCCCCGCCACGTCTCGTCCGCGACCTCCGGAGCGACCACATGCGGTACCGCACACTCGGCAGGACCGGTATCAAGGTCAGCCCCTACGCGCTGGGCACCCTGATGTTCGCCAGCTCGATCGGCAACCCCGACCACAACGACTCGATCCGTGTGATCCACCGGGCACTGGACGCGGGGATCAACTTCGTCGATACCGCTGACGCCTACGGTGACTCCGAGGAGGTGGTGGGCAAAGCTCTGAAGGGACGCCGGGACAGCGTTGTGCTCACCACCAAGGTCAGCCGCCCGATGGGTGAGGACCCCAACCAGCAGGGCACCTCGCGGCGCTGGCTGGTCGTCGCGGTCGAGAACTCGCTGCGCCGCCTGCAGACCGACTACATCGACCTGTACCAGATCCACCGGCCCGACCCGACCACCGACATCGAGGAGACGCTGTCCGCGCTCTCCGACCTGATCCACAGCGGCAAGGTCCGCGCGATCGGATCGTCCAACATGCCGGCGTCGGACATCGTCGATGCCCAGTGGGCCGCGGAGCGGCGTGGCCTGGAGCGGTTCCGCACCGAGCAGCCCCCGTACTCGATCCTCAACCGGGGCATCGAGCGCGAGGTGCTCCCGGTCGCTCAACGATTCGGGATGGGCACACTGGTCTGGGGCCCGTTCGGCCAGGGCATGCTCACCGGCCGCGTCCGCAAGGGCCAACAGAACGATCTGCGCCGCGCGGGAGTGTTCCAGCACCTCAACGACGAACGTCGCATCGACGTCGTCGAACAACTGGTCCCGCTCGCCGACGAGGTGGGACTGCCCATGACCCATCTCGCGATGGCCTTCGCCATCGCTCACCCCGGCGTGACCAGCGCGATCATCGGGCCGCGCACGATGAGCCACCTCGAGGACGTGCTCGCCGGCATGGACGTCAGGATCACCGACGAGGTCCTCGACCGCATCGACGCGATCGTCCCGCCCGGCGCGGACGTCAGCCCGCTCGACCAGGCCTACGTCCCACCGGCCCTCCAGGATCCCAGTCTTCGCCGCCGTCCCGTCACTGCACGCTCCGCCGCCTGAGAGGTCCTACGACAGCTCGTCGGCCCACTCGAGGGAGTCGAGTACCCGCGCGCCCACGGTCAGTCGTAATCCTTCGCGGAGCGGTAGAAGCGCTCCGCGCCGGGGTGCAGGGGTACCGGCTGGGTACCGATCGCCGAGCGGGTGTCGATCGCCCGGCCGGCCGGGTTGGCCCGCACGAGCCGGTCGCGCTCGGCGAACATCGCGGCCACGAGGTCACCGGCGAGCTCGTCCGGCAGCTCGGCGGCCACCAGCAGGAAGTTCCGCACGAAGAGCGTGGTGACCGGGCCCGAGATGCCGTACGTGGCGGCCGGCACCGTGCCCACGTCGTAGACCGGGTACTTCGCGCGGATCGCCGGCACCACCGGCAGCAGGTCGAGCAGCCGGATCGGGCGCGCGGTGGCCAGCGCCGCGAGCCCGCCGGTCGGCAGGCCACCGGACCAGAAGAAGGCATCGATCGTCCCGGTGCGCAGCGCCTCGACCGACTCGTCGATGCCGAGGAGGCTGGCCGACAGGTCGTGGTCGGGGGACAGTCCCGCCGCGCTGAGCAGCCGCCTCGCCACCACGATGACCTGCGAGTCGGCCGCGCCGATCGACACCCGGCGGCCGCGCAGCTCGGGCAGCTGGGTGACCGGGGAGTCGGCCGGCACCACGACCTGCAGCGCGTCGTCGTAGATCCGTCCCAGCGCGCGGGGTGCCCGGCCGGGTGGGCTGGGCGCGGTCAGCGCGGTGTCCGCGACGTCGGCCGAACTGAAGATCACGTCGACCGACCCGGCGGCGAGCAGCGCGAGGTTCTCCACCGAACCGGCGGTCGCGCGCACCACAGGCCGCTCGGCCAGCTCCAACCGGTCCTGCCATGCGTCCGCGAGCGCGCCCCCGAGGGTGTAGTAGACCCCCTGCGAGCCGCCGGTGCCCAGCGTCAGCCGCGTACCGGAGAACCGCGAGCCACAGCCCTGCGCGCCCACCCCGACCAGCGCGCCCAGCGCGGCCGCCACCCCACCGCGCAGCACCGCGCGCCGGGACGGGGAACCCCACTCGGCGCGCACGCGGGGCATCCTCCCCCGGGAGGGCGCGCTCGCGCTACGGCCCGACCGGGCGCGACCGGGCGCGCTGAACCGGACCGGGCGGCGGGGCATACCCTGGGGGTGCACCCGATTCACCGACCGCCGCCGCATCCGGCGGACCCCGGAGAGGCTCAGCGTGACCCGCAGCTACGCGATCCGTACCTACGGATGCCAGATGAACACGCACGACTCGGAGCGGCTGGCCGGCATGCTCGAGTCGGCCGGCTACCGGCCGGTCACCGCCGACGGCGAGCAGGCCGACGTGGTCGTGTTCAACACCTGCGCGGTGCGGGAGAACGCGGACAACCGGCTGTACGGCAACCTCGGGCACCTGCGGCCGGTGAAGGACGCCCACCCCGGCATGCAGATCGCCGTCGGCGGCTGCCTCGCGCAGAAGGACCGCGCCGAGATCGTGCGGCGGGCCCCCTGGGTGGACGTCGTGTTCGGCACGCACAACATCGGCTCGCTGCCCGCACTGCTCGAGCGCGCCCGGCACAACGAGGTCGCCCAGGTCGAGATCAAGGAGTCGCTGGAGGTCTTCCCGTCCAGCCTGCCGGCGCGGCGCGACTCGGCGTACGCGGCGTGGGTGTCGATCTCCGTGGGCTGCAACAACACCTGCACCTTCTGCATCGTGCCCTCGCTGCGCGGCACGGAGGTGGACCGCCGCCCCGGGGACGTGCTGGCCGAGGTTTCCGCGCTGGCCTCCGAGGGCGTGCTCGAGGTGACGCTGCTCGGGCAGAACGTGAACTCCTACGGCGTGGAGTTCGGCGACCGGGCCGCGTTCGGCAAGCTGCTGCGGGCCTGCGGCGAGATCGACGGGCTGGAGCGCCTGCGGTTCACCTCGCCGCACCCGCGTGACTTCACCAGCGACGTGATCGCCGCGATGGCCGAGACGCCGGTGGTCTGCCCGCAGCTGCACATGCCGATGCAGTCCGGCTCCGACCCGATGCTTAAGGCGATGCGCCGGTCCTACCGGTCGGCCCGCTACCTGGGCATTCTCGACGAGGTGCGCGCGGCCATCCCGGACGCCGCGATCACCACGGACATCATCGTCGGCTTCCCCGGGGAGACCGACGCCGACTTCGAGGCCACGCTGGATGTCGTCCGCGCGGCCCGGTTCGCGTCGGCGTTCACCTTCCAGTACTCGCCCCGCCCCGGCACCCCGGCCGCCACCCTGCCCGACCAGGTGCCGAAGGCGGTCGTCACGCAGCGCTACCAGCGGCTCGTCGCGGTGCAGGAGGAGATCTCCTGGGAGCTCAACCGCGAGCTGGTCGGGCGCACGGTGGAGCTGCTCGTGGCCCAGGGGGAGGGGCGAAAGGACGTCGCCACCAGCCGCTTGAGCGGCCGCGCCCGGGACGGCCGGCTGGTGCACTTCGCGCCCGGCGACGCCGAGATCCGGCCCGGTGACGTGGTCCGCGCGACGGTCACCTACGCGGCGCCGCACCACCTGGTCGCCGACGGCCCGCTGGTCGAGCACCGGCGGACCCGGGCCGGTGACCTGTTCGGCCGGGCCGCCGCCGAGGCCGCTGAGGCCCCCGCCGCGCCGACGGTGACCGGCCTCGGGCTGCCCGGCATCGGGCGGCCCCGTTCGATGGAGTCTTCCGTGGGAGGAGCCCGATGAGCTCGATGCCAGAGGGACTGGACCGGCTGGACCGCGAGCTGTCCGGCTACCGCGCCTGGCCGAGGATCGACCCCGGCCCGTCAGCGATGGTGGTCTCGGTCGGCGTGCTGCTCCTGCTGGTGGCGTACGCGCTGCCATGGACCGGCTCGATCACCGGCTGGAACGTGCTGCTCGGCGCCGGCAACCTGGGCGTGCTGCCCCGGCTCTTCGTGATCACGTCGCTGCTGTTCGGGGTGGTCGGCTCCAGCACCGCGATCCTCACCAGGCTCTGGGCGATCGGCTGGGCGTGCGCGCTCGGCTCCGGGTTCTCCGTGGTCAACGGCTTCTGGGCGGTCTGGTCGCGCAACACCGCACCGAACGGGGCGCCCGGCCCGGGCCTCGGACTGATCCTCGCCGTGCTGGCCATGGCGCTGCTGGCGATGATGTGGGTGCGGCTGGCCTGGTCCCGGCCCGGCGGGCGCGCCGAAGGCTGACACCGTCCCCCGGGCGCGGACGGTGCCAGGCCACGGTCAGCGCTGGACGGCCTTCTCGGCAGTGGCCAGCCACTCGCGCCACTGCTCGGCCTGCCCCTCGGCCTGCTCGGCGCGGCGGGTGTCGCCGGCCGCCCTGGCCTTGGCCGCCTGGGCCTCGTACTGCTGCACCCGGTCGCGGAACTGCGCCACCCGGGCGTCGACCTCGGGGTCGGCGCGCCGCCAGCGGCTCTCCAGGCCCTCGCGGATCTTGTCCTCGATGGCGCGCAGGCGGTCCTCCAGCTCGCGGATCCGCTCGCGCGGCACCTTGCCGGCCTCTTCCCAGCGATCGTGGATGGACCGCAGCGCAGAGCGGGCGGCGTCCGGGTTGCCGGTGTCGATCTGGCCGGCCTCGGTGAGCAGGGCCTCCTTGCGGGCCGCGTTCGCGGTGAACTCGGCGTCCCGCTCGTTGAACACCGCGGAGCGCCGGCTGAAGAACGTCTCCTGGGCGCTCCGGAAGCGCTGCCAGAGTGTGTCGTCGGCGTCCTTCTGGGCCCGGCCGGCGGCCTTCCAGTCGGCCATCAGCTGCTTGTAGCGGGCCGCCGTGGTGCCCCAGTCGCTGGACTCGCTGAGGCTCTCGGCCTCGGCGACCAGCTCCTCCTTGGCCTGCTTGGCCGACGCGCGCTGCCGGTCCAGCTCGGCGAAGTGCGAGCCCCGGCGGCGGTTGAACGCGTCGCGCGCCCTGGAGAAGCGCTTCCAGAGCTGCTCGTCGGTCTTCCGGTCGATGCCGCGGATCGTCCGCCACTCGTCCAGGATCGCCTTGAACCGGTCGCCGGCGTGCTTCCACTGGGTTGTCTCGTTGGCCAGCTGCTCGGCCTCCTCGGCGAGCTGCTCCTTGCGCGCGATGGCCTGCGCGCGGGATGCCTCGCGCGCCGAGCGGGCGCCGCTGACCGCCTCCTCGGCCTGCCCGATCAGCGAGTCCAGGTACTCCGTCAGCCCGGGCACATCACCGACCACGGCGGCCTCGGCCAGCCCGTCGCGCAGCTGCTTGGCGCTGGTCAGCGCGTGCTTCGGATCACTGCCGCCGGTGTTCAGCCGCGCCGCGAGCAGCTCGGCCTCGGTGAGCAGGTCGTCGAACCGGCGTGCGAAGTGTGCAAGCCCCTCGACCGGCTCGCCGGCCTGCCAGCTGCCCACCACGCGCTCTTCCTCCGCGATGCGCAGGTAGACGGTGCCGGCCTCGTCGACCCGGCCCCAGCGGGACGGATCGGTGCTCGCCGGCATCACCTGGTGCACGATCGCGGTGGCCGGCGGCGCGGAGGGGGCCACCACCGGCGCGGTGGCCACGGCCCCGGGCGCCGGGCGCGGTGGCGTGGGTGGCGGCACCGGCGTCGGCCGGGGGCCGGCCGGCGGCGCGGGCCGGGGCGGGGTCGGCACGGCGGCGCGCGGCGGCGCCGGCACGGGGCCGGGGACCGCGCGGGGGGCGGGTGCGACCGGGCGGGGGGCCGGGGCGGGCTCGGGGTGCTCCGCCCGGGGAGCCGGGGCCACCGAGGTGGTCGGTGCTCTGTCCGGCGTGGGTCGGGTCGCCTCCTCGGACTCGGGGCTGGTCCCGGTGCTCGAGCGTTCGAGCCCCGCGACGTCCGTTCCGGTCCTCTCCTGCTGCCCCACTATCGGCCTCCCTGATCCGGCCCGTACGCCGAGGCGACGGGCGCTCCGCACGAGGCGGAGCCTGACGTGAGGGCCCCACCACACTCGCGGGCCCGACCGCGATTGAAACAGCTCAGGGGGCGTTCGGAAACCAACTCCACCGCATCCGCGCAGTCAGCGGTGGTCCCGGAGAGACGAGTCGACACCTACGGCGGTCCGACCGACGGACCTCGCCGCGCGGTCGAGCGGCACGATTACTCTGACGAGTCGTGGTTGACATGGTGGCGGTCGTGCCCCAGCCGCCGCTGATGGTTCCTCAGCTCACGGCGGGTCGCGCCGCGGAGTCGGAGCCGATGCGCGCGGCATGCCTTGACGTCGCGGCGAGCCTGGCCGGCGCCGCGGACCGGTGGCTCGTGGTGGGCGCGGACCCCGGCGGGCGGCGGAGCGTGGATCATCCGGTCGGGGGATCCTTCCTCGGGTACGGCGTCGACGTCAGGGTGGCGCTCAGCCCCGATCCACCGGAGGGGGACCGAGCCACGGAAGCGGGCCCCGCCGCGACGGTGAACGCGCCCACGGGCCCCGCGCAGATGTACCCGGATGGGTACTTCGACGAGTACCTGCCGTTGCCGCTGCTGATCGCCGGCTGGCTGCGTGGACAGGTCGCACCGCGCGTGCGGGTCGCCGCGGAGCTGGTCCCGCCCGACCTGCCGACCGAGGACTGCCGCAGGCTCGGCGCCCGGTTGGCCGCCGGCTCGGCCTCGGCACCCGGCCCCGTGGCCCTGCTCGTCGTCGGCGACGGCGCCAACACCCACGGTGAGAAGTCCCCCGGCTACCTCGACCGCCGCGCCGAGCCGTTCGACGCGGCGGTGGCGGCCGCGCTCGGCGACGCCGACCCGGCGGGGCTGCTCGCGCTGGACGCCGGGCTGGCGGGCGAGCTGAACGCGGTCGGCCGTGCCCCCTGGCAGGTGCTGGCCGGGGCGAGCGAGGGCGGCCGGTGGCGCGGCGAGCTGGCCTACTCGGGGGCACCGTTCGGCGTCGGCTACCACGTGGCGCTGTGGCGGCGCGAGCCGTGACCGCACCGCGTGTGAACGGGACGGGCGGCTCCGCGCCGGGTGGGACGGGCGGCTCCGCGGCCCGGGCTGTGGTGGTGCTCGGGCCGACCGCCACCGGCAAGTCCGACCTGGGCGTCGAGCTGGCGCTGCGGCTCGGCGGCGAGGTGCTCAACGCCGACGCGATGCAGCTGTACCGGGGCATGGACATCGGCACCGCCAAGCTGAGCCTCGACGAGAGGCGCGGCGTGCCCCACCACCTGCTCGACGTGCTCGAGGTGACCGAGAACGCCTCGGTGGCCGCGTTCCAGCGCGAGGCGAGGGCGACGGTGTCGGGACTGCTGGCGGCCGACCGGGTGCCCGTGCTGGTCGGCGGCTCGGCCCTGTACCTGCGCGCGGTGCTGGACGAGATGACTTTCCCCGGTACCGACCCCGAGGTGCGTGCGCGGCTGGAACAGGAGCTCGGCGAACAGGGCGAGGCCGCGCTGCACGAGCGGCTGGCCAGGCTGGACCCGAAGGCCGCCTCGGCGGTGCTGGTCGGCAACGGGCGCCGGATCGTCCGCGCGCTGGAGGTCATCGAGATCACCGGTGAGCCGTTCAGCGCGCAGCTGCCCGAGCTGGGGGAGCCCCGCTACGGTGCCGTGCTGCTCGGGCTGGAGCTGCCGACCGACGTGCTGGACGAGCGGATCGGGGCCCGGGTCCGACGGATGTTCCAGGCCGGCCTGGTGGAGGAGGTCCGCGAGCTGGCCGGGCGTGGCCTGCGCGAGGGCCGGACGGCGTCCCGCGCGGTGGGCTACCAGCAGATCCTCGAGGCGCTGGACGGCAACGGTGACCTCGACAAGGCGCAGGCCGACACGATCAAGGCCACCAGGCGGCTGGTCCGGCGGCAGCGCTCCTGGTTCCGCCGCGACCCCCGGATCCACTGGATCGACGGCCTCGACGACCCGGTCGGTGCCGCGCTGGGTGCACTGGCCGCCCGGTGAGCCGGCAGCGCCCTAGGAAGCGTCCGCCGCAGGCTCGGGCCGTACCCTGGTGGGGTGGCTGATCCGGAGGCGGGCATCCCGTTCCGCAAGGGGCACGGTACGGAGAACGACTTCGTTCTGCTGCCGGACCCGGATGGTGCCCTGGAGCTGACCTCGGCGCGCGTCCGTGCCCTGTGCGACCGCCGCCGGGGGCTGGGCGCCGACGGCGTGCTGCGGGTCGTGCGCACCGCGGCGCTCGGAGAGCCGGCCGACCCGGCCGCCGAGTGGTTCATGGACTATCGCAATGCCGACGGCTCGGTGGCCGAGATGTGCGGCAACGGGGTGCGGGTGTTCGCCAGGTACCTGGTCGAGGCGGGGCTCGTCACGGCCGAGCAGGTGGCCGGCGGTGAGCTGCCGGTGGGCACGCGGGGCGGCGTGAAGCGCGTCCGGTTCGGCTCCGGCACCGAGGAGGGCCAGGTCAGCGTGGCGATGGGCGCGGTCCAGCTGGGCGGCAGGAGCACCGCCACGGTGGCCGGCCGCGAGTTCGCCGGGCTGGTGGTGGACGTCGGCAACCCGCACCTCGCCTGCGTCACCGACGTGCCGCTGGACGAGCTGGACCTGTCCGTCGCGCCCGGCTACGACGGGGAGGTCTTCCCGGCCGGGGTGAACGTGGAGTTCCTCACCCCCGCGCGCGACGGGGCGACCCGGATGCGGGTGTACGAGCGCGGCGTGGGGGAGACCCGCTCGTGCGGCACGGGCACGGTCGCGGCGGCGGCCGCCGCGCTCCGTCACGACGGCCACGCCACCGGGGAGCTCACCGTGCAGGTGCTCGGCGGCCGGGTGCGCGTCGAGCTCGACGGCGGCAACGCCACGTTGACCGGCCCGGCGGTGCTGGTCGCGGCGGGGGAGCTCGATCCGGACTGGTGGCGCTCCCTGTCGGGGTGAACCCGAGGTCCGAGGCGCCCGGTTCCGGAAATCGGGTGCGAACCGTGGGACCATGGACGGTATATGAACCAACCGACTGTGTATCTGGAACCATCCACCGGGGACCTCGAGCTCGAGGAGCGGTCCTCGCTGCGGCGGGTCGCCGGGCTCTCCACCGAGCTCACCGACATCACCGAGGTCGAGTACCGGCAGCTGCGCCTGGAGCGTGTGGTGCTGGTCGGGGTGTGGACCGAGGGGTCCGCCGAACAGGCCGCCGCCTCACTGGCCGAGCTGGCCCGGCTCGCCGAGACCGCCGGCTCCGCCGTGCTCGACGGCCTGGTGCAGCGCCGCAAACGACCCGACCCCGCAACCTTCGTCGGTGCCGGCAAGGTCGAGGAGCTGCGTAACGCGGTGCTCGCCAGCGGCGCGGACACGGTGATCTGCGACGGTGAGCTCTCGCCCGGCCAGCTGCGCCAGCTGGAGGAGAAGCTCAAGGTCAAGGTGATCGACCGGACGGCGCTGATCCTCGACATCTTCGCCCAGCACGCGCGCTCCAAGGAGGGCAAGGCGCAGGTCGAGCTCGCCCAGCTGTCCTACCTGCTGCCCCGACTGCGCGGCTGGGGTGAGGCGCTGTCGCGCCAGGTCGGCGGCCGGGCGGCCGGCGGCGTCGGCATCGGCGGCCGTGGCCCCGGTGAGACCAAGATCGAGCTGGACCGCCGCCGGATCCGCACGCGAATGTCCAAGCTGCGCCGCGAGCTCACCGCGATGCGCACGGTGCGGGACACCAAGCGCGGCTCCCGGCGGCGCAACGAGGTGCCCGGGGTTGCCATCGCCGGCTACACCAACGCCGGCAAGTCGAGCCTGCTCAACGCGATCACCGGGGCCGGCGTGCTGGTCGAGGACGCGCTGTTCGCCACGCTGGACCCGACGACCCGTCGCCACCAGACGGTCGACGGCAGGGTGTACACGCTGACCGACACGGTCGGCTTCGTCCGGCACCTGCCGCACCAGCTGATCGAGGCGTTCCGCTCCACGCTGGAGGAGGTCGCACAGGCCGACCTGCTGGTGCACGTCGTGGACGGCTCCGACCCGATGCCGGAGGAGCAGATCAAGGCGGTCCGCGAGGTGCTCACCGAGATCGGCGAGCAGCACGGCGGGGCCATGCCGCCCGAGCTGCTGGTGATCAACAAGGTGGACACGGCCGACGACCTGCAGCTGGCCCGGCTGCGCCACCTGCTGCCCGACGCGGTGTTCGTCTCGGCGCGCTCCGGCCTCGGGATCGAACAGCTGCGCGAGGTCGTCGCCGCCCGGCTGCCGATACCGCACTACGAGCTCGAGGTGCTGCTGCCGTACACCGAGGGCGGCCTGGCCGCGCGGGTGCACGAGCACGGCCAGGTGCTCGCCGAGGAACATCGCACCGAGGGCACGTGGCTGCGTGCCCGGGTCGCGGAGGACCTGGCGGCCGCGCTGGGCTCCTACCGGGTCGCCAGTGAGCCGGCGGCGCCGTCCGCGCCCGCGAGCCCACCGGGACAGGAACAACCCGCCTGAGCCCCGCTGGGGCCCGGTAAGGGCCGCAGCGGGGCGAGGGCCCGGGACTGCTGGGGTGGTTGTTACGCCTGGGACGGTCCTCAGAGCCGGCGCAGCACCGCGACCACCCGGCCGAGCACCGTCGCCTCGTCGCCGGGGATCGGCTGGTAGGCGGGGTTGCTGGGGAGCAGCCAGATGTGCCCGTCGCGCCGCTTGAACGTCTTCACGGTGGCTTCCCCGTCGATCATCGCGGCCACGATGTCGCCGTTCTCCGCCACCGACTGCTGGCGGACCACCACCCAGTCTCCGTCGGTGATCGCCGCGTCGACCATCGAGTCCCCGCTGACCGTGAGCAGGAACAGGGTGCCCTCGCCGACGATCTCCCTCGGCAGGGGGAATACGTCGGAGATGGCCTGCTCGGCCAGGATCGGCCCGCCGGCCGCGATCCGGCCGACCACCGGCACGAACGCGGGGGACGGGCGCAGCGCACGCAGCTCCTCGGTGACGTCCGGGTCGTGCCCGCCGCCCGCCGTGACCCCGCCGGGGCCGTCCGGGTTCAGCTCTTCGGGGCCACGCACGTCGACCGCACGCGTCCGGTTCGGATCGCGCCGCAGGTAGCCCTTGCGCTCCAGTGCACGCAGCTGGTGGTGCACCGAAGACGTGGACGTCAGGCCCACCGCGTCGCCGATCTCCCGCACACTCGGCGGGTAGCCGAAGCGCTCCACCCAGTCCCGGATCACCTCCAGGACCTTGCGCTGCCTCGGTGTCAGCGCGGCTGACTCCGTGCCCGGCGGGTCGGGAAAGGTGTGCACCTCGGCGCTCACGGCGCTCGGGTCGGTGCCGACCGCCCCGCCGGCCCCATCGTCGTCTGTCGATCCGCGCGCCATCGTCGCCGATCCTCCCTGCCCAGTCGGCATCACTCGCTAGTTTGTTCGACTCCGCACGGTAGACCGGTGGGCGGACAAGTCCAAACACATGTTCGAACGACACGCCCGCGAATTCCCGGTTTTGTCGGGGGCCGGTGGTACACCTATCGCACGCACGTTCGATCGAACGTGCGTGCGGCTGGAGCGGTGTGGCCAGGCGTGCAGCGGCACAGCGGCATGTGGCACAGCGGTATGCGACGCAGCGGGAAGCGACAGCGGGAGGCGTGATGGGCGGGAGCGCGAGCTCGGTGCGGGTGGTGCCGGTCGAGGAGTTGGCACTGCCGGTGGGGATGGCGCTGGCGGCGGTGCCGGCGGTCGAGGCCGTCGAGCCTGTCGAGGTGCCCGTGCGGGCGCTGGGCGGCGGCGAGGTGCGCCGGCTGCCGGCGCGCCGGATCGGGCCCGGCCCGGAGCCCACCGGTCCCGGTCGCGCGCCCCGGCGGCCGGTCCGCGGCCGCGCGGTGCGCGTGGGCGCCCCGGTGCGGCGGGTGCCGGCGGGGCGGGCCAGCGCGGCGCGCCCGGTGGCGATCCGGCCGGTCCCGCTGCGCGCGCGGGGTGGTCGGGGTGCGCTCCGGTCCGAGGCGCGCTACGCGACGCGCCGTGCGGTCGCCCAGTTCGTTCTCGTGTGCGTCGCGGCCGCTCTGGTGGTCGGCGGGCTCGGTCTGCTGGGTGACGTGGTGCGCACCGCCAGGGTGCCGTCGGCCACCGGGATGGTGCAGGTGCACGCGGGCGAGTCGCTCTGGCAGGTCGCTCGGCGTGTGGCCCCGTCCGCCGATCCGGGTGCGGTCGCGGCCCGGATCGTCGAATTGAACGACCTCGGTTCACCGTCGGTGCGCAGCGGTCAGGTAGTGGTCAGCCCCATCGGGTGAGATTTGCTATATCGACCCCATATGGGGTCAGTCGGCTTTGCGTACCCCCACATATTGTGGTTACATGGTTGTAGTTCGGTCACTGGCCGGACTGCGGTGCAATGGGGGAGGATGTCCAGCGGTGCGTTGCCCGTTCTGTCACCACGCGGACTCCCGGGTGATCGATTCCCGGGATGTCGACGAGGGTAAGGCCACCCGCCGCCGGCGGTCCTGCCCGGAGTGCGGGCGTCGGTTCACCACGGTCGAGGAAGCCGTGCTGGCCGTGGTCAAGCGCAGCGGTGTCACCGAGCCGTTCCTCCGTGACAAGGTAGTCAGTGGGGTGCGCCGGGCCTGTCAGGGGCGTCCGGTCACCGAGGACGCGCTGCAGCACCTCGCCCATCGGGTCGAAGAGGTCATTCGCGCTGGTGGTTCCGCCGAGGTGCCCAGCCATGAGGTCGGCCTGGCCATCCTCGGCCCGCTCCGCGAGCTCGACGAAGTTGCGTATCTGCGCTTCGCCAGCGTCTATCGCTCGTTCTCCTCTATCGATGACTTCGAGAAGGAGATCGCGGACCTGCGCAAGATTGCCCCTGACGACTAGACAGGGCCGGCCCAACCGCAATGCGGCGTTCGGGCCAGGCAGTCGAACTGACGCCACCCGCCAGAGTTCTGGCAGCCAGAGAGGGACGGACCAGGAATGACCGACGTTGTGGGACATCGGGACCCCGGCAGCGACCAGCCGATCGCGGACAGCGGCGGCAAGGCGCGCAAGCGGTCCCTGTTGAAGGTGGAGCGGGTCTACACCACGCCCGGCGTGCACCCCTACGACGAGGTCAAGTGGGAGCGCCGGGACGTCGTCATGACGAACTGGCGGGACGGCTCGATCAACTTCGAGCAGCGCGGTGTGGAGTTCCCCGACTTCTGGTCGATGAACGCGACCAACATCGTGACCAGCAAGTACTTCCGGGGCGCCGTCGGTAGCCCTCAGCGGGAGAGCAGCCTGCGCCAGCTGATCGACCGGGTGGTCTCCACCTACGTCGCGGCGGGTATCGAGCACGGCTACTTCGGCTCCCGGGACGACGCGGAGATCTTCGAGCACGAGCTGACCTGGATGCTGATGCACCAGGTGTTCAGCTTCAACTCGCCGGTCTGGTTCAACGTCGGCACCGCATCCCCGCAGCAGGTCAGCGCCTGTTTCATCCTCTCCGTGGACGACACCATGGAGTCGATCCTGAACTGGTACCGGGAAGAGGGGCTGATCTTCAAGGGCGGCTCCGGCGCCGGGCTGAACCTGTCGCGGATCCGGTCGTCGAAGGAGCTGCTGTCCTCCGGTGGCACGGCCTCCGGCCCGGTGTCGTTCATGCGCGGCGCGGACGCCAGCGCCGGCACGATCAAGTCCGGCGGCGCCACCCGGCGCGCGGCGAAGATGGTCGTGCTGGACGTCGACCACCCGGACATCGGCGAGTTCGTGCAGACCAAGCTGCGCGAGGAGGAGAAGATCCGGGTCCTGCGCGACGCCGGCTTCGACATGGACCTCGGCGGCTCCGACATCGCCTCGGTGCAGTACCAGAACGCGAACAACTCGGTGCGCGTCTCCGACGAGTTCATGCGCGCGGTCGAGGCCGAGCGCGACTTCGGGCTGCGCGCCCGGCTGACCGGTGACGTGATCGAGACCGTGCCGGCGCGCGGGCTGTTCCACGACATCGCCCACGCCGCCTGGGCGTGCGCGGACCCGGGCCTGCAGTACGACGACACCATCAACGACTGGCACACCTGCCCGGAGTCCGGCCGGATCACCGCGTCGAACCCGTGCAGCGAGTACCTGCACCTGGACAACTCCAGCTGCAACCTGGCGTCGCTGAACCTGATGAAGTTCCTGGCCGACGACGGCACCTTCGACGCCGTCCGGTTCGCCAAGGCGGTCGAGCTGGTCATCACCGCGATGGACATCTCGATCTGCTTCGCCGACTTCCCGACCGAGCCGATCGGGGAGACCACCAGGGCGTTCCGCCAGCTCGGCATCGGTTACGCCAACCTCGGCGCGCTGCTGATGGCCACCGGGCACGCGTACGACTCCGAGGGCGGCCGCGCGCTGGCCGCCTCGATCTCCTCGCTGATGACCGGTACCGCGTACCGCCGCTCCGCCGAGCTGGCCGGCGTGGTCGGGCCATACGACGGCTACGCCCGCAACGCCGAGGCCCACCAGCGGGTGATGCGCAAGCACGCCGCCGCGAACGACTCGATCCGCACGCTGGACCACATCGACTCGAGCGTGCACAAGCTCGCCACGAAGGCCTGGCAGCAGTGCCTCAAGGTCGGCGAGAAGAACGGCTGGCGCAACGCGCAGGCCAGCGTGCTCGCCCCGACCGGCACCATCGGCCTGATGATGGACTGCGACACCACCGGCATCGAGCCGGACCTGGCGCTCGTCAAGTTCAAGAAGCTGGTCGGCGGCGGTTCGATGCAGATCGTCAACCAGACGGTGCCGCGTGCGCTGTCCTCGCTCGGCTACCAGGCCGAGCAGGTCGAGGCGATCGTCGAGTACGTCGGCGAGCAGGGTCACGTCGTGGACGCGCCCAGCCTGCGCCCTGAGCACTACGAGGTGTTCGACTGCGCGATGGGCGAGCGGTCCATCCCGGCGATGGGCCACGTCCGCATGATGGCGGCGGTGCAGCCGTTCATCAGCGGCGCGATCTCCAAGACGGTGAACATGCCGGAGGCGGCCACCGTCGAGGACGTCGAGGAGATCTACCTGCAGGGCTGGAAGCTCGGCCTCAAGGCGCTGGCGATCTACCGGGACAACTGCAAGGTCGGCCAGCCGCTGTCCAACGCCAAGCCGGCGAAGGCGGAGGAGCCCGCGCCGGTGCTGGTCGAGTCCCGGCCGGTCCGGCGGCGGCTGCCGAAGAAGCGCCCCAGCCAGACGGTGTCGTTCACCGTCGGCGGCGCGGAGGGCTACCTGCACGCCGGGTCCTACCCCGACGACGGCCTCGGTGAGATCTTCATCAAGCTGGGCAAGCAGGGCTCCACGCTGGCCGGCGTGATGGACGCGTTCTCGATGTCCATCTCAGTCGGCCTGCAGTACGGCATCCCGCTGGAGTTCTACGTCTCGAAGTTCTCCAACCAGCGGTTCGAGCCGGCCGGCATGACGGACGACCCGGACATCCGGATCGCCACCAGCGTGCTGGACTACCTGTTCCGCCGCCTCGCGCTGGACTACCTGCCGTACGAGAAGCGGGCCCAACTGGGCATCTTCTCGGCCGACGAGCGCACGGTGCAGGTCGCCGAGACCTATGGCGACGGCGGCGAGGTCGACCTCGACACGCTGCGCACCACTGTCGAGGCCGCGCCGGCGAAGCCCTCGGCGGCGGTGGCCCCGGCGCCGGCGGAGGGCGTGGGTAGCTCGACGGAGCTGCTCGAGCTGCAGATGGGCAAGCTGGCGGACGCCCCGCTGTGCCTGACCTGCGGCACCAAGATGCGGCCCGCCGGATCCTGCTACGTGTGCGAGGGCTGCGGCTCCACCTCCGGCTGCAGCTGAGCCTGCTCCGCTCCCCACACCGGCGGTCACCATCGTTTCCGATGGTGACCGCCGGAGT
>DATAYB010000504.1:0-6951 GCA_036272795.1 Pseudonocardia sp.
CCACCGGGCGCCGCCGGCAGACCGCCGGGCAACGCCGGAACCCCGGCGGGCAGACCACCCGGCACAGCGGGCACCCCGGCCGGCAACCCACCAGGCACAGCGGGCAACCCACCCGGCAACGCCGGAACCCCGGCGGGCAGACCACCCGGCACAGCAGGCAACCCACCCGGCAACGCCGGAACCCCGGCGGGCACTCCGCTGGGCAGGCCCGAGTCAGGGCTGATCGGGGCCGGCGGCAGCACTGAAGGCGGGCTCGGGTCGGCCGGCGGAAGCGGCGGCCCGATCGGCGGCGGCGAGCCGGCCTCCGGGTCCGTCGTGGTCCCGCCGTGCGCCGGCACGTAACCGTCGTCGGACTGCGAACCGGTCTCCGCGTCCGGCGACGAACCGGAGTCCGGCGAGGTGGAGTCGGGCGACGACGCAGCCGGTGAGCCGGAGTCCGGCGACGTCGCGTCCGGCGAGGAGGCATCCGGCGAAGAACCGTGATGCTTCGATCCGGGGGACGAGCTGTGGGACGAGCTGTGGGACGACGACGCGTCCGGCGAAGCAGAGGACGCATCCGGCGAAGATCCGGCGTCTGACGAACCCGAGTCGGATGAACCGGACCCGGACGAACCCGAGTCGGACGAACCGCTGTCGGACGAACCGCTGTCCGAGGACCCCGACGACAGGACCGGCCGCACGTCGGCCCTGGGAAGCACGGCGGCCGTGGACACCTCGGTGGAGAGTTCCCCGGTCGTGTTCGTCGGGTGGCTCAGCGCGCCGGCGACGTGCACCCCGCCCATCGCCAGCGCCACCGCGCCGACCAGGCCGGCCACCGCCATCGCGTGCCGGCGCTGGACCAGCGCGCCGCTGTCCTGGCTCATCCGGGGTACGACACCCCGGGCGCGGTCCCGCCGGTTCCGGTTCAGCTCACGGCGGCGGGCCCGCAGCCGTGCTCCACGTCGATCCCGCATCAGGACCCCTCCCCCGGACCGGACCGCACCGTGCGAGCCGACGTAGCGAACGCCCCGACCGGGTGTCGGTGATCGTCGCCGCCGTGCGCTCCGTGCCTATAGCCCGAAACAGAGTGTGAAGTCACACGAGTCACAACAGCCACACGAATCACCTCCCGTAACGTCCGCCTCATTACTCACCGGAATATAGGTGAGTTGAGTGACGAGGGAAGCAAGATTCACCGCAGAGCGTGACGCCTAGGGTGCTACAGCGTGCACGGAGAGTACTGCCGTGCTACGCGAGGTGAATGGACCGGCAATACCGGGAGAAACCGACGGCTACCAGCCGCGGTCGGCGTAGCGCTGGCTCTCCGGCAGCTCGCTCAGGTTGATCCCGACCATCGCCTCGCCGAGCCCACGGGACACCTTGGCGATCACGTCCGGGTCATCGTGGAAGGTCGTCGCCTTGACGATGGCCTCCGCGCGCCGGGCCGGGTCGCCGGACTTGAAGATGCCGGAACCGACGAACACACCCTCGGCGCCGAGCTGCATCATCATGGCCGCGTCGGCCGGGGTGGCGATGCCACCCGCGGTGAAGAGCACAACGGGCAGCTTGCCGGCCGCGGCCACCTCGGCCACCAGTTCGACCGGGGCGCGGAGCTCCTTGGCGGCCACGAACAGCTCGGTGCTGTCCAGCCCGCCGAGCCTGCGGATCTCGGCGCGGATAGAGCGCATGTGCCGGGTCGCCTCGACGACGTTGCCCGTGCCGGCCTCGCCCTTGGAGCGAATCATCGCGGAGCCCTCGGAAATACGCCGCAGCGCCTCACCCAGATTTGTCGCGCCACAGACGAAGGGCACGGTGAAAGCCCATTTGTCGATGTGGTGCGCCTCATCGGCCGGCGTGAGCACCTCGGACTCGTCGATGTAGTCCACCCCGAGGGACTGGAGCACCTGCGCCTCGACGAAGTGCCCGATCCGCGCCTTCGCCATCACGGGGATGGAGACCGCCTCGACGATGCCCTGGATCATGTCCGGGTCACTCATCCGGGCGACACCGCCCTGGGCGCGGATGTCGGCCGGCACCCGCTCGAGCGCCATCACGGCCACCGCGCCGGCGTCCTCGGCGATCTTCGCCTGGTCCGGAGTGACCACATCCATGATCACCCCGCCCTTGAGCATCTCCGCCATGCCCCGCTTGACTCGGGCGGTCCCGAACTGGGACCCCTGGGCGGGCGATGAGTCGGAACGATCGGACGGGAGTTGCTCGGCGGACACGCTGTGACCTCTCTGCCTTCGTCTGGTTACCCGATGGGGTGGCCTCGATTGTAGGTCGGTCACGACACGACGCGGGTGACGCCGTCCCACTGGCTGGCACGAACGCCCCCCAGCAGGTCACCGAGCTGCCGAGGAAAGATCACCGCGGCGGTGCCCCGCAGCTCGTCGTCGGTCCACCAGCGGTGCCCGAGCACGACGTCGGTCTCCAGGTCGGTGAAGCCCGAGGTGTCGATCCGGCCGGGGTCCGCGCGCGCCACGAAGAACTCCTCCTCGGCGGCGAAGCTGCGCCCGTTGAAGCTGAACACCGCATGCCGCCGCCAGACCGGGCCGACCAGCTCGTCGGGCGGCAGCCGCAGCCCGGTCTCCTCGGCCAGCTCGCGGCGGGCGGCCGCGCGGGCGTCCTCGCCGGACTCCACCCCGCCGCCCGGGGTGAACCAGAACGGCTCCTCCGGGCGCGCCGGGTCGATGCCCTCGAACAGCAGCACCCGGCCGAGGGAGTCCAGCAGCAGCACCCGACCCGCCCGGCGCCTGCGGGGCGGCGTGGCGGGCCGTTCGCCCAGCTCGGAGTCGGTGTCCGCGATCTCGAAGTAACCGGGCACCGGTGCGTTGCCGGCCAGCCGCAGCCAGCGCACCAGCCGCCGGGAGCGCAGCGCCAGGGTGTCCCGCACGGCGTCGTTGTGCACGCGGCGGGCCAGCATCACCCGCTGCTGGGCGTCGGCCAGCTCGGAGCCGAGGTCGGCCGGCACCCGCTCCGACGGCACCGCGCCGAGCAGCTGCCCCAGGTCGTTCTCGGCAGCTTCACGCTCCGCGGCCGGCACCCGCTCGGTGCGCGTGGCGGCCGCCAGCAGCGGCCCGTCTCCGAGCTGCCTGGCCAGCGTCCTGGCCAGCACCGCGCGGCGCTCCAGCGCGGCCAGCAGCGCGGCCCTGGCCGCGTCGGTGCGCACGTGCAGCCGGTCCAGCCGGTTCGCCCGCAGCAGGCAGGACGCCACGATGAGCAGCACCACGACCACGAGCACGCAGCCGACCAGCAGGCCGAAGGGGCTCATCAGCTGGCCACCCACCGGCCGGCGGCTCCCTGGGCCGGCTCGTCTCTCCCGGCCGGGCCATCCGTGTCATCTGCGTCGTGATCTGCGTCGTGATCTGCGTCGTGATCTGCGTCGTCCGAGTCGGCTGGCCCGCCGCCGGACACCGGCCGCCTCGGGTCCGCCGCGATAGCCGCCTCGTACACCTGGAGCACCGCCCCGGCGACCACCGGCCAGTCCCACCGGGCGGCGCGGGCGCGGCCCGCGGCGGCCACCTCGGCGCGGCGCCGGTCGTCGTCAAGCAGGGCGCCGAGCGCGGTGGCCATGGCGGCGGGGTCACCGGTCGGCACGAGCACCCCGGCCCGGCCGTCGTCGAGCACCCTGCGGAACGCGTCCAGGTCGCTGGCCAGGACCGGAGCGCCGGCCGCCATGGCCTCGGTGACCACCATGCCGAAGCTCTCGCCGCCGAGGTTCGGCGCGCAGTAGACGTCCATCGAGCGCAGCGCGGCCGCCGTAGTGAGGTCGTCGGCCTCACCGAGCACGTCCATCCGGGCGGCCAGCTCGGCGCCGGCGCGGCGGCGCAGCGCGGCCTCGTCACCACGCCCGACGACGAGCAGCCGGGTGCTCGCGGCCCGCTCCGGCGGCAGCGCGCGCAGCGCCTCGAGCAGCACGTCCATCCCCTTGCGCGGCTCGCCGAACCGGCCGAGGAAGCCGACCGTGCGCACCCCGGGGCGCGGGTAGCCGGGCAGCGGCCGCCCGTCGGCGAACCGGGCCACGTCGACGCCGTTCGGGATCTCGACGGCGTCCCCGCCGAGGTGCTCCACCTGCACCCGCCTGGCCAGCGGCGACACCGCGATGCGGGCAGTGATCTTCTCCAGCATCGGCCGCAGCACACCCTGGAAGGTGGTCAGCGCCCGGGAGCGCACGGTGGCGGTGTGGAAGGTGGCCACGATCGGGCCGTCGGCCACCGCCAGCGCGATCATGGACAGGCTCGGGGCGATCGGCTCGTGCAGGTGCAGCACGTCGAAGTCGTGCTCCCCCAGCCAGCGCCGGACCCGGGCGTAGGCCACCGGGCCGAAGGTCAGCCGGGCCACCGAGCCGTTGTAGCGCACCCCCATCGCCTTGCCGGCCGGGGTGACGAAGTCCGGCAGGCCGGGCTGCCCGGGGCGCGCCGGCTCGTCGCGCGGCAGCTCCGCCGGGGCCAGCACGTTCACGCTGTGGCCGAGCGCGAGCAGCGCCTTGGCCAGGTCGACGACGTGGGTCTGCACACCGCCGGGCACGTCGAACGAGTACGGGCACACGATGCCGACCTTCAGCGGGGCCCGCGCCGGCGCCCGGATCAGCCCGAGCCGCTCCACGTCGCTCATCGCCAAGTCACCGCGCCACTCACCGGGCCACTCACCGGGCCACCTCGGACACCCGCGCGGCGGCCGCGCGGTCGGCCGACCAGACCGGCTGCAGCATGTGCCAGTCGGCCGGGTGTGCTGCCAGGTCGGCGCCGAACGCATCCGCCAGCGCCTGGGTGGCGGCCCGCACCGCCGGCCCGCCAGGCCCCGCCGGCACCTCGATCGGCCGGGAGAACCGCAGGCCCCAGCCGCCGGGGGTGAACCAGCCGCCGAACGGCAGCAACGCGGCGCCGGTGTGGCGGGCCAGCTGGGCAGGTCCACCGGGCAGCCTGGCCGGCTCGCCGCACAGGTCCACCTCGATGCCGCCGCCGGTCAGCTCGCGGTCCGCGACCAGGCAGACCACCCGGTTGGCGCGCAGCCGGGCGGCCAGCGTGGCGACCGTGCGCGCCCCACCGTCGGCCGGCAGCACCTCGAAGCCGAGCGACTCCCGGTAGGCCACGAACCGCCGGTAGAGCGACTCCGGCCGCAGCCGCTCGGCCACCGTGACGAAGGTGGCCGGCTCGCCGCGCCCGCGCAGCGCCTGCACCAGCCACGCGCCGGCCACGTCCCAGTTGCCGCTGTGGGTGAGCGCGGCGACCACACCCCGGCCGTCCGCCAGCGCGCGCTCCAGGTACTCCACGCCGACCACGGCCGGGTCAACCGCGTCGTGCAGGGCCACCGGGTCCAGCGCCGGCAGCCGGAACGCCTCGCACCAGTACCGGGCGTAGGACCGCAGCCCCTCGGCCACCACGGCGTCCAGCTCCGCGTCGGTAGGCGCCGTGCCACCGTGGGCGAGCACCCTCGCAAGGTTGGCCCGCAGCTGGCGCGCCCCGGGGCCGTCCCGCCGGGCGGCCAGGTCGGCGCCCGCCCGGAACAGCCCGGCGGCCAGCCCGGGCGGCGCGGCGCGCACCGCCCGCCAGCCCAGTGCGTAGCCCAGGTCGGTCAGCCGCCCGGTCAGCTCACCGGTCACCTGGCCTGCGCCCCCTCGTCAGGGCCGGGCGGCGGCACCGGCGGGACCCCGTTGGAGGCCGGCTCGGCCGGGGCCGCCACCGGCGCGACCGACTCGGCGACCGGGTCCTCGGCAGCGGCAGAGGCGGAAGCGGACGCGGAGCTCGCCGCGCTGGCCCGCGCCGAACGGTGCACGGCCAGCAGCCGCTGCCCGAGCGTGATCACCGAGCCGACCGCGAGCAGCCACAGCGCCACTCCCAGCGCCCCCGGCACCCCGAGACCCTCCAGCGCGGTACCGGCGAGGGCCAGGATGAGCCGCTCGGCCCGCTCGACCAGACCGCCCTGCGCGGACAGCCCGCTGGCCTCGGCGCGCGCCTTCAGGTACGACACCACCAGACCGGCGACCAGGGAGATCATCGCCGCGACCGCCGTGTGCGGCTGGTCCCCCAGGCGCAGGCACCACCACGTCAGCGCGGCGAACAGGGCACCGTCGGCGAGCCGGTCGCACGTCGAGTCGAGCACCGCGCCGAACTGGGTGCCGGGGCCGAGCGCGCGCGCCATCGCCCCGTCGACCAGGTCGAGCAGCACGAACGCGGTGATCACGCAGACGCCGACGAACAGCTGGCCCCGTGGCAGGAACCACAGCGCGGCGGCCACCGAACCGACCGTGCCGATCGCGGTCACCAGGTCCGGCGGCACGCCCCAGCCCGCCAGCGTGCGACCGATCGGGTCGGTGACCCGACCGACCGAAGCGCGGGCAATGACGTTGTCGAGCATGAACCCCTACCGGGAGGGCGTGGCGGCTGGTATGCCCAACCCTATTCGGTGCCCCGCTCCGGCCAGGCCCCGACCAGGAGCTCGCGGGTCTCGGAGAGCAGCTGCGGGATGACCTTGGTCTGCCCGATCACGGCGATGAAGTTGGCGTCGCCACCCCATCGGGGCACCACGTGCTGGTGCAGGTGGTCGGCCAGCGAGCCGCCGGCCACCGCCCCCAGATTGAGCCCCACGTTGAACGCGTGCGGGGCCGCCACCTTCTTCATCGCCCTGATCGCGCGCTGCGTGAAGTCCATCAGCTCGGCGGACTCCGCCGGGGTGAACTCCTCCAGCTCCGCGACGTGCCGGTACGGCACCACCATCAGGTGGCCGGGGTTGTACGGGTGCAGGTTGAGCACCGCGTACACCTCCTGGCCCCTGGCCACGATGAGGCCCTCCTCGTCGGAGAGCTTCGGGATCCGGCAGAACGGGCAGCCCTCCTCGGCGCTGCTCGCGGCGGCCTCCTTGATGTAGGCCAGCCGGTGTGGCGTCCACAGCCTGCGGAACCCGTCGGCGACCGCCACCCCGTCCTGGCCGACCAGCTCCGGCTGGTCGGCCACCGGCGGTTCGCTCACG
>DATAYB010000505.1:0-6072 GCA_036272795.1 Pseudonocardia sp.
TGCTGCACCGCACCCAGCGATCGGTCGCCCTGAGCGCGGCCGGCGCGGTGTTCCTGGACCAGTGTCGCGCGTTGATCCGGCAGGCCGAGAGCGCCGAGATCGCGGTCCGGCACGCCGCCACCGGGCGCGGCGGACGGTTGAACCTGGGCGCGGTGGCGTCGGCGTTCTCGTGGCCACTGCCGGCCGTGCTCGAGCACTTCCACGACGCCGCGCCGGACATCGAGGTCCGCACGCGGGAGATCGACACCCACGAGGCGGCCGCCAGCCTGCTCGACCACACGCTGGACTGGGCGATCGTGCGCCAGACCGCGCCGGCCCGGGGCACCACGGCGACCTCGTTGTTCGTCGACCGGTTCGTCGTGGCGCTGCCCGGCGACCACCCCGCCGCCGGCGCCGTTGAACCGCTGGATCTGGCGGAGCTCGCGGGCGA
This sequence comes from Pseudonocardia sp., assembly GCA_036272795.1. Lineage (GTDB taxonomy): Bacteria > Actinomycetota > Actinomycetes > Mycobacteriales > Pseudonocardiaceae > Pseudonocardia. Next base: position 431 of record DATAYB010000505.1, read on the forward strand.
CTCCTGGGTGTGGCTGCACCGCCACATCTCGCCCGACTACCACGACGCCATGGCCGCGATGTGCCGGACGGCCGGGTTCAGCCCGGTCCCCGCCCACTGGGCGCGGTCGGTGACCTCGCAGATAGCGATGGTCGAATGCGGCCTCGGGGTCACCGTCGTGCCCTCGGCGGCCGCGGTAGCCCGTGCGGCGGTCCGGTTCAGGGCACTCGGTCACGGGGCCTCGACCATCGAGCTCACCGCCATGACCAGGACCGGCCCCGACCCGCTGGTCGCCCTCCTCACCGAGCTCACCCAGCACCTGACCGCGCGGCGGGTGCCCGCCTGAACCCTCGCTCGGCGGGGTCAGGTGCCGGTCACGCGGTTGGCTGTCGGGTTGTCCGGTCGATGCCGCCGAGATAGCCGGTGGCGAGCTCGGCGATGTCGTGGGCGGCTTGCCCGGTGTCGCCGCCGGGGCGGACGATGTGGCTGAGGGCGAGCCGGACCGTCGCTTCGGCGGCGAGGGTGGTCTCGCGAGAGGGGAGCTCGGGCCAGCGGGTGAGGGCGGCGTCGGTCATCCGGGTGGTGGCGTGGTCGATGACCTGGGTGCCTTCGCTGGTGAGCAGGGGCAGGAAGTCTTCGCGGGCGTTGCCGGTGAGCACCGTGGAGAGCACGGGGTCGACCTCGGCGGCACGCAGCGCGGAGAGCACGGCAGCCTCCCAGCCGCGGGACAGGTCGTCGGCGCTGGTGAAAGCGGCTTCGACCCCGTCGAGGAACCGTGCGGTGATGCGCAGGATGAGCGCTTCGGCCAAGCCTGTCTTGTTGCCGAACTCGTAGTACAGGGTGCGGCGGCTGATGCCGACCTGGTCGGCGACGGCCTGCATCCGCAGGGCGCCCCAGCCGCCTGCGAACACCGCGGTGGACGCCGCGTCGAGCACCTCGTCGCGCAGCTGGGAGCGGACTCGTTCGGAAAACGTCACGGTCACCGCCCCAGTCTGGAACATTACCTGCGTTGTACGCAAGGTTCGCACGCCAGGCGAGCACTTGCCCATGATTGCACGAAAACATCTACTTGTGCAATCACGGCATGTGTGAGAAATTATGTGCAGTGAGGCGCTCGATGACGAGATAACGATCACTACGGAAGGACGCGGCGATGACCACCACCAGCGATTACGGCCCCGGCAGCTTCGAAGGTCAGGGCACGGGGCTGACCCAGCACGCCAGCGGCGACCCGGACCGCCCGTACGACGAGATCGACCTGTCGACCACGGCGTTCTGGTCCGGCACGATGGACGAGCGCGAGGAGTCGTTCGCGGTGCTGCGCCGGGATCGGCCGATCACCTGGCAGCCGCCGTTCGCGGACCAGCTGATGCCGGTCGAGGACGACTACGGCTACTGGGCGATCACCACGCACCGGCACCTGGTCGAGGTCACCAAGCGCCCGCAGGACTTCCTGTCCGGCCCGGGCATCGTGATGGACAACCTGCCGACCGAGTTCCTCGAGTCCGCACAGTCGATCATCGCGATGGACCCGCCCCGGCACACCAAGCTGCGCCGGTTGATGTCCTCGGCGTTCACCCCGAAGCAGATGCGCCGGATCGAGGACCAGATCAACGCGAACGCCACCAAGGTGGTGGACAACCTGATCGAGAAGGCCAAGGCGTCACCGGATGGCTGGGTCGACTTCGTCGAGGAGTGCGGCGCGCTGCTGCCGATGCACAACTTCAACGACATGATGGGTGTGCCCGACGGCGTCCGGCAGCGCACCTCGCACGAGATGTCGGTGATGATGTCCTGGGGCGACGACGAGATCACCGGGTCGACCAAGGAGGAGAAGTTCACCGCGATCTTCAACGCGCTGACCTTCATGCACGAGCTCGCCAAGAAGACCGTCGACGAGCGGCGGGCCGAGCCGACCGGTGATCTGTTCACCTCACTGGCGTTGGCCGAGGTCGACGGCGAGCACCTGACCGACCACGAGATCGGGTCGTTCTTCGTGCTGCTGACCGTCGCCGGCAACGACACCACCCGCCAGTCCCTGGCCCACGGGGTCCGCGCCCTGACCACCCACCCCGAGCAGCGCGCCTGGCTGGTCGCCGACCTCGAGGCCCGGATCCAGACCGCGTCCGAGGAGATGGTCCGCTGGGCCACCCCGATCATGACCTTCCGGCGTACCGCCGCCCGCGACTGCGAGCTCGACGGGGTTCAGATCAGCAAGGGCGACAAGCTGGTCATGTTCTACTCCTCGGCCAACCGCGACGAGACCGCGATCGAGCGGGCACACGATCTGGACCTGTCACGCAGCCCCAACCCGCACATCTCCTTCGGCGGCGGCGGTATCCACCACTGCCTCGGCAACCAGCTCGCCCGGTTCCAGATCAGGGCCCTGTTCGTCGAGCTGCTCACGCGCTGCCCCGACATCGTCGCCGGCGAGCCCGAGCTCTCGCCGGGCAGCTTCTTCCACGTCGTCAAGCGGATGCCCTGCAAGCCGTTCGCCAGCTGAGCGTGCAGAAAGGAAGGAGGTAACTGATCATGCTGCGAATCGTGGTCGACCGCGACAAGTGCACCGGTCTGGGCATGTGCGAGGCAGAGGCACCCGAGCTGTTCGAGGTCCAGGACGACGGCACGCTGGCCATCCTCAACGACAGTCCCAGCTCGGGGCAGCGCGACGAGGCCGAGGCTGCCTGCCTGGCGTGCCCCACCGAAGCGCTGTCCCTGGTCGAGGACGGCGATCATGACGATTGACGAGAGCTCGAACCAAGGCCAGGGCCCGGAGCTGGACTACGACGTGGTCGTGATCGGCTCGGGGTTCGGCGGCAGTGTGACCGCGCTGCGGGCGAGTGAGAAGGGCTACCGGGTCGGGGTGCTCGAGGCCGGCCGCCGGTTCACCCCGAGCACGCTGCCACGCAGCTCGTGGGACGTGCGGAACTTCCTGTGGTTGCCCGCCCTGGGCTGCACGGGCATCCAGCGCATCCACCTGCTGCGCGACGTGGTCATCCTCGCCGGCGCCGGGGTGGGCGGCGGCTCGCTGAACTACGCCAACACCCTCTACCAACCCTCTTCCGACGCGTTCTACCAGGACCCGCAGTGGGCCCACATCACCGACTGGCGCGCCGAGCTGGACCCCTACTACACCCAGGCCCGCCGCATGCTCGGTGTGGTAGCCCAACCTTCCACCACCCCCAGCGACCGGGTCATGCGCCAGGTCGCCGAGCAGTTCGGGCGGGGCGACACCTTCACGCCGACCCAGGTCGGGGTGTTCTTCGGCCGCGACGGCGCCAAGGAACCCGGGGTGCGGGTACCGGATCCGTTCTTCGGCGGCGCCGGACCCGAGCGCACCGGGTGCATCGAGTGCGGGGCCTGCATGACCGGCTGCCGCCACGGCGCGAAGAAAACCCTGGATCGCAACTACCTGGCGCTCGCGGAGGGCGCCGGTGCCCGCATCCACCCGGAGACCACCGTCATCTCGGTCTCGCCGCGCGCCGGGGGTGCCTGGGCGATCACCACCCGGCCCACCCGGGGCCTCGGTCGCCGCCGCGCCCGCCGGCAACGGGTCTTCACCGCCGGGCAGGTGGTGTTCGCCGCCGGCACCTGGGGGACGCAGACCCTGCTGCACCGGCTGCGCGACACCGGGGTGCTACCCGGCATCTCACCTCGCCTGGGCACGCTCACGCGGACCAACTCCGAAGCGCTGGTCACCGCCACTTCGCGGCGCCGGCCAACACCTGGCAGTGACCGGGACTTCACCCAGGGGGTGGCCATCACCTCCTCGTGGTTCCCCGATGAGAACACCCACATCGAACCCTGCCGCTACAGCCGGGGCAGCAACCTGATGGGCATGCTGCTCACCGTGATGATCGACGGTGGCGGTCGGGTCCCGCGCCTGGTCAAAGCCCTCGGTTACCTGGTTCGCCACCCTCGACGGTTCGCCCGCTCGCTGTCGGTGCGCCACTGGTCGGAACGCACCGTCATCGCGCTGGTCATGCAGTCACTGGACAACTCCATCACCGTCAGCCGGGGCAGGGGCGGCCGGCTCACCTCCCGTCAAGGCCACGGGGTGCCCAACCCGACCTGGCTGCCGGTCGCGAACGAGACGACCCGCCGCCTCGCCGAGACGATCGACGGCGACCCCGGCAGCTCCTGGGGAGAGCTGTTCGAGATGCCCATGACCGCGCACTTCATCGGCGGCTGCGCCATCGGAGACACCCCGGAAGCCGGAGTGATCGACCCTTACCAGCGCCTGCACGGTTATCCCGGGCTCCACGTCATCGACGGCTCCGCGCTCACCGCCAACCTCGGGGTCAACCCGTCGCTCACCATCACCGCCCAGGCCGAACGTGCCATGGCCTTCTGGCCGAACAACGGTGAACCCGACCCCCGCCCACCACACGGAGAGCCCTATCGACGACTGGCACCCACCGCGCCCCACCAACCCGTCGTGCCCGCCACCGCGTACGCCGCGCTCACCCTGCCGTGGCCGACCCGCGCCGGCGAACCAGGCAAGCTGACCGGTCCCGCGCAGCCACACCTCACCGAGAGCTGACCAGGCGCTGACGGCCGGGATCAACCGGCCGTCAGCGCTGTGGTCAGCCAGGTCAGGAACGCGTCGTAGTCGGCGGACACGCTCCACCGCACCGGCGTGCCCCCGCGCGCTCGTGTGGTGCGGCCGATCTCGTCCATCTCGAGGGCCAGGTCCTCGGAGGTGACGAACGGCAGGCCGAGCGCGGCGGACAGGGTGAGCGGGTCGTGCTGCATCGTGTCGGGGTAGAAGCGGGCGAACCAGCGGTCCAGGTGATCGGCGAGCAGGCCGGTCCACTCCGGGGCGCCGGGGGACCGCAGCTGGGCGTACAGCGGACTGTGCGCGGCGATCGCGATGCGGGGGGTGAAGGTCACGTCGGCACTGACGAACTCGGGCGTCGCCAGTACGCCGTCGGCGACGGCCCGCAGCACGGCGTGGGCGCCGGCGACGTCCAGGTGGATGTTGTGCTCGGCGCTCTCGGGATCGCGGTAGCGCAGGGCACCGCCCATCTGCGTCACGCGCAACCGGCGCGCGAGCTCGGGGGCCTCCGCCACCACGCGGGCGAGGTTGGTCAGCGGTGCCAGGCCGACCCAGCGCACCGGGCCCGCCGTGGTCGCGCAGACCCGCCGGACCGCGGCCACCACGTCCACGGGCTGGGCCGGCACCGAGTCCGGCACGAACCCCTCGACACAGTAGTACGGGGACTCGCCGGGGGAGTCGCCCGCGACGGTGGCCACGTCGCCCCGGCCGAGCAGGTCCAGCAGGTGGCGGGCGAAGCGGGCCCGCTCGCCGCGCATCTCGTCGGCGGTGGTCACCAGGGTGAGCTCGGGGACCTGCCGCGCCGCGACGGCCACGGCGATCGCGTCGTCGACGTCACCACCGATGTCGGTGTCGATGATCACGGGGGTGCCGCGCAGGTCCCCGTCCCACCGAGGTTCCGGCGTGCCGTCGTCGCGTGCTCCGCTCATGTGCTCCCGTCGTGATCACGATAGGCCTCGCCGCCGACCGGAGCCGCTCAGTCGGACGGTGCTATCGCGAGGACGGAGAGGGTGCTGGCGTGGTGGTTCGCGACGTAGGCGTGGCGGCCGCCGTGGCTGATCGCCACGCCGAGGGGCCCGGGGCCGACCGGGATGGTCGCGGTCAC
>DATAYB010000506.1:0-6449 GCA_036272795.1 Pseudonocardia sp.
CGCACACGGCTTCCGCGGTATCCCGGAGGCGCTGTACCTGCGCGACCACATCACCCGGCAGTTCGAGCTGGCGGAGCTGGCCGACGACCCGCTCGAGCGGGCGGCGCGGTGCACCTTCGTCGTGGTCGGCGCCGGCTACACCGGCACGGAGCTTGCCGCCCAGGGGCCGCTGTTCACCTCGGACCTGGTCCGCGCTCACCCGGCGCTACGCGGCCAGCCCGTACGGTGGCTGCTGCTCGATGTGGCCCCGCGGGTGCTGCCCGAGCTGGACCCTAGGCTTTCCGCCACCGCGGACCGGGTGCTGCGTCGACGCGGGGTGGAGGTCCGTACGTGCACCTCGGTCGCCGAGGCCGCCCGCGGCTCGGTGCGGCTGACCAACGGATCCACCGTGCCGACCCGCTCACTGATCTGGTGTGTCGGTGTCCGGCCCGACCCGTTGGTGGCAGATCTCGGCCTGGAGACCGAGCAAGGCCGGCTCGTGGTGGACGAGTACCTCAGCGTGCCCGGCCACCCCGAGGTATTCGCCTGTGGGGACGCGGCAGCGGTCCCGGACGTGACCCGCCCGGGCCGGCTCACCCCGATGACCGCGCAGCACGCCCAACGCCAGGGCACACTGGCCGGGCGCAACGTCGCGGCCTCGTTCGGGCGCGGCCAACCCGGCCGGTACCGCCATCGGGACCTCGGCTTCGCGGTGGACCTCGGCGGCGCCAAGGCCGCCGCGAACCCTCTCGGGGTGCCGCTGTCCGGACCGCTGGCCAAGGCCCTGACCCGCGGCTACCACCTCGTGGCGATGCCCGCCAACCGGGCCCGGACGGTCGTCGACTGGTTACTGGACGCGGTCCTGCCCCGCCAGTGCGTACAACTCGGCCTGGTCCGGGGCGCCGCCGTACCGCTCGACTCCGACGCCCCGGAGCTCCCCCGCCTCAGTCCGTGACGACTGAGAACGTTCAGACGCCGAGCCGGTGCAGTCGTCGCCGCGACGGGGCACCGGTTGGGCGCGCGACCCTCACCGCTGATCGCCGGACAGAGCCGCCACGCCGGCCGGGTCGACGGCGAGGCAGCCCAGCGGCAGCACCGCGAGCAGACAGATCACTCCCACTGCGTGTGCCCAGCTGGCCTCGGCGAAGGTGAGCAGGACGATGCCCGCGACCAGGGCAGCCTTGGTCAGCGGGCGCAGCAGCCGCCGCGCGCCGCCCGGGACCCGGGCTGGCACGCCCCTGGCCGGGTCGACCTCTGGGGACCAGTCGAACCGCCCGGCCAGCACGAGAAAGAAGAGCCACCCCAAGGCCGGAAACAGCAGCACCGCGCCGCCCAACACGGCGACCACAAGGGCAACCAACGTGGCGGCCGGCGCGGCGGCGCGCTCGACGGTCAGGCCGGGCAGCAGCACCGGGCGCTGGACCATGGCCCAGCCGGCCACGATCGCCGCCACGGCGAGTGCCGCGACCGGACGAGCTATGGCGAACTGCCCGACCCACACCAGCGCCAGCGTGGCTACGCCGGCACCGACCGACACGGTCAGCGCGACGAGGCCCGGGCCGTGGGTCAGGCCGTGGAACAGCCGGGGCGCGTCGGCGCGCAGCACGACCAGGCCGCCGACCGCGAGCGCACCGCCGACCAGGCCCGCGCCGAGCGCCCTCTTGCGGAACCGGCGCGCCAGGTCCGCATCGTCGATCCGGACCGCGTCGGCGGCCAGGTAGACGGCGGCGAGGTAAGCGGCCACGGCCACGGCCAGCGCCCCGGACAGCGCCGACGTGGGGTTCAGCCAGCTGCTCAGCAGGGCCTGCCGGGGGTTCGTGGACGGTACCCGGCCAGCGGCGATGCCACCCACCGCGGCCCCCATGGCGAGCGGCGTGAGGACCGAGGACACGCCGAACACTGTGTCTACCAGCCGCCGCTCACGGTCGTCGGCCGTGCCGGACTGCAGCGCGTACGCGGTACCCCGCAGGATGACGCCGATCCCCGCCATGAGCAGCGGGACGGTGAGAGCGATGGCGATAGGCCCGAACGCCGCCGGGTAGGCGGTCCAGAACACCGTCAGCGCGAAGATCAACCAGACGTGGTTGGCCTCCCAGACGGGCGCCATGGCCCGGTGCGCATGGTCGCGCAGCCGCTCCGCGACGGGTCCCGAACCAGCCGTGAGCTGCCAGAATCCGGCTCCGAAGTCTGCACCGGCGAGCACCGTGTAGCAGATCAGCCCGATCAGGATGAAGATCATGGGGATCTCGGCGAGTGCCACTCGGTTCACCGCCGCTCGGTCATCGACCGCGGCGAGGCGCCGCCGGGTTCGGCCAGTGGCGCGGCGGCCAGCCGGCGCAGGATCCACACCACCGCAACCACCACCCCCACGTAGACCAGCCCCAGGACCGCGTAGCCGAGCGGCAGCCCGTCGACAGGGGTGACCGCCTGTGTGGTGCGCATGACCCCGTAGACCACCCACGGCTGGCGGCCGACCTCGGTCGTCGTCCAGCCGGCCAGCAACGCGAGCACAGACAGCGGGCCGGCCAGCAGCACGGCCCGGTAGAACCACGGCGACTCGGGGAGCCGGCGCCAGCGCATCAGGGCCATCAGGTGAACCACGCCGAGCAGCGCGAGCAGCAAACCGATGCCCACCATCAGCTGGAACGCGACCCGCACCACGTTCACCGGTGGCTGGGCGTCGACCGGCACCGAGTCCAGCCCCGGCACCCAGGCGTTCGGGTCGTGGTAGGCCAGCAGTGACAGCAGCCGCGGGACGGTGATGCCGTACCGCACCTCGCCACCGGCGTACCAGCCGAACAGGTGGATCGGCGCGGCCCGGGTCGTGCGGCCGAGGCCCTCCAGGGCGGCCAGCTTGACCGGCTGGGTGGTAGCCACCACTCGCGCCGCCCAGTCCCCGACCAGGATCTGCAGCGGCGCGGCCAGCGCCGCGACCGTCAGCGGCACGGTGAACGCGGTGCGCTCGTAGCGCCCCCAGCGGCCACGGCGCCGGCCTAGCGCGTAGGCACCGGCAACCAGGAAACCAGCCACCATGTAGCCGGCCAGGTACATGTGTACCAGCTCGTGCCAGAAGTAGGGGTTGCCGAATAGCGCGCGTACCGGAGCGACATCCAGTACCCGGCCGTCCCGCAACGCAAAGCCCGTCGGATGGTTCATCCAGCCGTTCACCGAGATCACGGTCAGCGAGCCGGTACCGCCGGCCAGGACGATCGGCAAGCCGGTCAGCAGATGCGTCCGTGGGGCGAGCCGCTCCCACCCGTACACGTAGATTCCGATGAAGATCGCCTCCGCGAAGAACGAGAACCCCTCCACCGCGAAGCCGAGCCCGAACACGGCGCCGAACGTGCCGGTGAACGCCGGCCAGAGCAGGCCCAACTCGAAGCTGAGGATCGTGCCGGTGACCACGCCGACCGCAAACAGCGCGGCCAGTACCCGGCTCCACCGCCGGGCCAGGGTCCGGTAAACCTCGTCGCCCGAGCGCAGCCACAGCCACTCGATGAAGACCACCATCGCGGGGAACGCGATGCCGAAGCACACCAGCGGGATGTGCATGACGAATGACAGCGTCTGCAGCTGCCGGGCCAGGTTCAGATAGCCCGGCTCCAGCGCTGGCGGCGGCAGGTCGGCCAACCGGCACACCGGCGCGCACACGGCGACGGGGCGGGACTAGGGGGCGTCGAGGCTCGGACCGCTGCGCAGCGCACTGCGCGCGACCGAGAGCTGGTGCGCCACCTCCGCGGTGACAACCTCCGCATAGAGATCCGCGTCCTCGGTGGGCGGGCGCAGCGCACGGTAGCGCAAGACCACCCCCTCCAAGGCAGTCAGCAGGTGCTCGGTGATCTCCTCCGGCCGAACGGCCCGATCGTGAGCAGAGACAGACATGGACACCCTCCTGACACCGCATGGAACCGACCGACCGGCCACCCCTCGCGACCGTTCGGCGGCATCTCGTGCGCTCCGAGACTCGCCGACCGGCTCCGCCGCCACACCGGCCCGGTGATGTCAGGCACGGCCACCTCGCTGACCCCGGCGGGCCCGCCGGCGCACGCGCGACCTAGGACCCGGGCGCCTACTCCGGCAGGTCGGTGGAACGGCGGGCTAGTCACACCGCAGGGCCGGGGCGGGCGCCCCGCGCCGCGCCGCACGATGAGCCGACGACCAGGAAGGAAGCCTCGGCCATGACCACCGCCAGCGCCGGCGTAATCCGCACGGACCTGCCCGCACGGCTCGACAGGCTGCCGTGGGCGCGGTTCCACTGGCGGATCGTGTTCGGCCTCGGCACGGTGTGGATCCTGGACGGCCTCGAAGTCACCATTGTCGGCTCGGTCAGCTCACGGCTCACCGAGCCGGGCAGCGGCATCACCCTCAACTCCGCCGATATCGGAGACGCCGCCGCGGCCTACGTCGCGGGCGCCTGCCTGGGTGCATTGCTGTTCGGACAGCTCACCGACCGGATGGGGCGCAAGAAGCTGTTCATGGCCACGCTGGCGATCTACCTGCTGGCCACCGTCGCGACGGCGTTCGCGTTCGCCCCCTGGTACTTCTTCCTATGCCGCTTCCTCACCGGGGCCGGCATCGGCGGGGAGTACTCGGCGATCAACTCGGCGGTCGACGAGCTGATCCCTGCCCGCAACCGCGGCCGCGTCGACCTGACCATCAACGGCAGCTTCTGGGTGGGTTCCGGGATCGGTTCGCTGGCTGCCCTGCTGCTGCTGGACGAATCGCTGTTCGCCCCTGACGTCGGCTGGAGGATCGCGTTCGGCATCGGCTTCGTGATCGGGCTGGGCATCCTGCTGGTCCGCCGCGAGCTACCCGAGAGCCCCCGCTGGCTCTGCCTGCACGGCCGGCTCGACGAGGCCGAGCGCATCGTCGCGGACATCGAGCGCCAGGTGGGCGCGCAGACCGGCCGGCCGCTACCCCCGCCCGAGTACGAGATCACTGTGCGGCCGCGCGAGACCGTGCGGTACCGAGACCTGGTGAGGATCGCCTTCCGGCGCTACCCCAACCGCGCGATCCTTGGGTTGACCCTGTTCATCGGCCAGGCGTTCCTCTACAACGCGGTGGTGTTCGACCTGGGCACTCTGTTGAGCAGTTTCTTCGCCGTCAGGTCATCGACCGTGCCGTACTACCTGGTGCTGTTCGCGGCAGCCAACTTCCTCGGCCCGCTGTTGCTCGGGCGGCTGTTCGACACGGTCGGCCGGATCCCGATGATCTCCGGGACCTACCTGGGCTCGGCGGTGGTGGTCGTGGTCCTCGCCGTCCTGCTGCGCGACGGCATCTTGACGACGGCGTCCTTCATCGCGCTGCTGGTCGCGGCCTTCTTCCTGGCTTCGGCCGGCGCGAGTTCCGCCTACCTCACGGTCAGCGAGGTGTTCCCGCTCGAGATCCGCGGCCTCGCCATCGCACTGTTCTACGCCGTCGGCACTGCGGTGGGCGGCATCACCGGCCCGCTGCTGTTCGGCAACATGATCCACAGCGGCGACCGGCGGCTGGTCGCGGTCGGCTTCCTCGTCGGGGCGGCGGCCATGGCGCTGGGCGGCATAGCCGAGCTCGTGCTCGGGGTGCGCGCCGAGGGCAGGCCTCTGGAGAACATCGCCACGCCACTGACCGCCGAGGAAGAGGCGGCCGACCCGGTTGACCGCGCTGCCATCCGGGCCGCCCGTGACATCGGCCGGCCCGGCGGCCCGGACGGTGCCCTCGGTTCACGTTCCGGGGGCACCGAGGCGCGCGACGGGCGGATAGGCGAGCGCGCCCGGCACGACAGGCTGAACCGCCGCCCGTGGCTTGGCCCCGGGGTGGCGTTCTACTCCCCCAGCCAGATCGGCACGGCCGGCACCACGAGCCGATGGTCGACGGCCTCGGCGCAGGCCCTGGACCGCGAGATCGAGGTGCTCAGCCGCGCTGTCGAGCGCCACGGCCCTCTACGCCGTGAGGTGCTGATCGGCTACCTCGGCGCAAGGGACTGGGGCCCCGGCAGGTTCGCCGTGGCGCTGCGCTACGCCCTTGAGGAGGGTCGGGTGCGCACCATCTCGACAGGCTCCTACGGTGGTCCCGTCGGGAGCCCTGGGCGGGCACCGTCGGAACGCGCCAACCCCAGCTCGGCACCGCCGGTCGGCTGACCGAACGGCTGTCCCGTCGGATGCCCGGACAGGTGCCCAGAACCGCCGAGCGTGTCACCCGATACCCGCCGGTCGAGGTCCTGGCCGGGGAAGGCTTCCGGGTGCTCCGCGGCCAGGTAGGCGATGAGCGCCTCCCGGATCTCGCAGCGCAGGTCCCAGGAGCTCGGCCCGTCCGCCGCCGAGGCCAGCACCCGCACCACCATCGACCACGGCGTGGAGTCGACCACTTGGAACGTCCACTCTCGGCGGTCCCACAGCGCGGACTCCTCGACGATGCGCCGCGCGCGAGCCCGCAGCTCGAGCACCGGGGCCCGGTAGTCCAGATGCAGCAGCACCGCCCCGACGACCCGA
>DATAYB010000507.1:0-2447 GCA_036272795.1 Pseudonocardia sp.
CCGGGTCAGCGGTCGAGGAAGCTGTCGATCAGCGGGGCCAGGCGCTCCGGCTCGGTGAGCAGCGCCAGGTGGCCGCCCTCGTAGCGGTGCAGCTCGCCGCGCGGCATCAGGCGGGACATGATCGAGCCGTTGATCTGGGGAATGATCGGGTCGTCGTCCCCGGCCAGGATCAGGGTGGGTTGGCGGATCAGGGGGAGCCACGGCAGGCTGGTCCAGCAGCCGATCGCGGCGAGCTGGTACAGGTAGCCGCGGATTGGGGTGGCTCGCATCGAGCGGTGCAGCGCCGCGACGGCGGCCTCCGGGGAGTTGCGGGCGGTGCCGCCGTAGATCTCGCCCGCGATGCTGAGCGCGTACTCGGCATCGCGGTGGCGTCGCGGCGTCATCATCCTGGCCAGCACCTTCGGCCCACCGGGCACCATCACGGCCCCGGTCGCCGTGGCCACCAGGACCGCTCGCCGGCAGGAGCGCGGGTACTGGAACGCGAACTGCTGTGCCAGGCCACCACCCCACGAGATGCCCAGTACGTCGGCCCGCGAGTAGCCCAGCTGTGTGAGCAGTGCGTGCATCGCCATGGCCATCTGGTGGTAGATGTACGGCAGCTTCGGCCGGGCGGATCCACCGATGCCCGGTACGTCGAACCGGACCACGGGTCGGCCGGGGTCCAGCTCGGCGACCAGGGGGTCGAAGAGCTCCATGCTCGCGCCGATGCCGTTGCACAGCACCAGCGGCAGCCGGCCCGGTTCACCGGGATCGTGCCGGTAGGCCAGCCGCCGGCCCCGGACGACCGCGATGCCGCTGTCGGGTTGCGGACGGGGCCCAACGGCGCGCGCCGCCGTCATCGGGTCAACACGTAGGTGCCCGGGGCCGCCCCGAGCGGTGGGTGGGTCGGGCTGCCCGGTTCGCCGGGGGCGGCGGCCAACTCGCCGGTGCGGGCGTGCAGCCAGACGCTGAAGTCCGGCCACCACGAGCCGTCGACCAGCTCGGACTCGGCGAACCAGGTGGCCGCGTCGGCGGGGTTGTGAGCGGCGGTGCGGAAGTGGGCCTTCTTGTTGCCAGGCGGGTTGACGATGGAGGCGATGTGCCCGCTGGTGGACAGCACGAACCGGCTCTTGCCGCCGTACAGCTGGGTGCTGGCGTAGCAGTTCTGCCAGGGGCACAGATGGTCGGAGATCCCGGCGGTGATGTAGGTGTCCAGGTGCACCCGCGACAGATCCACCGGCGAGCCGAGCATGGTGACCCCGCCGGCCTTGGTCAGCCCGTTGTTCTGCGAGAGCTGGATGAAGTCGCGGTGCAGCCGGGCCGTCATCCGCGTGGTGTCGGCGTTCCAGAACAGCACGTCGAACGGCTTCGGCGCGTTGCCGAGCAGGTAGCTGTCCACCCAGTAGTTCCAGACCAGGTCGTTCGGCCGCAGCCAGGCGAACACCTCGGCCAGCGAGCGGCCGTCCAGGTAACCCCGCGCCGCGGACGCCCGCACTGCGGCCTCGGCGGCGTCGGGGGTGAGCAGCGCACCGCTGACCCCGGCGTCCTGCTGGTCGAGCACGGTCACCGACAGCGCGGCCGCCGCGATCTGGTCGAGCCCGCCAGTGGCGGCGAGGTGGCCGAGCACCATCGACGAGAGCACGCCACCTGAGCACAGCGACAGCAGCGCCACGCTCGGCGCACCCGCCACCTCGCGGGTAGCCGCCACGGCGGCCAGGATCGCCTCGCCGTACCGGTCGAACCCCCAGCGGGCGTGCCTGACGTCCGGGTTGCGCCAGGAGATCGTGAACACCTGGTGGCCCTGCCCGACCAGGTACTCCACCAGGCTGCGGCCCGGCGCGATGTCGATGACGTAGTACTTGTTGATCGTCGGCGGCACGATGAGCAGGGGGATCTCGCGGACCTGCTCCGTGGTCGGGGTGAACTGCAGTACTTCGAGCACGTCGGTGCGCAGCACGACGGTGCCCGGGCTGGCACCGACCGTCGTACCCAGGGTGAACGCGTTCGGCTCGACCATCGACGGCACCCGGGGCGGCTGGCCGAGGTCGCTGGCCAGGCGGCGCGCGCCCCGCAGGAAGTTGCCACCGCCGGTGTCCACGACGGCTTTGAGCGCCCGGGGGTTGAGCAGCGGGTTGTTGCTCGGGGCCAGCGCGTCGGACAGGTTGGACACGGTGGTCTGCACGCGCAGCCGGTCGGCATCGGGCAGGCGCGCGTCCTCGACCAGTGCCTCGGCCGTCCGGCTGGTGGCCAGGTAGGCCTGCACCGCGCGGCGCAGCAGCGGGTTGCCGGACCACGCGGGGTCGGAGAAGCGCCGGTCCTTCGGCTCCGGCTCGAGGGTCGAGCTGCCGAGCGCGATCCGACCCAGCTCGCCGACCAGGCCACGGGCGCGCCCGGCGACCTTGACGGGGCGGTTGGCCAGCCCACGCACCAGCCGCGCTGCTGTCTTCGCGTTGGCAGCCGGCAGGAGC
>DATAYB010000508.1:0-9864 GCA_036272795.1 Pseudonocardia sp.
CGGGCTGAGCCCGGCCGGCAACCAGTTCGGCGCGGGATGTCAAAGTGGGGCGGCCGGCGACGACCACGCTGCGACGGCGCCCACCGGGGCGCCGCCGGCCCGAGGAGACCGACGTGAAGTTCCTGCTGATCATGCACAACAACCCGGCCGTCTGGGAATCGCTGACCGAGGCTGAGCGCACTGCGGTGATGACCGGGCACGGCGGGTTCATCAAGACCATCCAGGAGTCCGGCGAGCTGATCGTGACCCAGGCACTGGCCGACCCGTCGAACAGCGCGGTGGTGCGGGTCCGCGACGGTGTCCCGGTCGTCACCGACGGGCCGTACCTCGAGGCCAAGGAGTTCCTGGGCGGTTACTACCTGGTCGACGTGGCCAGCCGGGAGCGCGCGCTCGAGCTGGCCGCGATGATCCCGGACGCCGCCGTCGACGGGCTGGGCATCGAGGTGCGGCCGGTGATGTTCTCGGCCGGCATGGAGATGGAGATTTGACCGAGCCCGCGCGGGCGGACCGGCGCATCGAGGACCTGTCGCGGGAGATCGCGCCCCGGGTGCTCGCCGCGTTGGTCCGCCGGCACGGCCACTTCGACGAGTGCGAGGACGCCGTCCAGGAGGCTCTGCTGGCGGCCGCCGTGCAGTGGCCGGAGCAGGGCGTGCCGGACAACCCGTACGGTTGGCTGAACACGGTAGCGACCCGGCGGATGGTCGACCAGATCCGAGGCGAGGCGGCCCGGCGCAGGCGGGAGGAGGCCGACTTCGCCCGCCGCCCTGCCGACGAGCAGGTCGCGCCGGCCGTCGACCGCGTATCGGGAGGTGAGCGGGACGACACACTCACCCTGCTGTTCCTGTGCTGCCACCCGGCGCTCACGGCGGCGTCACAGGTCGCGCTGACGCTGCGGGCGGTCGGCGGGCTGACCACGGAGCAGATCGCCAGCGCCTTCCTTGTCCCCGAGGCGACCATGGGCCCCCGGATCAGCCGCGCCAAGCAGCGGATCAAGGCCGCCGGGGCCACCTTCGACCCGCCGGATGCCGCCGACTACAGCGACCGGATTCGGGTCGCGCTGCACGTGCTCTACCTGATCTTCAACGAGGGCTACACGACGAGCTCCGGGCCCGAGCTGCAGCGAGCGGACCTGGCCGCCGAGGCGATCCGGCTGACCAGGGCCGTGCACCGCCTGCTGCCCGAGGACGCCGAGGTCGCCGGCCTGCTCGCATTGATGCTGCTCACCGACGCCCGCCGGCCGGCCCGGACCACCGCCGACGGCGCGCTGGTCCCGCTGGCCGAGCAGGACCGGAGCCGCTGGCACCGGCCGGCCATCGAGGAGGGCGTCGGCCTGGTCGAGGCGGCGATGAGCCGGGGCGCGCTCGGCCCGTACCAGCTGCAGGCGGCGATCGCGGCGGTGCACGTCGAGGCCGCCCGCGCGCAGGACACCGACTGGCCGCAGATCGCGGTGCTCTACCGGATCCTCGAACGGATCTCGCCGAACCCGATGGTCACGCTGAACCGGGCGATCGCGGTCGCCATGACGGACGGCCCGGCAGCGGGGCTGGAGCTGCTGCGCGCGCTCGG
Source organism: Pseudonocardia sp. (assembly GCA_036272795.1). Taxonomy (GTDB): domain Bacteria; phylum Actinomycetota; class Actinomycetes; order Mycobacteriales; family Pseudonocardiaceae; genus Pseudonocardia. The sequence continues at coordinate 1,567 of DATAYB010000508.1, forward strand.
CGAGGACAGGCGGATGGCGGAGCACTACCGGCTGGCCGCGGTGCGGGCGCACCTGCTCGAGATGGCCGGCGATGCCGTGGCCGCCCGGGACGCCTACGAGTTGGCCGCCCGGCGCACCGCGAGCCTGCCCGAGCAGCGCTACCTCACCGCCCGCGCCGCCCGCCTGGTCTGATCCCGGCCGTTCGGCCGGTGACGTGCTGTCGTGACCGGCTCGCTCGCGCCGCTGACCCGGGCCGGCGCGGCGCCGCCCGCGCCTGACCCGGCCGGCCTGTTGTTACCGAACTCCACAGGAGGCAGACCCTTCGGCACCAAAACCTGCCTGCTGTGGAGTTCGTAACGGCAAGCCGCCTCGCCCCGCCCCGCCCGCCTGCTCTGGTGCCGGCCGCACACAGGCGCTCCGGTGAATGGATTCACCGGAGCGCCCCCTTGTTGTCGACCGTCCCGGCATGCAGGCTGTGGCTTGATCAAACCCGCGTGTCGAGGGGTGGGGCACGGCGGCGCGGGGCAGGGGGGTAACTGGTGGTGGCTGCCGACGGGATACCGGTCGGTTACGGGTGTGACGGATGAGGCTGTCGAGGCGCTTTCCGGCGGGCGCGGGGACGTGGCGCCGTCCGTGTCCAGTCGGAGAGTTCGTGTCGGTGGCATGTCGTCGCCGTTGCGCAACCGTGACCCTGAATCGTTCTAGCCACCTTGTTGCTGACCTGCGGTCGGAAGTACGTTGTGCGCCACAACATATTCGGCGGGAGGCTCGAAGGAGCGCCGTCGTCGAGTCACAGCGGAGGAATCACATGCGCAGTACCGGCGTAGCCCTGGTTGCGGTGGGCGCGGGGCTGATGCTCGCGCTCACCGCCTGTGGCGCGAACAGCTCGAGCGGCGGTGGCGGCAGCGCGGCCCCCACCGCACCCCCCACCACCGGCGCGAAGGTGGGCGTGATCCTGCCGGACACCTCGACCTCCGCCCGGTACGAGGCCTTCGACCGGCCTCTGCTCGACAAGGCGCTGCGCGCCGAGGGGCTCGACCCGGACATCCAGAACGCCCAGGGTGACGTGCAGAAGTTCTCCACCCTGGCCGACGGGATGATCACCAGCGGGGTCAAGGTGCTGATCCTGGACTCGATCAACACCGACGTGGGCGCGGCGGTGGAGAAGAAGGCGCAGGCCGCCGGTATCCCGACGATCGACTACGACCGGCTGAACCTGGGCGGCTCGTCGGACTACTACGTCTCCTTCGACAACACGAAGGTCGGCGCGCTGCAGGGCCAGGGCCTGGTCCAGGGCCTGAGCGGCAAGCAGGGCGCGCAGGTGATCGAGATCGAGGGCGCGGCGACCGACAACAACGCGACGCTCTTCTACCAGGGCCAGCAGAGCGTGGTGAAGCCGCTGTACGACTCCGGCGCGCTCAAGCTGGTCGCCAGCCAGCGCATCGCGAACTGGGACAACCAGACCGGTGGCACCACGTTCGAGCAGTTCCTGACCGCGAACGGCGGCAAGGTGGACGGCGTGCTCGCCGCCAACGACGGGCTCGCCGGCGCTGTGATCACCGTGCTCAAGAAGACCGGGCTGAACGGCAAGGCCATCGTGACCGGCCAGGACGCCACCCCGGACGGGCTGCAGGCCATCCTGCGCGGCGACCAGTACATGACGGTGTTCAAGCCGATCGCCAACGAGGCCAACGCCGCCGCGAAGCTGGCCGGTGCGCTGGCCAAGGGTGACAAGGCCGGCGCCGACGCGCAGTCCACCAGCACCACCCAGGACACGAAGTCCAACCGGGCGGTCAAGTCGGTGCTGCTGACCCCGATCCTGGTCACCAAGGAGCAGGTCAAGCAGGTCGTGGACCAGGGCAGCGTGAAGGCCTCGGACATCTGCGTGAGCGACACCCAGGCCGCCTGCGACCAGCTCGGCATCAAGTAGTACCCGAACCGATCTTGGCCGGGGCTCCCGTGGGTACTCCGGGCGCCCCGGCCATCCACTGTGGTGTGTGAGACTGAAGTGACGATAGGGAGGGCCCGGTGACGAAGCCGATCCTGGAGCTCAAGGCGGTGAACAAGAGTTTCGGTCCGGTACACGTGCTCCACGACGTGGACCTGGCCATCCGCCCCGGTGAGGTCACCGCGCTCGTCGGCGACAACGGGGCCGGCAAGTCCACGTTGGTCAAGTGCATCGCCGGGATCTACACGGCGGACTCCGGCGAGATGCTCTTCGCCGGCAAGCCGGTCAAGGTGAGCGGTCCGAAGGACGCCGCCGCGCTCGGCATCGAGGTCGTCTACCAGGACCTCGCGCTCGCCGACAACCTGGACATCGTGCAGAACATGTTCCTCGGCCGGGAGCGCGGCAAGCCGTGGGCCCTGGACGAGGCGAGCATGGAGGAGGCCGCCCGGGAGACGCTGGCGACGCTCTCGGTGCGCACCGTGAAGTCGGTCCGCACCCTGGTCTCGGCGCTCTCCGGTGGCCAGCGCCAGACCGTGGCCATCGCCAAGGCGGTGCTTTGGAACAGCAAGGTCGTGCTGCTGGACGAGCCGACAGCCGCGCTCGGCGTCGCGCAGACCCGGCAGGTGCTCGACCTGGTCCGCCGGCTCGCCGAGCAGGGACTCGGGGTGGTGCTGATCAGTCACAACATGGCCGACGTGTTCGAGGTGTCGGACCGGATCGCGACGCTCTACCTCGGTCGGATGGTCGCTGACCTGCCGACCAAGGAGGTCACCCACACCCAGGCCGTCGAGCTCATCACCGCCGGCCGGTCCGGCGACCTCGGCCTGGCCCGCCCCGACACGGTCACCATCTAGCGGCGAGGACCGGACATGACTGAGACCTCTCCGGCCGGCGCGCCCCCCACCTCGGGCCCGCCGCCGCGCGCCGAAGCCGTATCGGACTTCGGCATCGACACCACAGCCCGCTCCACCACCGAGGCCATCGGCGACTACATCGCCAAGGTGCGGGGCGGCGAGCTCGGCTCGCTGCCCGCTCTCTTCGGCCTCGTGGTGCTACTGATCCTGTTCTCGCTGCTCTCGGACAGCTTCCTGACCCTGGGCAACATCGCGAACCTGCTGGCCCAGGGCGCCGGCGTGACGATCATCGCGATGGGTCTGGTGTTCGTCCTGCTGCTGGGCGAGATCGACCTGTCAGCCGGTACCGCCTCCGGCGTCACCGCGGCGGTGCTCGCCTTGCACCTGGTCACCGGCGGCAACCTGCTCGGCAAGCTCGGCATCGGCGTGTTCGCGCTGTTCTGCCTGCTGCTGTTGGTCGCCGCCGGCATGGCGGTCCAGCTGAAGGTCTGGCCGGCCGCCGTGCCGCCGGTGCTCGCGCTGCTGATCGTGCTGATCGGCTTCGGGCCCAACCCGTGGCTGGAGATGCTGCTGGCCATCTGTGTCGGTACGGCGATCGGCCTGCTCACCGGGTTCCTGGTGTCCCGGATCGGCATCCCGTCGTTCGTCGTCACCCTGGCGCTGTTCCTGGCGTGGCAGGGCGTGATCCTGCAGTTCATCGGGGACGGCGGCACGCTGGCGCTGCAGAACGACACGCTGTTCGCGGTGGCCAACGGCAACCTGCCGCCGTGGGCGAGCTGGGTGCTGTTCGTCGTCGCGGGCGGTGGCTACGTCGCGGTGGTGCTCGGCCGGCACTACGGGCGGCTGCGCAACGGCCTCGTCACCCAGCCCACCCCGCTGGTGCTGAGCAAGGTCGGCGTCGTCGTGGTGCTCGCCGCGATCGGCACCTTCCTGCTCTCGCTCAACCGGTCGCAGAGCTCGCTGATCGTGATCAGCGGCGTGCCGTACGTGGTGCCGATCATCCTCGTGCTGCTCGTGGCGGGCACCTATGTACTGGACCGCACCAGCTACGGCCGGCACATCTACGCGGTCGGCGGCAACATCGAGGCGGCCCGCCGTGCCGGCGTGAACGTGCCCCGCATCCGGGCCACCGTGTTCGTCGTATCAGCGAGCATGGCCGCGATCGGCGCCATCGTGTACTCGTCGAAGGTCGGCTCGGTCGACCCGAACGCCGGCAACGGCACCACGCTGCTCTACGCGGTCGGAGCGGCGGTGATCGGCGGTACGTCGCTGTTCGGCGGGCGAGGCCGGATGAGCAACGCGGTCATCGGTGGCACCGTGATCGCCCTGGTGCAGAACGGTCTGGGACTGCTCAAACAGCCGGCCTCGGTGGTCCTGGTGGTCACCGGCGTCGTGCTGCTGCTGGCGGCGGCCGTGGACGCGCTGTCGCGGCGGCGGGCCGCCGTTCGGTGAGTGATCGGCAAGGCGGATCATGGGTAGGGGTGGACCGCGCCGCACGGAGTGGGCGCGACGGGGGAGAGTGAACGGCGGACATGCGGAGTGCGATGAGCGGGCGAGCCCGACGCGTCGTGCAAGTTGAGTAGCACGATCACCGAGGGCGCCCGGCCCGACGACGCCCGGCGCCACAATCGAGGTGCGGTCCTGCGCAGGCTGCACCTCGATGGCCCCTGCACGCGTGCGGTACTGGCCACCGAGCTCGGCCTCAACCGCAGCACGATCAAGGCGGTGGTGGACGGGCTGGCCGACTCCGGCCTGGTCAGCGAGCGGCTGCCGTCCCGGCGCAGCGGGGCCGGCCGGCCGTCACTGCTGGTCGTGCCGAGCCCGCAGGCCGCGCTCGTACTGGCCACCGACATCCGGGTGGACCGGGTGGCGATGGCCCTGTTCGGGCTGGGCGGCGAGATCCTCGGCCGGCTGAGCTGGCGGCTGCGCCCCGGCACGGCTTCGCCGAGGGACGTGATCACCAGGGTGCTGGAGTCGGCGGTCGTGCTGGCCAGCGAGTTCGCGTTGCCGGTCGTGGCGGCCGGCGTCTCGGTGCCCGGCGTGGTGCGCCAGGCGGACGGCCTGATCCGGGAGGCCCCGCACCTGCGCTGGGTCGACGTACCGCTGGGCGAGCAGCTCGAGGCCGGCCTGCGGATGCCGGTCACCGTCGCCAACGACGCCGAGGTCGGTGCACTGGCCGAGCTGACCAGGGGAGTGGCCAGGGGCGCGTCCGACGTGGTGTTCGTCGCCGGTGACGTCGGCGTCGGGGGCGGCGTGATCTCCAGCGGCAAGACCATGCGCGGCGCAGGCGGTTACCTCGGCGAGCTCGGCCACATGGTGATCCGGCCGGACGGCGCGGAGTGCCACTGCGGCTGCCAGGGCTGCTGGGAGACCGAGGTCGGCGCGGCGGCGCTGTGCCGTGCGCTGAAGCTGCCGCTGTCCATCGGCCGGGGCGAGCTGCACGCCGAGCTGCGCGAGCTGGCCGACGACCCGCCCACCGCGCTGGCCCGGCTGGCCGACTACACCGGCTGGCTCGGCCTCGGCCTCGTCAACGTCGTCAACCTGCTCGCGCCGCAGGTTGTGGTGCTCGGTGACCTGTTCGCCGCGCTGCCTGAGCCGGTGCTGGAGGTCGTGGCCACCCGCGTCCGCGAGCGCAGCATGGTCAGCCGCGCGATCGGTCACACCCAGGTGGTGCGCTCCGAGCTGGGCCGCGACGCCCACCTGATCGGTGCTGCCGAGCTGGCGTTCAGCCCGGTGCTGGACGCGGCCGCTGGCTGATCTTTTCCGGCGCATGGCTCGTTGCGTTGGCACACGGACTTCGGACACCACACACGAGTTGGAACTCAGGCGCCGCGTTCGCGATCGATGTGCCAACACGGGAAGGTGCGTGCCGGCGCGCGAGCGCGTGTGCCGCGCCACGAGGCCGTGTGCCGCGCCGCGAAGCCGTGTGTCGGCTGCGTTCCGGGCCCGGGCGCGCGGCTGTCGCCAACTGTGCCGACGGCCGGCGCCCCGACGAGGTCAGCGCTCGGGGCTACCAGCGCTCTCGGGGCTCAGAGCTCGACGCTGTCGCCCACCGGCAGCCTGCGGTACTCCCGGCCGGTCCGCTGCGTGACCACCCCGAGCATGTTGTCGACGACCCGCAGGCCGATCTGGTTGACCAGCCCGTCGTGGATCGAGAAGCCCTGCCGGGCGCCGACCTGCTCCGCGTAGTCGATCACCTCGAGGGACTTCAGCCACGGGGCGTTGGTAGGCAGCAGCAGCGTGTCCACCGGGTCCTGCGGCAGGGTGAACGCGTCGCCGGGGTGGAACACCCGCCCGCCTACCAGGTAGCCGACGTTGTGGACCGGGTCCAGGTGCGTGACCGCGTGCCACTCGCCGTACACGTGCACGTCCAGCGGGCCGACCTTGATGACGTCGCCGTGCGCGGCCGTGTGCACCCGCCCGGCCAGCCCCTCGACCTCGCTGAGCTGGGCCGCGACCGAGTCCGGTGCCCACACCACCAGGTCGGGGTTGGCTGCCGCGGCGGCCCGGATGGTCTCCGGCTCGAAGTGGTCGAAGTGCTCGTGGGTGATCAGTACCGCGTCCGCTCTGTGCGCCGCCGCCGGGTCGGTCAGACCGCCGGGGTCGAGCACGACCGTGGTTCCGGACTCCACCAGCCGCACGCAGGCGTGCCCGTACTTGGTCAGTCGCATGCGCATAAACCTACGCGTCCGGGTTGTGCGCCGAACGCCAACCCGCGCGCGGGGCGGTTGCGCCGCTTTGTCGGCCCGGCCGGCTACCGTGTTCGACATGGCGGGACGGACCACGGGCAGACGCACGACCACGACCCGGGGGCGACCGGCACCCCGGGGCGGCACGGCGGGGCGCTCCACCCCACGGCGCTCACCTGCCCGCCCGGCTCCGCGCAAAGACATCATCACCGTGATCGGCATGGCGTTCGGTGGCCTGCGCAAGGCCGCGGGGCGCACCCGCGAGCTCGACCCGGCCCACCGCCGTGACGGTATCGGCATCGTGCTGCTCGTGCTGGCCGTGGTCACGGCCGCCGGGGTGTGGTGGAGCGCCGGCGGGCCGATCGGGGCGGCGGTCAAGATCGGGCTGACCACGGTGATCGGGGCGGCCTCGGCGCCGCTGCCGCTGGTCCTGCTCGGTATCGGGATCTACCTGATGTCCACGCCGTCCCGCCCTGAGATCCGGCCGAGGGTCGTGCTCGGTGGCCTGCTGCTGGTGTTCGGCGGGCTCGGCCTGATCGATGTGCTGTGCGGTTCGCCGATCGACCTGCCCGGTTGGCGGCAGGCCGGTGGCGCACTCGGCTACGTCGCCGGCGCACCGCTGACCGCCGGGCTGACCTGGCGAGTCGCCGCGCCGGTGCTCGCGCTGGTCACGGTGTACGGGCTGCTCGTGCTCACCGGTACGCCGGTACGTGAGGTGCCGGCCCGGCTCGCGTTGCTGTTCCGGGGCCCTGAGCGGCCCGAGGCCGACCCGTCCACCGAGGAGGGCGGCGGCACCGAGGGCCACCCGGCCGACCAGGCCGCGCTGGAGAACGTCCGGCTGCGCCGCCCGTCGCGGCGCCGGCAGGCGGGCAGCCTCGCCGACGCGGTGGCCGACGCCTTCGACTCGCCGGACGACGCGCGCCAACCTCCGATCGTGGTCGAGGGCTCGGTCGTACCGCCGACCAGGCCGGCCGAGCGCCCACCCGCCGCGCGCCGTGCGGTCGCCGCCGCCAAGCCGCCCCCCGCCGAGCGCGCGCCCGCGCCGGACGCCGACGCCAAGCCGGTGGTCAACCGGGTGACCGACGGTGACTACACACTCCCGCCACCCGACCTGCTGCCCGCGGGGGCCGCGCCGAAGACCCGCAGCGCCGCCAACGACGCGATGATCGAGGCGATCAGCGGCGTGCTCGATCAGTTCAACGTGGATGCGCAGGTCACGGGCTTCACCCGGGGCCCGACGGTGACGCGCTACGAGATCGAGCTCGGCCCGGCCGTCAAGGTCGAGAAGATCACGCAGCTCACCAAGAACGTGGCCTACGCGGTCGCCAACGACAACGTCCGCATCCTGGCCCCGATCCCGGGCAAGTCGGCCGTGGGCATCGAGGTGCCCAACACCGACCGCGAGATGGTCCTGCTCGGCGACGTGCTGCGGTCGGGCAACGCGCGCAAAGAGCAGCACCCGATGGTGATCGGCCTCGGCAAGGACATCGAGGGCCACTTCCTCTGCGCGAACCTGGCCAAGATGCCCCACCTGCTCGTCGCGGGGTCCACCGGCTCCGGTAAGTCGAGCTTCGTCAACTCGATGCTGGTCTCGCTGCTGTCGCGGGCCACCCCGGACGAGGTCCGGATGATCCTGATCGACCCCAAGATGGTCGAGCTGACGCCGTACGAGGGCATCCCGCACCTGATCACGCCCATCATCACCCAGCCGAAGAAGGCCGCCGCCGCGCTGGCCTGGCTGGTGGAGGAGATGGAGCAGCGCTACCAGGACATGCAGGTCAACAAGGTCCGCCACGTCGACGACTTCAACCGCAAGGTGCGTTCCGG
>DATAYB010000509.1:0-1934 GCA_036272795.1 Pseudonocardia sp.
GCCCCACGTGCACAGCCCGTGCAGGATCGGCCGGTCGAAGCCGGCGCGCGCGGCGAATGCCGGGTCGGCGTGCAACGGGTTGCGGTCGCCGCAGAGGCGGTACCAGAGCGCCTGCTGGGGCAACGTCGGGGTGCGCAGTTCCACGTCCGGCGCCCGCTCCGGCACCGTGACCCGTGACGTCGTGCCACGCGGGCCACCGAAGCCGCCCTCACCGCGGGCGAAGATGCTGGACCGCGCCGTCCACAGCAGCGTGCCGTCCGGGTCGCGGACCACCGTCTCCTGCACGACCACCGCCGCCGATCCCTTGTCCTGCAGGTCGGCGATCCGGCCCCGGGCGATCCCCTTGCCCGCCACCGGCAGCGGACCGGGCACCTCGATCTCCTGGTGGCCGTGCAGCACCGCCGCCAGGTCGAGCTCGATGCCGGGCAGCACCACCGTCGGCGGGGCGGTCTCACGCAGGGTTGGCGCCACGATCCCGAACGTGGGCAGGACCCGCAGGTCGTCCTCGTAGGCGTAGCGCAGCTCGCGCGGGTCCACCGGGTCGGCGCCGGCACCCACGCCCAGGTGGTAGAGGAGCACGTCCGAGGCGGTCCACTCGAAGGTGCGCTCCGGGAGCTCGGCGCCGTGGGCGCGCTCCGGGTCGATCGGCACTTGTGACCCCTACTCGTCGTAGCTGACCGACACCGTCTCGGTGATCGGCAGCGCTTGGCAGGCCAGCACGTAGCCCTCGTCCAGGTCCGTCTGGTCGAGCACCTCGTTGCGGCGCATCTTCACCTCACCGGCGGTGACCCGGCAGGCGCACGCGCTGCACGCGCCCTCCCGGCACGAGAACGGCGCGTCCAGGCCCCGCTCGCGCAGCAGGTCCAGCAGCAGCGTGCCGGCCGGCCAGCGGAACGTGTGACGCTCCCCGTCCAGCTGCACGTCCACGGAGCTGTCGACATCCCCGCCGGCGCTCGTCTGCTCAGCAGGGTTCTCCGAAGCCGAGGACAACCCGGCGAACGGGTCCTCGGTGAGCGAGACGAACCGCTCGATGTGCAGCCGCTTGCGCGGGACGCCCAGGTCCCGCAGCGCATGTGTCATCGCGTCCATGAACGGCGTCGGGCCGCACAGGAACACCTCGCGCTCGGCGTGCGGGCCGGCCAGCGCGGCGAGCGCGGCCCGGTCGGGCAGGCCCTGCAGCGACTCCAGCCAGTGCACGACGACCAGCCGTGTGGGGTACGCGGAGACCAGCGCGCGCAGCTCGTCGGCGAAGATCACCGAGCGTTCGTCGCGGTTGGCGTAGAGCAGCGTCAGCCGGCCGCGCCCGGTCGCCAGCGCGGCGCGCAGGATCGACATCACCGGCGTGATCCCGCTGCCGGCGGCGACCAGCAGCAGGTCGCCGTCCAACGAGCGCGGCGTGAACGTGCCTGCCGGAGGCAGCGTGTCCAGCTCGGCGCCCACCTCGACCTGGTCGCACAGCCAGTTCGAGCCGCGCCCCTCGGCCACCCGCTTCACGGTCACGGTGAGGTCGGCGCCGTCGTGCGGCGAGCTGGACAGCGAGTAACAGCGCGCCAAGGCGGAGCCGTCAGCGGTCGGGATGCGCAGGGTGAGGAACTGCCCGGGCCGGTAGGCGTAGTGCGGCGCGAGCTCCGGCGGCACGCGCAGGGTGAGCGACACCGCGTCGGCCGTCTCCGCGGTCACCTCGCTCACCCGGAGCCGGTGGAAGTCAGCCACCTGGGTGCACCGCCGCCGACACCGGACGCACCGAGGGGGAGGGCGGCAGCGCGAGCGGGTCCCCCGGTACCTCCAACCAGCCCTCCGCCACGGCGGCGTCGACGCTGCGCCGCAGGTGCGGGCAGCCTTCGCGGACCGTGTACGCCGCGCAGCGCCTGGTCGCGTCGGCGGTCCACTGGATGCTGGTGTGCGCGAGGCTGTGCTTCTTCACCCGGACCAGC
>DATAYB010000510.1:0-24301 GCA_036272795.1 Pseudonocardia sp.
AGTGCACTGCCAGGTGCGGTCCGGGAACTGGGCGTGCAGCGCGTCGGCGACCGGGCGGCCCAGCATCGCGCAGCAGGCGTCCTTGCGGCCGTGCACGCAGACCAGCAGCAGCGGGCCGGCCACCGGCTCGCCGAAGCCGCCGGTGCCCTCGGCGATCGCCGGCAGGTCCAGCGCGGCCAGGCCGGCGTAGCTGGTCACATCGAGGCGTTCCAGCCAGCGCTGACCAGGGCGGCAGCCACCCGCGAAGATCGTGGGCCGCTCGGGGGCGGCGTTACGCCCCGGCTTGCGGATGATCAGCGCACGCAGCCCGAGCCGTACGTGCAGCTCGTCCATCCACTCGGGAGCGCCCTCCCCGAAGGCCTCGGTGAGCACACGTTCCCGCACGTCCACGGACCACGGGCCGGCGTACTCGACGAGTAGCACGGATTTGATCCGCGAAGCGGTGCCGGTCGGCCGCTCGCCGAGTTGGCGAGCGAGCGCCGCGCAGTGGGGCAGCTTGATCGCGCTCACGGAATTAAGGCTAACCTAACTCGGACGGTGGATGCTGTTCGGGGTGAGGGTTTTTCTTGACGGCCGCTCCGCTCACCCGCGTAGGTTACTGACGGCCCTCTTCTCGGGCTTCGTGTGATCAACCGAACGGGTATGTCGGGTTCAAAAAGTGGAGGTAACCATGGCTGAACAGGACGTTCTCTTGCTCGGTGTCGAAGAGGACACCGTCGTCGCGCGCCGCGAGACCAATGGCGACAACGACGGCGGGGACCGTCACTCGGACTTCGTCTGAGTGACCGACTGACCGGACTCGTCGGGGGGCGGGTGCACGCCGGCCCCCCGGCGACCCGGGTTTCTGTTCGGTAAGTCGGGACGGCAGAAAGCGGCTTGATGTCCATCGCACCCTTGTTCACCGGGCGTTTTGTGGAACTGGCCGGCGCTGACTTCGCCAGCGCCAGACTGGGCCAGGACTTCGTCCGTGCCGAGGTCGGGGCCGGCGAGGTGCGCGACCTGCTGACCTGGAGCGCGCTGAACCACATCCTGACCACCCACCAGCTGGTCGCGCCCCAGCTGCGGCTGTTCCGGGACGGCAACCAGGTTCCGGTCGCCAGATACACCCGACCGGATGGCATGCAGGGCGGCGGTGACCGTCAGGTACTGCTGCCCGACGCGTTATATCGGGAGCTGCGGGGCGGCGCGAGCATGGTGCTGGACTCGATCGACCAGCTGCACCCGCCGATCGCCGCCGCCGCCGACGACCTGATCCGGCTCGTGCACGAGCTGGTCCAGGTGAACCTCTACCTGGTGTGGGGCGAGAACCAGGGCTTCAACACCCACTGGGACGACCACGACACGGTCATCGTGCAGCTGGCCGGCAGCAAGCACTGGACGGTGCACGGGCCCGGCCGCCCCTTCCCGATGAAGGTCGACACCGACCACGAACACGGCCCGCCCGACGCGGTGGTGTGGGAGGGCACGCTGAACCCCGGCGACATCATCCACGTGCCGCGTGGCTGGTGGCACGCCGTGCGCGGCACCGGCGAGATGAGCATGCACCTGACCTTCGGCTTCACCAGGCGCACGGGGATCGACTGGGCGCGCTGGGTCGTCGAGCAGCTCTACGACGAGGAGCTGTTCCGCCAGGACCTGCCACGCTTCGCCGCCCCCGAACAGCGCCGCGAGCACGAGGACGACCTGTCCCGGACCCTGACCAAGGCGCTCACCGCGCACCGGCCGACCGACTTCCTGGCCTCCCGCGACCGGCGGTTCCCGCGCCGCCCGGAGATCAACCTGCCATGGCCGGTGCACTTCGAGAAGCCGGCCGACCGCGCCACGGTCGAGGTCACCGCGCTGCTCGAGCTGACCGTCGAGCCGGCCGACCCGGCGGGTGGCGAGGCTGTCGTTGCCACGGTCGCCGGCAAGTCGTTCCGGTTCGCCGCCGTGATGGCCCCGATGTTGCGGCTGCTGGCGGCGGAGCGCTCGGTGAGCGTGGCGCGGCTGCGCGCCGAGGCCGGCGAGCTCGGCCCGGAGCGGTTCGGCGCCGCCCTGGAGCTGCTGCTGCAACAACACCTGGTCGTACTACGCGACTAGAAGGTTGGCTCCAAGGGGGCGCTCCGGCGCGGCATCTTGTCAGTGGTGGCGGAGAGGGCGTGGTGGCGCGCTCACCCTCACTTCGCATGCCGCCCTGTCACTTCGCATACTCCGCAGACTGTGCGAAGTGAAGGCGCGCCGTGCGAAGTGAAGGCACGCCGTGCGCAGTGCGTGGAATTGGTCGTCCAGCAGGTTGGGTTCAGGTGCCCGCGTTGGATGCCGTGCGCCGGTTGAGATCTTCGAACCATGCCCGCTCTTCGGACTCCACCGGCTCGGGAAGGATTCGGCCCGCCTCCATGACCCATTTCGCGGGCACGTCGAAGACTCCGACCAGGATGCTCATCGGATGGACCCCCGGCAGCAGTTCCTGGCAGGCATCGTGGATGCGCCGCAGGATCGCGTTGCGGACCTCCGGCGACCGCCCAGCCCGTACCTGACCGCGGATCAGGATCGGAGCGGAGGCCGAACCGGCCGTGTAGGTGTGCCCCTTCGGCAGCTCGGGGAAGACCACGTGGATCAGATCGGCGGGGGCGTGGGTCTCCTCCGCATGGATATCGGTGATGATTCTGGCCAGCCGGTCGCGGTCGTCCTGCGAGAGCGTGCCGCTCGCGGTCAGGCACTCGTAAATCGGCATCTGATCCTCCTGCGTCGTACGGTGCCGCATTCCTGTACAGGCAGGGTGGCCGTGATCGAGCCGCACCGCCAGATCTGGCCGGACCTCGTCGCGGACCTGAGCGCCCTCGGCTTCGTCCTCGATCCGGCGCGGGTCAGGCGGCCGGGGCGGCGGCAAGTGCGGTGAGCACCTCGGAGCAGCCGCCGTCGACCTTCAGCGCCGCGAACTCGTCGCCCCGGGTCGTACCGCGGTTGATGATCACTACCGGCACGTCGAGCCGGTGCGCACGGCGGACGAACCGCAGGCCGGACTGCACGGTCAGCGAGCTGCCGGCGACCAGCAGCGCGCCGGGCCGCCCGGTCTCCGGCAGGAGCCCCTCCACCATCGAGTAGCACAGCGCGACCCGCGCGGGCGGCACGTTCTCGCCGAAGAACACCACGTCCGGCTTGAGCACACCGCCACATTCCAGGCAGTCGGCCAGCCGGAACCCGTGCACCGACTCCAGCCGTGCGTCCCCGTCCGGCGCGCTGCTGACCTCGTCCCCGTGCGCCTCGGCAAAACCCGGGTTGAGCTCGGCGAGGCGACGCTGCAGGTCGGTGCGCGGGCTGAGGTGGCGGCAGCCCAGGCAGACGACGTCGGAGAGCCGGCCGTGCAGGTCGACCACGGTGCGGTGCCCGGCTGCACCGTGCAGGCCGTCGACGTTCTGGGTGATCAGCCCGCGCAGCCGGCCCGCCCGCTCCAGCTCGGCCAGCGCGCGGTGCCCGGCGTTCGGCTCGGCCTGGCGCATCCGGGCCCAGCCCACGTGGCTGCGCGCCCAGTAGCGGCGCCGGGCGTCCTCGCCGGAGCGGAACTGGTCGTAGGTCATCGGGGTGGCCCTCGGCGAGCCCGGGCCCCGGTAGTCGGGGATGCCGGAGTCGGTGGACAGCCCGGCGCCGGTCAGCGCGACCACCGCGCGCCCGGCCAACAGCCGCTGTACCTGTTGTACTTGATCTACTGACGTGGAGGGTGACTCGACGGGCACATCTCCAGAGTAGGACGGCGCCGCCTGGACGCGGCGGAGCTCGGTTCGGGGCGGACGTCGGGGGAGAGCGGGCGACACGTCGGGGGAGAGAGCGAGCAGCGCCACGTGCCGAGTTGCGCCGATGGTCCGGTGGTCACCCCACACGCCGCCGTAGACTGGGAGGTGACGGTCGGGGAGGTGCACGCGGGGTGAACGCCGAGGAGCGCCGGTTTCTGGTGCTGCGCGCGATCGTGGCGGACTACGTCGCGACGCAGGAGCCGGTGGGTTCCAAGACGCTGGTCGAGCGGCACAACCTCGGGGTTTCCAGCGCCACGGTGCGCAACGACATGGCGGTACTCGAGGAGGACGGCTACATCGCGCAGCCGCACACCAGCGCCGGCCGGATCCCGACCGACAAGGGCTACCGCCGTTTTGTGGACCGGATCAGCGACGTCAAGCCGCTGTCGGCACCCGAGCGGCGCGCCATCCACTCCTTCCTCGGCGGCGCGCTCGACCTCGACGACGTGCTGCGCCGCAGCGTGCGGCTGTTGGCGCAGCTCACCCGGCAGGTCGCGGTGGTGCAGTACCCCACGCTGACCCGGTCGACGGTGCGCCACGTCGAGCTGGTGTCGCTCACTCCGGCGCGACTGATGCTGGTCCTGATCACCGACAGCGGCCGGGTCGACCAGCGCATGGTCGACCTGGGTGACGTGCTGACGGAGGAGTCGGTCGGGCGGATCCGCGCGCTGCTGAACACGGCTATGGTGGGCCGGCGCCTCGTCGACGCGTCGGTGCTGGTCGCCGAGCTGCCCGACGCCGCCCCGAGCGACCTGCGGGACGCGGTCACCACACTGTCCATGGTGCTGATCGACGCGCTGGTCGAGCATCCGGAGGAGCGCCTGGTGCTCGGCGGCACGGCCAACCTGACGCGCAACGTGGCGGACTTCCCCGGCTCGCTGCGCCAGGTGCTGGAGGCGCTCGAGGAGCAGGTCGTGGTGCTCAAGCTGCTCGCCTCGGCGCACAGCCCGGGCACCGTGCGGATCAGCATCGGGGAGGAGAACGAGGCCGAGGAGATGCGCTCGACGTCGGTGGTGTCGATCGGCTACGGGTCGGGTGAGACGCTGCTCGGCGGTATGGGCGTGGTCGGGCCGACCAGGATGGACTACCCCGGGACGATCGCCGCGGTGCATGCGGTGGCTAGATATGTAGGTGAGATCCTGGCTGGGCGTTGAGCCCGGCCGGGACCGAGACCGAGCACCCGGCGTCGTCACGCCCGGGTCGAAGCGAGCTGTACGAGGGACATGAGGAACGCAAGGGTGGCCAGGGACTACTACGGGGCGCTCGGGGTCAGCACTGACGCCGGGCCGGAAGAGATCAAGCGGGCCTATCGCAGGCTCGCTCGCGAGCTGCACCCCGACGTGAATCCCGATGCGTCGGCGCAGCAGCGGTTCGCCGAGGTGAAGGCGGCCTACGAGGTGCTCTCCGATCCGGAGAAGCGCCGGATCGTGGACCTCGGCGGGGACCCGCTGGACAACGGCGGCCGGGGCGGTGGCGGCGGTGGTGATCCGTTTGCCGGCTTCGGTGGCCTCGGCGACATCATGGACGCCTTCTTCGGCAGCTCCGCGGGCGGCGCTGGCGGTCGGGGTCCACGCAGCCGGGTACAGGCCGGTGCCGACGCGCTGATCCGGATGCGGCTGACGCTGGAGGAGTGCGCGGTCGGGCTCACCAAGGAGCTCACCGTGGACACCGCGGTGCTCTGCACGGAGTGCACCGGGTCGGGCTGCGCGCCGGGCACCTCGCCGATCATGTGCGACATCTGCGGCGGCCGCGGCGAGGTGCAGAGCGTGCAGCGCTCGTTCCTCGGCCAGGTGGTCACCAGCCGGCCGTGCCCGAACTGCCGGGGCCTCGGCCAGGTGATCCCGGACCCGTGCCGGCAGTGCGCGGGGGACGGGCGGGTCCGCGCGCGCCGCTCGGTGACGGTCAAGATGCCGGCCGGTGTCGCCGACGGCATGCGGGTGCGGCTGGCCGGCCAGGGCGAGGTCGGCTCCGGCGGCGGCCCGGCCGGCGACCTGTACGTGGAGGTCGAGGAGGCGCCGCACGACGTCTTCACCCGTGAGGGCGTCGACCTGCACTGCGTGCTGCCGCTGCCGATGACGGCCGCCGCGCTGGGCACCACGGTCCGGCTGCCGCTGCTCGCCGACGGTGAGGAGCTCGAGCTGGACATCGAGCCCGGCACGCAGACCGGCATGGTGCGCACGCTGCGCGGGCGGGGCATGCCGAGGCTGCGCTCCACCGGCCGGGTCGACGGCCGGGGTGACCTGATGGTGCACATCGAGGTACTCACGCCGACCAAGCTGGACTCCCGGCAGATCGAGCTGCTGCGCGAGCTGGCCGCCGTACGGGGTGACGAGCAGCCGGACCTGGCCATGAACGGCCGCAACGGCGGTGGCCTGTTCTCCCGGCTGCGGGGCGGCCGGAGCCCACGCTGACTCCGCCGCTGTACCTGGTCGACGAGCTGCCGGCCGGCGCGGAGGGCGAGCTCGCCGGGGCGGAGGGGCGGCACGCGGTCACCGTGCGGCGCACCCGGGTCGGCGAGCGGCTGCTGCTCGGGGACGGCCGGGGCGGCCTCGCCGACACCGAGGTGACCTCGGTCGGCCGGGACACGCTGCGGCTGGCGGTGCTCGGCCGCCGTGCGGTGCCGGCGCCGTGCCCGACGGTGACGTTGGCGCAGGCGCTGGTGAAGGGCGACCGGGGCGAGCTGGCGGTCGAGCTCGCCACCGAGGCGGGCGTGGACGCGGTGCTGCCGTGGAAGGCGGCCCGCTGCGTGGCGCGCTGGGACGACGGCCCGCGTGGCGACAAGGCGCTGGCCCGCTGGCGCTCCACCGTGCTGGCGGCCACCAAACAGTCCCGGCGGGCGTGGCTGCCCGAGGTCGGCGAGCCGGTGGGCACCTCGGCACTCGCCGCCCGCTGCGCCGCTGCCGACGCCGCGCTCGTGCTGCACGAGTCGGCCGACATGTCGATCACGGCGGCGGTGCGCGAGCTGCTGCCCGTGCCGGTGGCGCAGGGTGGCGCGGCGCCTGGCGGGGTCGAGTTGGTGCTGGTCGTGGGCCCGGAGGGCGGTATCGCGGACGACGAGCTGGCGTCACTCTGCGCGGTCGGCGCGCGCCCGGTGCGACTGGGGCCGGAGGTGCTCAGAGCCTCTACAGCGGCCGCTGTGGCCCTTGGCGCGCTTGGTGTACTGACAGGACGATGGGATGCCTACTTTTAGTGATAATTGAACGGTCAAATGGGCCGTTAGAGTGGTCAGAAATGGTTAAAAGGATGGCGCGCGTTACGATCTGTGTACCGATGCAGCCGGTTCTCAGAGTCGGCCTCGGAGCATCATCGGGTGTTAGCACCCGGTGGGGCCGCCGGTTTAGTCCCCCTTTGCCGGCGGCCGCCGTGCCGCGGCGGGCGTCCCCCCACGCTCGCCGCGGCGCGGTCCCATTCCCGGGTGCGGCGCAGCCCTATGGGGGTTACCCGCCTGCGCACGCGAGCGGGTCCCGCTACCATCGATGCAACAACCAGCTGGGTCGAGCGCGCAGGAAAGCAGGCAGTACATCACGTGACCGGTACTGAACCGGAGCAGTCCGCCCCCCGAGCCTCCGCGCAGTCCCGCATGGCCGTCCCGGATTCGGCGTTGCTGGCGCTGCTGGGCTCCCGCGACGAGAACCTGCGCACGGCCGAGGATCTGCTCGCCGCCGACGTGCACGTCCGGGGCAACGAGCTCACCCTGACCGGGTCGTCCGCCGATGTGGCCTTCGCGGAGCGGGTGTTCGCCGAGCTGGTCACGCTGGCCAGCCGAGGCCAGCAGCTCGGGCCCGACACGGTCCGTCGCACCGTGACGATGCTGTCCGACGACCGGGCCGGCTCGCGCGCCGGGGAGTCCCCGGCCGAGGTGCTCAGCCTGGACATCCTCTCGAGGCGGGGCCGCACCATCCGGCCCAAGACTCTGAACCAGAAGCGCTACGTCGACGCGATCGACAAGAACACCATCGTCTTCGGCATCGGCCCCGCCGGCACCGGCAAGACGTACCTGGCGATGGCCAAGGCCGTGCAGGCGCTGCAGGGCAAGCACGTCAACCGGATCATTCTGACCAGGCCGGCCGTCGAGGCCGGCGAGCGGCTGGGCTTCCTGCCCGGCACGCTCTACGAGAAGATCGACCCGTACCTGCGGCCGCTCTACGACGCGCTGCACGACATGATCGACCCGGAGTCGATCCCGAAGCTGATGGCAGCCGGCACGATCGAGGTCGCCCCGCTGGCCTACATGCGCGGGCGCACCCTGAACGACGCGTTCATCATTCTCGACGAGGCGCAGAACACCACGCCCGAGCAGATGAAGATGTTCCTCACCCGGCTCGGCTTCGGCTCCCAGATCGTGGTCACCGGCGACAGCACGCAGATCGACCTGCCGGGTGGCTCGCGGTCCGGCCTGCTGGTCGTGCGGGACATCCTGGAGGGCGTCGACGACGTCCACTTCGCCCAGCTGAACAGCACCGATGTGGTACGCCACCGGCTGGTCTCCGACATCGTGGACGCCTACGCCCGGTGGGACGCCACCCAACCATCGGACGAGCGGATGGTGCCCAACCGGGCGGACCGCCGCCGGCGCCGCTGACCTACGAACCCGACACAAGTGTCATGAGCGTTGAGAAGTGTCATGAGCATTGAGATCTGCAACGAGGCCGGGATCGCCGTCGACGAGGCGGCGATCGTGTCGGTCGCCAGGTTCGCGCTGGACGCGATGCGGGTGAACCCGCTGGCCGAGCTGAGCGTGCTGCTGGTCGAGCTGGACGTGATGGCCGAGTTGCACCAGCGCTGGATGGAGCTGCCCGGCCCGACCGACGTGATGTCGTTCCCGATGGACGAGCTGGACGCCACCCGCCGGCCGGACTCGCTGGACGACCCCGAGTCGATCCTCGGCGACGTGGTGCTCTGCCCGGCGTTCGCCAAGGACCAGGCCCGCACCGCCGGTCACTCGCTGGCCGACGAGCTGCACCTGCTCACCGTGCACGGCGTGCTGCACCTGCTCGGCTACGACCACGCCGAGCCCGACCAGGAGCGCGAGATGTTCGCCCTGCAGAACCAGCTGCTCGTGCGGTGGCGGGCCGACCGCGCCGTCACCGAGGAGCGCAAGCGCCAGCGCGCCGCCGACACCCACGTGCTCGGCACCGTCGGCCTCGACGCCCCCGACGACCATGGCTGACCCCGCCCCTGCTCTCCGCGAGTCGGGGAATTTGGCAGGGCGAGCCGCGGATTCCGTCAACCCATGACGTCCTCGGTGGCCTGGCAGATCGTGCTGGCCGTGCTGCTGGTGCCACTGGCCGGGCTGTTCGCCGCCGCCGACGCGTCGCTCGGCACCGTGTCCAGGGCGCGCGTCGAGGCGCTGGTGCGCTCCGGCAAGGCGGGCGCCCGCTCGCTCGCCGCCGTCGTGGCCGACCGGCCGAGGTACGTCAACCTGCTGCTGCTCTCGCGGCTGGCGTGCGAGACGGTGGCCACCGTGCTGGCCACCCTGGTGGCGATCCAGCTGGTCACCCCGGTCTGGCTGGGTGCCGTGGTCGCCGGGGCGATCATGGTGGTCGTCAGCTACGTGCTGATCGGGGTCGGCCCCCGCACCATCGGCCGCCAGCACCCCTACGTGATCGGGCTGCTGCTGGCCGCCACGGTGCGTGCACTGGCCGCGCTGCTCGGCCCGCTGACCCGGCTGCTGATCGTGGTCGGCAACGCGATCACGCCCGGCAAGGGGTTCCGCGAGGGCCCGTTCTCCTCCGAGGTCGAGCTGCGCGAGGCGGTCGACATGGCCGGCGCGCGCGGCGTGGTCGCCGAGGACGAGCGGCAGATGATCCACTCGGTGTTCGAGCTGGGTGATACGCCGACCCGCGATGTGATGGTGCCCCGTACCGACCTGATCTGGATCGAGCGCCACAAGACCGTGCAGGACGGCCTGAGCCTGGCACTGCGCAGCGGCTACTCGCGGATCCCGGTGCTCGGCGACGGAGTCGACGACGTGATCGGGGTGGCCTACCTGAAGGACCTCGCGGCCGCCGAGCACGACAAGCCGGTCACCGAGGTGATGCGCCCCGCAACCTTCGTCCCCGACTCCAAGCCCGTGGCCGACCTGCTCAAGGAGATGCAGCGCAGCCGGTACCACATGGCGATCGTGGTCGACGAGTACGGCGGCACCGCGGGCGTGGTGACCATCGAGGACATCCTGGAGGAGATCGTCGGCGAGATCACCGACGAGTACGACACCGAGGAGATCCCGCCGGTCCAGGTGGTGGACGAGCACACGGTGCGGGTGAACGCCCGGCTCCCGGTGGCCGACCTCGGCGAGCTGTTCGGCGCCGAGCTCGAGCCCGAGCTGGAGGAGGCCGACGTCGACACCGTGGGCGGCCTGCTGGCGCAGCGCCTGGGCCGGGTGCCGCTGCCCGGGGCGCGCGCCGAGGTGGCCGGTCTGCGGCTGCTCGCCGAGGGCGGCAAGGATGCACGGGGCAGGATACGAATCAGCACCGTTCTGGTGACCCCTGTGGAGGGGCCGGCGGACGGTACGGAGCGGCCCGCCGGTGGCTCCGAGGCACGGGTCGCCGAGCGGCGGGAGGGAAGCGATGTCGCGAGCTGAGTCAGAGGTGGCTCCGGAGCTGGACCCCGAGGACGCCAAGATCGTGGTGCTGGCCCGGTCCACCCGCGCCCGGATCGGGGCCGCCGAGGGGGCCGCCGTACGGGACACCGACGGGCGGACCTACGCCGCCGCCACCGTCGCACTGCCGTCGCTGCGGCTGTCCGCGCTGCAGGCGGCCGTGGCCGCGGCGGTGTCCAGCGGCGCGCAGGGTCTGGAGGCGGCGGCGGTGGTGAGCGCCGAGGGCACCGAGCCGGCCGCCGAGGCGATCGCCGCCGTGCGCGACCTCGGGCCGGCCGCCCCGGTACTGCTGGCCGACGCGTCCGGCGCGGTGCGCGCGGTGCTCGGCACGTGACGGGCCCGGCCGCGGCGACGCCGCGCTACGACGCGGTGGTGATCGGCGCCGGGATCGTCGGCCTGGCCACCGCGCGCGAGCTGCGCAGGGCCGGCCGCACGGTCGCCGTGCTGGAGGCGGAGCACCGGGTGGCGGCGCACCAGTCGGGGCGCAACTCGAACGTGATCCACTCCGGACTGTACTACCGGCCGGGCAGCGCCAAGGCGCGCCTCGCGGTGGCCGGCCGGGACGAGACCGTGGCCTTCTGCCGCACCCACGACCTGCCGCACCGGATCGGCGGCAAGCTGGTCGTCGCCACCGAGCCGGAGGAGCTGCCCCGCCTGGCCGAGCTGGGCCGCCGCGCGCTGGCCAACGGCGTCGAGTGCGAGGAGCTGGACGCCCGGGGCGCCCGCCGCCACGAGCCCGCGGTGCGCGCCTTGGCAGCACTCCGCGTACCCGGCACCGGGGTGTGCGACTTCCGGCAGATCACGGAGAAGCTCGCCGAGCTGTTCGAGGCGGCCGGTGGTGAGCTGCTGCTGGGCCGCCGGGTGAGCAGGCTGGTGCGCCGCCGCGCCGATGTCGTGGTGCGCACGCAGCGCGGTGACGTGCTGGCCCGGCACGTGGTGGCCTGCGCCGGGCTGCACTGCGACGAGCTGGCCCGCCGGAGCCCTGGGGTGGGGCCGGGGGTGCGGATCCTGCCGTTCCGGGGTGAGTACGCCGGGCTGCGCGAGCCGGCAGCCGGGCTGGTCCGCGAGCTGGTGTACCCGGTGCCGGACCCGGACCTGCCGTTCCTCGGCGTGCACGCCACCCGGGGTTTCGACGGGCACGTGCACGTCGGCCCGAACGCCGTGCTCGCGCTGGCCAGGGAGGGCTACGACTGGCGCACCGTGCAGCTGCGCGAGCTAGCAGGCACGCTGGCCTACCCGGGGCTGCGCCACGTGGCCCGCAAGTACTGGCGCTACGGGCTGGAGGAGGTGCGCGGCTCGCTGTCCCGCAACGTGATGGCGGAGCGCGTGCGCCGCATGCTGCCCGACGTGCGTGCCGAGGACCTCGAGCCGGGCGGAGCCGGGGTGCGCGCCCAGGCGGTGCGCCCGGACGGCACGCTGCTCGACGACTTCCTGTTCCAGGCCGACGGCCCGGTGCTGCACGTACTCAACGCACCGTCGCCGGGGGCCACCTCGGCGATGCCGATCGCCAGGGAGATCGTCGCCAGGTTGACCGGCGAGCGCCCGGCCGCACCGACCGAGGTGGCTTCGCGGAAATGACCGAACTGACCAGCCAGACCGAGTACCGCTCCGGGTTCGCCTGCTTCGTCGGGCGCCCGAACGCGGGCAAGTCCACCCTGACGAACGCACTGGTCGGCGGCAAGGTGGCGATCACCTCCAGCCGCCCGCAGACCACCCGGCACGCCATCCGGGGCATCCTCAACCGGCCGGACGCCCAGCTCGTCGTCGTCGACACGCCCGGGCTGCACAAGCCGCGCACCCTGCTCGGCAGCCGGCTCAACGACATCGTCCGGGAGACCTGGGCCGAGGTCGACGTGATCGGCTTCTGCGTGCCGGCGAACGTGCCGGTCGGCCGGGGCGACGCGTTCATCATCAACGAGCTGAAGTCGGTGGCGCGGCGAACCCCGGTGATCGGCGTGGTCACCAAGACCGACCTGGCCGGCCCCGAGATGGTGGTCGAGCGGCTCACACAGCTGTCCGGGCTGATGGAGTTCGCCGAGATCGTGCCCTGCTCCGCCGTCGACGGCTTCCAGCTGAAGACCGTGGCCGACCTGCTGGTCGCCCGCCTGCCTGAGGGGCCCCAGCTCTACCCGGACGGCGAGCTCACCGACGAGCCGGAGACCACGCTGATCGCCGAGCTGGTCCGCGAGGCCGCGCTGGAGGGCGTGCGCGACGAGCTGCCGCACTCGCTGGCGGTGCTCGTCGAGGAGATGGTGCCGCACGAGGGCCGCGACGACATGCTGGACGTGCACGCGATCCTCTACGTCGAGCGGTCCAGCCAGAAGGGCATCATCATCGGCAAGGGCGGTGCCCGGCTCAAGGAGGTCGGTACCGAGGCCCGCCGCCAGATCGAGGCACTGCTCGGCACCAAGATCTTCCTGGAGCTGCACGTCAAGGTCGCCAAGGACTGGCAGCGCGACCCACGCCAGCTGCGCAAGCTCGGCTTCTGAGTTCGTTTGCTGGGCGACCGACCCGGGCTGCCGGACCCGTGCCGGCCCCGCGAAGGGAGCGCGACACGGGCCGGTGCTATCCCTGGGCTCAGTCGAGCCGGACCGTGCTGCGGATCATGGTGTAGTCGTCGATCGGGCCGAACCGGGCGTCGACCCGGTCGCTCGCGCCCGCCCGCAGCTGCTCGGCGACCGGCCAGAACGCGTTGGCCGCGTCGGCGGTCTCCCAGGTCGAGACCACCATGCCGGCGCCGGTGGAGCGGTCGAGCAGCAGCTGGAAGCTGCACAGCCCAGGGGTGCCCTTTACGCGGGGCACGTGCTCCTCGGTCATCCTCCTGATCATCTCCTCCAGCCGCGCCGGGGGCACCGTGAGCGGCGCCAGGCGGACCAGCGCGCCGCGGGCCGGGATGGAGTGCCGGAAGCCGACGACCACCTCGTAACGCTCGATGGTCACCGACCCGTCGAACAGCGCCGCGGCACCCGAACGGGTGTGGGCCAGTGCCACCTCGGACGTCCGGAGCGCCTCGACGCTGTCCCAGTAGGACGCGCCGATGAGCCGGCCACGCGCGGCGTCGGCAACTACCGCGAAACCTCGGTTGCCCCCGGTCGACTCGACCGCGGCGCGGGTGGGGCCGTCCGCGTAGTCGATCGCCGCATCGATCCTGTTCGGATCGCCTCGTACGTGGGTGTACCGCGCAAACATGTCGGGTTCCCTTCGCCGGACTCGGTCCGCGCGGGTGCCGCGCGGACTGGCCAGCGTCCTCAGCGGCGCCGTGCCCCGCAAGAGGCGTTCGGCGTCACTGAGCCGAGGCGGCCAGGTGCAGGAACACCATCACCATCGAGCCGACGGCCAGCAGGATGGCCGCAGTGAAGATCGCACTGAGGATGATCGCGGCGGTGGCCAGGCCGTCGCCCTGCTCGTTGCTCCGCTTGAGCTGGCTCCGCGCGACCAGCCCGACGATCACGCCGGCCGGCGGGAACAGGAACGCCAGCACGAGCGACAGCACGGCCATCGTGTTGGTCGGCGTCGGCGAGTACGGCGGCGCGTAGCCGAGCTCGGTGCCGTAGCCGGGCTGGTATGCGTAGCTCTGTTGCGCGGCGTAGCCCTGCTGGGGGGCGTAGCTCTGCCGGGTGCCGTAGTAGCCGGGATGGCTGTCGTGTCCCGGCTGGTTCGCGTTGGACATCGTGACTGCCTCCCTGCCCCGGTGGTGCCGCTACATCGCCTCCTGCACGGTGACACACGAGGGGTCGTTCGGAGCAGTGAATTGATTGACCGCACAGTGCCGCTCTCGTGGCTGCGCTGTCCTGTGGGTGGTGGGACGTAGGCTTGGTGGGTGACCCTGTGGCGTGACACCGGTGTGGTGCTGCGGGTGCAGAAGCTGGGCGAGGCCGACCGGATCGCCACGTTGCTCACCCGCCGGCGCGGCAAGGTGCGCGCGGTGGCCAAGGGGGTGCGCCGCACGCGGTCGCGCTGGGGTGCCCGGCTGGAGCCGTTCAACCACGTCGACCTCCAGTGCTACACCGGTCGCACCCTGGACGTCGTGACCCAGGCGCAGACCGTCGACGCGTTCGGTGCCGGCCTCGTCGGCGACTACACCCGGTACACGACTGCCTGCGCGGTGCTGGAGACAACCGACCGGCTGGCTGCCGAGGAGGGCGAGCCGGGCCTGCGCCTGTACCTGCTGGTCGTCGGGGCACTGAGGGCACTGGCCGGCCGGGAGCGTGACCCGCACCTGGTGCTCGACGCGTTCCTGCTGCGCGCCATGGGCTACGCGGGCTGGGCGCCGGCGATCACCGAGTGTGCCCGGTGCGCGGAGCCCGGTCCGCACCGCGCCTTCAACGTGGCCGCCGGGGGAGCGGTGTGCGGGCGGTGTCGCCCCGCCGGCTCGGTCACCCCGTCGCCGGAGACGTTCGAGCTGCTCGACGCGCTGCTGCACGGCGACTGGCCGATCGCGGACGCGGCCACCTCACCGGTCCGCCGGGACACCAGCGGCCTCGTCGCCGCCCACCTGCAGTGGCACCTGGAGCGCCAGCTCCGCTCGCTGCCACTGGTCGAACGTCGCTAGGGAGCCGTACCTTGTCACCCCGGTTGGAGATCAACTACTGCACGCAGTGCCGCTGGCTGCTGCGGGCGGCGTGGCTGGCGCAGGAGCTGCTGACCACGTTCGAGGTGGAGCTCGGCGAGGTCGCGCTGGTTCCGGGTACCGGGGGCGTGTTCCGGATCGTGCTGGACGGCGAGCTGCTCTGGGACCGCAAGGAGCGCGGCTTCCCCGAGCTGCCCGTGCTCAAGCGCCTGGTCCGCGACCGGATCGCGCCGGACCGCAGCCTCGGCCACACCGACCGCGCGGCAGCCCCCCAGTCCGACAACTGATCCGCACAGACCGTTCCCCTACAGCACAGACCATGCACGGTCTGTGCTGTAGGTACACGGTCTGTGCGGACGGGTGGCGGCCGGCGTTCACGGACGCCTGGGGTCACGGCGTGAGGCTGATCAGAACCACGCCGGCGAGCACGACCGAGGCGGCCAGCATGCGTGGCCGGCCGAGTCGCTCGCCGAGGAAGACGGTGCCGATCAGCGCGCCGAAGATGATGCTCGTCTCCCGCAGCGCGGCGATCGGGGCGAGCGCGCCGCTGGTCTGCGCCCAGAGCACGATCGAGTACGCGGCGAGCTGCACGGCGCCCCCGACCAGCCCGGGCACCGCGCACCGGCGTACCGCCGACGGCAGCAGCCGCCCGCGCCGGAGTACCGCGAGCAGCGGCATCGGCGCGCTCTGCAGCAGGAACAGCCAGCCGATGTAGGCGGCCAGTGGGGCGGCGGCCACCCCGAGCCCGTCGACCACGGTGTAACCCGCGATCGTCAGGCCGGTGAGCACCGCCGAGCCGAGCGCCGGCAGCTGCTTGCGCCCGGGGCGGCCGCCGACCAGCACGAGCCCGAGCAGGCCGGCCGACACGGCGAGTACCCCGAGCAGCTCCGTGACCGGCAGCGCGCGCCCCAGCACGGCCACCGACACCAGCGCGACCACCCACGGCGAGGTGCCCCTGGCCAGCGGGTACATCTGGCTGAACTCGCCGAGCTCGTAGCTGGCCAACAACAGCAGGTTGTAGACCACGTGCAGCGCCGCCGAGGCGAGCACGTACGGCCAGGCCGCCGAGGGCAGGGCCGGCCCGGCGACGACCAGCACCGCGCCGCCGGCCATCGCAACGGCGCTGATCAGGGCAAAGCCGACCACGCGGTCGGGCACTCCGTGCGCGAGGGAGTTCCAGGCGGCGTGCAGGAGGGCGGCGCAGAGTACGGCGACGACGACCGCCGGGGTCACGGACGAGCCGGTGGTCGACGGCGAAGCAACGGCGGACAGGACCGACACAGGAGGCTCCTCGAGGCTGGCCCACCGTGCGGCGGGCGCGACGAACTAGGAGCCCTCAGGGCTTTTGTCCCGTCAGGTGTGGACGGTGTCCGACCGCCCTGGCGCCGCTCGGTCCAGTCCCCGCCGCCCTGATTGTCGATCACATAACCCGGCGGGCGGCCGGCGGAACCCTAGGCGCAACCACGTGCTGCGCCCGACGCTACACAGATCGTTCCCTTACCGCACAGACTGTGCACCGTCTGTGCGGTAACGGAACGATCTGTGCGGACGTGCCGTGGCGGGCCGTACGGCGGCTGGCCAGCTTCAGCCGGACAGCTTCAGCCGCCGTACTTCTGTCCGATCTCGTCGTAGTGCTCCTTGCGTACCAGCCGCTGGCGGTCCGTGAACGAGGCGAGCTGGTCCTCGACGCCGCGCAGGTCACCGCCGGTGCGCAGCGCGCCGAGCACCTGCTGGGTGGCGTGCACCGCCGCCTGCAGGGCCGCGTTGGCGTAGAGCACCACGGCGAAGCCGAGCTCGTGCAGCTCCGCCCTGGGCAGCATCGGGGTCTTGCCGCCGGCCACGATGTTGGCCAGCTTCGGGGTGCCCGGCGTGGAGCTGCCGGCGGCGCGCAGCTCCTCCCGGCTGCGCAGGCCCTCGAGGAACAGCACGTCGGCGCCGGCCTCCGCGTAGGCCGCCGCCCGCTCCAGCGCGGCGTCAAGGCCGTGCGCCGCGCGGGCGTCGGTGCGCGCCACGATGACGGTCGACGGGTCGCGCCGGCCGGCCACCGCCGCCCGGATCTTGCCGACCATCTCGGCGGTCTCGATGACCTGCTGGCCGTCGAAGTGACCGCAGCGCTTCGGGCTCACCTGGTCCTCGAGCTGGATCCCGGCGGCGCCGGCCCGCTCGAGGACGCGCACGGCGTGTGACACGTTGACCGCGTTGCCGTAGCCGGTGTCCGCGTCCACCACGAGGGGCAGGTCGACGACCTCCGCCATGGCCGCGACCCGTGCCGCCATCTCCGGCAGAGTGACGAAGCCGAGGTCGGGCAGGCCGAGCGAGGTGTTGGTGACCCCCGCGCCGGTGACGTAGGCGGCGTCGAACCCCAGGTCCTCGACGATCCGCGCGGTGAGCGCGTCGGCCGCGCCTGGCAGCAGCAGCCCGCCGTCCCGGGCGATCAGCTCGCGCAGCCGGGCCCCGCCGCTCATCGTGCCTCGTTCCGCAGGATCGTGTAGGCCACCATCATCGAGTCGAGGTAGGCCCGGACCTCGACGATCATGTCGCCCTCGAAGCGGCACACCCAGCAGTAGCGGTTGGCGAACGCGGCACCCTCGTTCGTCGTGGACGTGGACAGCAGCTCGGCGATCGCGGTGTCGCCGTCGACGTACAGGTGCTGCACCGCCAGCTCGGCGCCGCCCGGCAGTACGCCGGCCAGCCGGGTGAACGTGGCCTCGACGAACTCCTTCTTGCCGTGGTAGCGCCCGGCCAGCGGGTGGGTGCCCTGCACCGTCCAGTCCACGTCGTCGGCCACCTGTGCCCAGAACCGCGGCTGGGTGCGCGCGCTGCGCAGGTTGTCGAACAGGTCGATCCGTTCCTGGCGGACGTCGGTCGTGCTCGTCATGGTCACCGCCTTCTTCTGTGTACAATTTGGATACAGACCACGTTAGGAGTGTTGCGGGCATGGAGCAAGGGGATGTGGCGTACCGAACGCTGCGGGACGAGATCGTCGAATGGCGCCTGGCCCCGGGCACCTCGCTCGGTGAGGTCGAGCTGAGCCACCGCCTTGGCATGTCGAGGACGCCGGTGCGGGAGGCGCTCAAACGGCTGGCCAGGGAGGGGTTGGTGCGCAACGACGCGGGCCGCAGCGCGATCGTGGCCCCGGTGTCGGTGGCCGATGTCGTGGCGTTGTTGCAGGCCAGGGAGGCCGTGGAGAGCTACCTGCTCCGCCTCGCGGTGCTGGCGCCGGACCGGTCGGTGTTCGGGGAGCTCAGCGAGCGCTACGAGGTCGCCGCCCGCCGCCCGGAGATCGACACCGACGAGATCTACCGGCTGTCCGAGGAGTTCGACAGGGCCGTCGACGCGGCGGCCGACAACCGCTACCTCGTCGCCATGCTCGACGACCTGCGGGGGCACCTGGGCCGGCTGCGCAGGCTGTCGCGCCGCCGGCCGGAGCGGCTGCGGGAGTCGGCGCTGCAGCACGTGCGGATGGGCCGCGCACTGGTCGCCGGGGATGCCGCCGAGGTCGCCGGCGTGGCGGCCCAGCGCCTGCGTGACAGCCTGGCGACCATCATCGACGTCCTCACCGGTTCGCTGCTCGGCCCGCTCGACGCCGCCCCACCACCGCTGAGCAGGGCGGACGCGGGCACCACCGGCACCTGAGCGCTCGGCCCCCCGGCGCCGTAGGCTCGGCTCGTGCCGTTCCAGCTGCCTCCCCCGCACATCTCCGGCGCCCAGCCGCCGAAGATTCCCGCCGACCAGGTGCCGAACCACGTGGCCCTGGTGATGGACGGCAACGGCCGCTGGGCCAACGCCCGTGGCCTGCCCCGCATCGAGGGGCACCGCCGGGGCGAGGCGTCGCTGATGGACGTGGCGTGGGGCTGCATCGACATCGGCGTGCGCTGGCTCTCCGCGTACGCCTTCTCCACCGAGAACTGGAAGCGCAGCCCCGACGAGGTGCGGTTCCTGATGGGCTTCAACCGGGACGTGATCCGGCGCCGGGTGGACGAGATGCACTCGATGGGCGTGCGGGTGCGCTGGGCGGGCCGGCGGCCCCGGCTCTGGCGCAGCGTGATCCGTGAGTTGGAGATCGCGGAGGAGAAGACGCGGCACAACGACGTGCTCACGCTGACCATGTGCGTGAACTACGGCGGCCGCGCCGAGATCGCCGACGCCGTCCGGCAGATCGCCCGGCTCGCCGCCGAGGGCAGGATCAAGCCGGACAAGATCGACGAGCGCACCATCGCTCGGTACCTCGACGAGCCGGAGATGCCGGACGTGGACCTGTTCGTGCGGTCCTCCGGTGAGCAGCGCACCTCCAACTTCCTGCTCTGGCAGTCGGCGTACGCGGAGATGGTCTTCCTGGACACCCTGTTCCCGGACTTCGACCGCCGGCACCTCTGGGAGGCGTGCGAGATCTACGCCGGGCGCAACCGGCGCTTCGGCGGCGCGGTGGACAAGGCGGCACAGGACAGGATGGCTGACACGGCGTCCGAGGGCGCGGCGGGAGCGCAGGCATGAGCACAGGCATGAGCTCGACGGTGGACATGTTGGACACCGCGAAGCAGGCGCTGGAGCGGTTCCACGAGGTCAGGGTGGACGACGACGGGGCGCTGTCGTTCCGGCACGGCGAGGTGCCCTGCGCGCTGCAGGGTGTCGAGCTGTCCGAGGGACTGCTGGTGCTCAGCCTGACCTGCGTGGTCGCCTGGGACCTGCCGGCCGACTCGGACATCCCGCTGCGCCTCGCTGAGCGCGCCGGCCAGGGCCTGTTCGGCACGCTCGGCGCGGTCCGCACCGACCGGGGCTGGGACGTCACCCTGCGCTACGTGTTCCCGGCCGCCGGGCTTGGCATCGAGGCGATGGGCACCCTGCTCATGCTGGTGGTGTCGAACGCCTCGACGCTGCGCACCGAGCTGCTCACCCCGGCCACGAGCTAGTGTCCTGACTGGACACTAGGACTCCAGCCTGACCTCGGGCAAGGCGTTGAGCAGCTGCACGCTCATCCCGCGTGCCGACTCGAACGCCGCCCGCTGCGCCGCACCCATCCGCTGGTCGACGAGCTTGCTCAGCTCCAGCGCGAGCCGCCCGGTCTGGCGCACCGCGAGCTCCTCGACGGGCTCCAGCGGGGTGGACACGATCGCGATGCCCTCCACCCGCCCCTCGGCGTCCTGCGCGGCCCCGATCAGGAACCGCTCGCGCGGGTTCGTGCTGGTCGAGACGAGGTGTTTGCGCAGCTCGCGCAGCATTGAGTGCCACTGCAGGACCTCACCTTGCAGCCCGGTCCCGGTGAGGTCCTGCTCGGTCAGCCCGGTGCGTTTGCCGTCCACCGGGAAGCAGCGCACGTAGGCGATCAGCGCGGCGGACCAGAGCGCGTGGCTGACCACGTCGTCGGGCACCGGCCTGGCCAGCCGGGCGACCAGCTCCTCGCAGCACTTCAGCACGAACTGCAGGTCCTCGAAGATGGACGCCAAGCCGGCCAGCTCGGTGGACTCCGGAGTGCTCAGCTGCCGCACCGCGCTCGGTGCCTGGGTCTCGGTCACGCCCGGACGCTAGCCGGGCCGAGGACCCGCCGGTGTGTCTTGTTGAGACGGCGTTCGAGGCTGAGCTAGCGGGCCCGCTCGCTGACGCATTTCGCGCACACACCGAAGACCTCCACGGTGTGGCTGACCTCGGAGAAGCCGTTCTCCTCCGCGATCCGCTGTGCCCAGCTCTCCACCGCGGGGCCCTCCACCTCGACCGTGCGCCCGCAGCGCCGGCAGACCAGGTGGTGGTGATGGTGGGTCGAGCAGCGCCGGTAGACGGCCTCGCCGGAGTCGGTGCGCAGCACGTCGACCTCACCGGACTCCGACAGGTTCTGCAGCGTCCGGTACACGGTGGTCAGCCCGATGCCCTCGCCGTCGCGGCGCAGCTCCTCGTGGATCTCCTGGGCCGAGCGGAAGTCGTCCAGCCGGTCCAGCAGCGCGGACACCGCCGCCCGCTGCCGGGTGGACCGCAACGCCCGGTTCGCGGTCTGACCCGAGGCGACCTCGTTCACGACTCCTCCTCGCCGGAGTTCGCCCGACAGGCGCGCGCCGACCATCTCACGAACCCTCCTCCGCGTGCGCCACCGCGTCCATCACGATGTGCGCCAGGTGCTCGTCCACCAGCCGGTAGACGACCTCGCGGCCGTGCCGCTCGCCGGCCACCACCCCCGCCGCCTTGAGCACCCGCAGGTGCTGGCTGATCAACGGCTGGGTGACCCGCAGCGCCTCGACCAGCTCGTGCACGCACCGCTCCGACTCCTGCAACTGCAGGACGATGGCGATCCGCACCGGCGCGGCCAGGGCGCGCAGTAACTCACCGGCCGCTGCCAGGGTGGCCGGCGTCCTGGCCGGCGCGGGCGGCGCGGCCGGCCGTTCCGCCGAGTGGACCTCGCCGGGCACCTCGGAGACGGAGGAGCCGCCGGCCGCCGTGCCCGTCACCTCGGCCGTGGCGATCCCGGCGTGCCCGGTGTCCGAACGCAGCGTGGTCATCAGATCGCTCCCCGCCCGGGCTGGGGCGCCCGGTGTTGCCAGCCGTGGATGTGCTCGCCCGCCATGGTAGGACGCCGGTAACCTGCCTCGCTGTGCTGCTGATCTGCCGGTACCAGGTGTCACCCGAGCGGGAGGCATCATTCGTCGAGCGAGCCAGGCGGGCGTTGGCCCTGCTCACCAGGGCGGATGGCTGTCTGGACGGGACGCTGGGGCGCGCGTTCGACCAGTCGGACCGCTGGGTGCTCACGGTGCGGTTCGCCTCTGTGGTGGACTACCGGAGGGCGATGTCCCCGTTCGAGGTGCGCGAGCACGTGGTGCCGCTGCTCTCCGAGGCGCTCGCCGACGAGCCGGCCACCTACGAGACGCTCGCCGAGGCCGCCTCGGGTGAGGTCACCGAGCACGTCAGCCTGATCACCACCGAACACCGGCGGCCCTAGCCGTTACGCCCGCGTGCGCCGGACCAGCTCGACCATCGCCGTGCGCACCCCCAGCATGGTGTCCGTCGGGGTGTCGAAGCCGAACCGGAGCGCCTTGAGGTCGCCGTCCGGGCTGTCGCCCGCGAGCACGCTGAAGCCGTACCGGTCCACGTCGACCATCCGCGCCGTCGCGGTGTCCGGCCGCCCGGCCAGCACCCGGCAGAACGCGACGAGCGCCTCGGCGTGGTCGTTGTTCATGTGGTCGACGATGCCGGCGCGGTGGGGGCGCAGCGGGTCGGGCTCGGCGCGGGCGTAGTCGGCGGCGGCCACCCAGCTCATCCGGCCGAACCCGCCGACGAAGCGCGCCGAGGCGACCTCGAGTCGGTAGAGCCGGAAGTCGCTGAACTCGACGTAGAACGCGTCGGTGTGCACGCTCCGGTAGCGCGCCAGCGCGGCCTCCCGTTCGGCGCCCGCCAGCACCGTGACCTCGCCGAGCAGGGTGACCCGGCCCCTGGCCAGGGGGTCGCCCTCGGTGTCGCCCGTGTTGTCGGACGGCTCGGTGACCATGATCGACGCGCGTGGGTCGGCGGTCAGGTTCCGGCTGTGCTCGGCCAGGTCGGACAGGCACAGCAGCGGGCGGCCCAGCTCGTCGACGGCGTGCGCGACGAGTGAGCCGAACGGCACCCCGCCCGAGTCGGCGGCGATCGTGCTCAGCGCGGCGGTGCGCCCTCCCGCGACGATCGTGCGGGCCCGCTCGGCGTCGGAGGGCTCGCCGACCAGCCCCTGCGTGGCGTCCAGCGTGCGTTTCGTCTGGTCAAGGGCCGCGTTCGGCACGGCGTGGTCGTCCCGCTCGGCGGGGCGGGCGGCGATGGGGGTGTCGACGGACGGATCGGGCACCGAGCCTCCCGGTGAACTTGGCAAGGGGAGCCTTACTTGCCGGCCTGGTGGTGTCAAGGCGAACAGGGCTCGGCGGGGTTAGTCGGTGGGCGGAGGTCTATGGTCTCGGTACGCTTGCGCTGCTACGCATCCTTCCGAACTTTCAGCTCCAGGAGCTCTCCTCGTGCCCAGCAAACCATCGTCCACCACGATCGATACCGTCGTCGCGCTCTGTAAGCGCCGGGGATTCGTCTTCCCCTGCGGCGAGATTTACGGCGGTACGCGTTCGGCATGGGACTACGGCCCGCTCGGCGTGGAGCTGAAGGAGAACATCAAGCGCCAGTGGTGGCGCTCGATGGTCACCAGTCGCGACGACATCGTCGGCCTCGACTCGTCGGTGATCCTGCCGCGCCAGGTCTGGGTCGCGTCCGGCCACGTCGGCGTTTTCAACGACCCGCTGGTCGAGTGCACCAGCTGCCACAAGCGCTTCCGTGCCGACCAGCTCGCAGAGGAGTACGTCGAGCGCACCGGCAAGGAGGCCGCCGAGGACAACCTGTCCGACGTGCCGTGCCCGAACTGTGGCACCCGAGGCCAGTACACCGCGCCTCGCGACTTCAACATGATGCTCAAGACCTACCTCGGCCCGGTGGAGTCCGAGGAGGGCCTTGCCTACCTGCGCCCGGAGACCGCGCAGGGCATCTTCATCAACTTCCTGAACGTGCTGACCTCGTCGCGGCGCAAACCCCCGTTCGGCATCGGCCAGATCGGCAAGAGCTTCCGCAACGAGATCACCCCGGGCAACTTCATCTTCCGCACCCGCGAGTTCGAGCAGATGGAGATGGAGTACTTCGTCGAGCCCGGCACCGACGAGGAGCTGCACCAGTACTGGATCGACACCCGGACCGCCTGGTACACCGACCTGGGCATGAACCCGGAGAACCTGCGGCAGTTCGAGCACCCGAAGGAGAAGCTGTCGCACTACTCGAAGCGCACCGTCGACATCGAGTACCGCTTCGGCTTCACCGGCTCGGAGTGGGGCGAGCTCGAGGGCATCGCCAACCGCACCGACTTCGACCTGACCACGCACTCGAACCACTCCGGCGTCGATCTCTCCTACTACGACCAGGCCACCGGCTCCCGGTACCGGCCGTACGTGATCGAGCCGGCAGCCGGTGTCGGCCGCTCGATGATGGCGTTCCTGGTGGACGCCTACAACGAGGACGAGGCGCCGAACGCGAAGGGCGGCGTGGACAAGCGCGTCGTGCTCAAGCTGGACCGCCGCCTCGCCCCGGTGAAGGCCGCCGTGCTGCCGCTGTCCCGGCACGCCGACCTCTCGCCGAAGGCCCGTGACCTGGCCGCCACGCTCCGCAAGAACTGGAACGTCGACTTCGACGACGCCGGCGCCATCGGTCGCAGGTACCGCCGCCAGGACGAGGTCGGCACCCCGTTCTGCGTCACCGTCGACTTCGACTCGCTGACCGACCACGCCGTCACCATCCGCGAGCGCGACACCATGGCCCAGGAGCGCGTCTCCCTGGACCAGGTCGAGACCTACCTCGCCGCCCGCCTCCTGGGCTGCTGAC
>DATAYB010000511.1:0-2948 GCA_036272795.1 Pseudonocardia sp.
CGACGACGTGCTGGTGCTCTGCCACGGCGGCCCGATCGCCGAGCCGTCCGACGCCGCCTACGTGCTCGAACGCGCGCGGCACTGCCACGGCTTCTACGGCGCCAGCAGCATGGAACGCCTCCCCACCGAACGCGCGCTCACTGAGCAGACCCGCGCGTTCAAGAACCTGCGTCACTGAGGACCAGGACCGTCCCGGAAGGAACAGAACAACCATGCCCAAGCCCTACGCCAGCGGAATCGTCCCCGCGTCCGCCGATGCCGTCTGGCAGGTGGTCAAGCAGTTCAACGGCCTGCCGAGCTGGGTCGCCGCGATCACCTCCAGCGAGATCGAGGGCGGCGGCTCCGGTCAGGAGGTCGGCTCGGTACGCCGGCTCTCCCTCGGCGAGATGGGCCAGATCGCCGAGGTGCTGCTGACCATGGACGACGACAACCGCAGCTACACGTACGCCTTCACCGACTCCGGCCCGTTCCCGGTCCGCAGCTACAAGGCGACCATCCGGATCGCCCCGCTGACCACCACGGGCCAGACCTTCGTGGAGTGGTGGGCCTGGTTCGACTCCGACGCCGAGCACGAGGAAGAGCTCATGAACACCTACTCCGACGGCGTCTACGCCGGCGGGATCGCCGGCCTGGTCAAGCACTTCGGCGGCTGACCCACGCCGGCCGCGAGCGGCGAGTTGGGGCCTGACCCAACTCGCCACTCACGGGGCCTCGTCCCGCAGCGCCGGCAGCACCTTCTCCACGAGCCGCTCGAGCTGCCCGGCCGGGTCGAAGGAACCGAGCCGCAGCACCAGGTGCCGCGCGCCGGCCGCCACGTAGCCGCGCAACCAGTCGAGGATGTCCGCCGCCCGACCCGCGCGGTACGCCTGGAACGCCGCCATCTCCGCCAGCGGGCGCCGGTAGTAGGCGCGCACGTAGTCGTCCAGCTCGGTACCGGCCCGGTCGGCGTCGGAACCGAGCGCGACGGTGGCGAACATGGCTGGTTGCACCGATCGCCCCAGCTCGTCGGCGCGCGCCCGGATCTGCCGCCACGCGTGGGCGTACGCGTCGCTGTCCGGCAGGAACGGCAGCCAGCCGTCGTAGTGCGCGGCGGCGCGCTCCACCACCCGGGGCGTGTCCCCGCCGGCGAGCCAGACCGGTGGCCCGGAGGGCCGCACCGTCGGCAGCGCGTGGAAGGCGTCCGTGGACCTGGGCGCCGCCCAGCCGTCCCGCCAGGCCCGCACTGCGCTGTCCAGCACACCGACCCGACCCCGGAACGGCATCGCCACCGCGTCGAACTCCCGCCGGGTCTCCTCGCTGGGGAAGCCTGCGCCGACCCCCACCACCAGCCGCCCCTCGGACAGCTGGTCGACCGAGGCCAGGGCGTGTGCGGCCAGCACCGGGTGGCGCAGAGGCGCGACCAGGGCCGCCGTCCCCACGGTGACCCTCGTCGTCACGGCTGACACGGCCGCGAGCAGTGCGACCGGGTCCAGCCTGGTGCGGGCCAGGGGCGAGTCACCGGTCCACACCGCGTCGAACCCGGCCTCCTCGGCGCGCACCGCGAGCTCCACCAGCCGGGTCGCGTCGTGCCACCCGGTCATCGCGACCTCCCTGGCCGGCAGAAGGATCCCGACCCGGGGCGCGCCCCCGAGCGCACCCCCGGCGGCCCGGTCACGCTCGGCACTTCGTGCACTCATACCGCCGATGCTCGCCGCCGCCGGCACCCCCGTCGATTACCTCGGACGTCAAGCCCGCTCAGGTCGTGGGTGGGCCACCCCGTGAGTGGCGAGTTGAGCCCTGACCCAACTCGCCACTCACGGGGTCCGGGCCGGGCGGGTGAGGCCGAGGTGGTCGCGCAGGGTGGTGCCGGTGTATTCCGAGCGGAACAGGCCACGGCGGCGCAGTACCGGCACGACCATCCGGACGAACTCCTCGAACGCGCCCGGCAGGTGGGTGGCCGCGAGCACGAAGCCGTCGCAGGCGCCGCTGGTGAACCACTCCTCCATCTGGTCGGCCACCTGCTCGGCCGTGCCGACGAACCGAGGTCCCTGCAGCAGCGTGGCGCGGTGGGCGGCGAGGTCGCGCACGGTCAGGTCGTCGCGGCCGAGGTGACGTCGCACCCCGTCGGCCAGGCCTCGGATGCCCGAGCCCGCGTCGGTCATCTGCTCGGTGACCGGGTCGTCCAGGTCGTGCCGGGCGAAGTCGTAGTTGAGCACCTCGGAGAGCAGGGCCAGCGACGCCACGGGGTGCACGTAGCTGTCCAGGAACAGCCGCTCCTTCTCCTCCGCGATCGCCTGGGTCTCGCCGACGACCGCGTACGCCATCGGCAGCACCTTGACCGAGTCCGGGTCGCGGCCGGCCGCCGCGACACGTTCGCGCTGGTCGGCGCGGTGCTTCTGGGCCACGGGCAGCCCCGGGTCGGCCGTGAAGATCAGGTCGGCCCACTCGGCGGCGAACTCCCGGCCCCGCCCCGACGAGCCGGCCTGCAGCAGCACCGGCTGGGCCTGGGGCGTCCTCGGCACGGTCAGCGGCCCGCGCACCTTGAACCACTTGCCCGCGAAGTTGATCTCGCGCACCTGGTCGGGGTCGGCGAACACACCGGACTCGCGGTCCAGCACGAGCGCGTCGTCCGACCAGGAGTCCCACAGCGCGCTGACCGCCGTCAGGAACTCCTGCGCCCGGTCGTAGCGCTCGTCGTGGCCGAGGTGCTGCTCGAGCCCGAAGTTCTGCGCCTCGGAGTCGTTGACCGAGGTCACCACGTTCCAGGCGGCCCGCCCGCCGGACAGGTGGTCCAGCGTGGCGAACGTCCTGGCCACGTGGAACGGGTCGTAGTACGTGGTGGAGTACGTGGCGCCGACGCCGATCCGGCTGGTCGCGCCGATGATGCCGCCGAGCACCGCGGTGAGGTCCAGCTTCACCGGCCGCGCCCCGTAGCGGACCGCGTCGGCCACCGAGTCGCCGTACACCCC
>DATAYB010000512.1:0-2936 GCA_036272795.1 Pseudonocardia sp.
GGGTGGCTCGCCGGCGTCGAGGAACGCCTCCAGCTCCGGCGGGAGCGGGCTCGCGTCCGGCAGGAGCCAGGCGCCGGTCTCGATCACCTCCCTGCCGGGCGAGGTCGGCGCGGGCGCGAGGGTCGGGTCGGCCGCGAGCCACGTGTGGCCGGTGAAGATGTGGGACTGCACGTCGTCGATCGGCGCCAGGCCGAGGCGGGCCCGGTTCTCGTTGATCCGCGCCAGAGACCTGTCGTTCCAGGCGCGCGAGCTGGCCGCCCACCGCCCCTCGACCTCGTAGGGCGGCAGCCCCGTCTCCCAGGCCTGGCCGGGAGCCGGCGGCGGGGCATGGTCCGGGGACGGCAGCGTCACAGGCGCGTACACGGCGTTGACGTAGGGCACCCCGGTCAGCTCGGCGACGGAGCGGGCCGCGTACTGGTGGGCACCCGCACCAAGCACCAGGTCACAGCCCTTCGCCGCCGAGCCGACCGAGTCGAACTGGTCAGTGATCAGGTCCGGCATCGTCGCCCTGAGCTGGCGCAGCTGCTCCGGAGTCGGCGCGGCGGCACCGGGCTTCGGAGCGCGCATCTCGACACCGACCGGAGTCGCCTCGAACCCGCGGCCCGCGAACCAGTCCACGAAGTTCGGCGGCACACACGCCCGGACCTCGTGCCCGAGCGCGCGCACCTCCTGGGCCAGCGCGAGCACCGGCTGCGCATCTCCGCGCGTCCCGACCGTCGACAACAGCACACGCATCGTTCCTCCTGGGGGCAGCGCGACCGGGCTCAATGATCATGCGATTGAGCCGCCCGTCGACCTGTTATCCCGAGGCCGCTGAGAACGAGGCGTCAGATCAGGTCTTTGAGGCCGTCCCGCGACGTCCGCCACACCGCGCGGTGCAGGGCCCACAGCGCGAGGCCGAGGCCGAAGTAGGCGCCGACCGCAACCACCGCCACCGTCCCACCGAGCACCGCGGCCCCCAGCACGGCCAGCAACGCGGCCACGGCGGCCAGCCAGCGCGCGGGGTACCGGAAGGCCGCACGGATGCGACCGGCAACGCCCGGGGCCGGGCGGCCCGGCTCGGGATCGTCGGCCTCCAGCTCGCGCTGGAGGCGCTTCCAGCACCGGCGCTCGTACGGGGTCAACGGCGGGTCAGCTGCCACGGGAGCCTCCAAGACATCAGGCTAACCGCGCTGTGTTACGAACGGCCACGATCGGGGAGCCCGGTCCCGGCCACATTCTCAGCTGCTCAGCTGGGCGGGGATCCGCACCAGCAGGCCGGTCAGCGCGTCGGGCTCGGAGAACATCGGCCAGTGTCCGGTCGGCAGCTCGACGAAGGACCACTCCGGCCCACCCATCTCGGCGAAGGCGGGCACACCGGCGTCGATCAGGGCCCTGGCCTCCGCCTCCGTGAAGCTGCACGCGATCACCGTCTTGGGCAGCGTCCGGTCGGGCTCGGCGGCGCGGCGGGCCGACCCGGTGACCGTGCCGACCGGCTCCGGGGTGGCTCGCGCGTACAGCCGCCCGAACTCCTCGTCGTCGAGGCCGTCGGTGCTGGAGCCGTTCTCGGTCAGCCACGCGCGGTCGGGCATCGGCCAGCCGCGGTGCTCGGCCAGCTGCCGCTCCACCTGCGCCCGGACGTCCGGCGGGTTGAAGTCGAGCTGCGCCATGCCCTCGGGCATCGGGCCGGTGTCCACGAGCACCATCCGGGACACGTGCTCGCGGGCCCGTTCCGCCGCGGCGACCACCACCACGCCGGCCCCGCTGTGCCCGACCAGCACGACGTCACGCAGCTCGCGCAGCACCGTGACCACGTCGGCGATCCGCGACTCGATGGTGGCATCGGCCTCGGCGGACCGCTCCGCGACGCCACCCGGGGTCAGCGCCAGCACCTCGTGCCCCTGCGCACGGAGCCGCGTGGCAACGCCGTCCCACGCCCAACCACCCAGCCAGAACCCCGGCACCAGCACGTATGTCGTCATGCCGGGAACCCTAGGAGCCAATCAGGGCAGATTCCGGCCTGATTTCCGGCGACCGGGGACGAGGCCGTCGCCGGGAGCGAGATCAGCGCCGCCGATATCTCGTGAATTCGGACGACGCGGAGCACCGTGAACGGCGGCTACCGTGTTCGGCGATGAAGGGAATCATTCTCGCCGGCGGGTCCGGCAGCAGGCTGTACCCGGTCACCGGTGCGGTGTCCAAACAGCTGCTGCCCGTCTACGACAAACCAATGATCTACTACCCGCTCTCGGTGCTGATGTTCGGCGGCATCCGGGACATTCTGATCATCTCGACGCCCGCCGACCTGCCGCAGTTCAAGCGGCTGCTCGGGGACGGCAGCGAGCTGGGCATCAACCTGACCTACGCCGAGCAGCCGCAGCCCAACGGGCTGGCCGAGGCGTTCCTGATCGGCGCCGACCACGTCGGCGACGACTCCGCCGCACTGGTCCTCGGCGACAACATCTTCCACGGCCCCGGTTTCCCCGACCAGCTCCGCCGCGCCATCGGCGACCTCAACGGCTGCGTGCTGTTCGGCTACCCGGTGTCCGACCCGGGCCGCTACGGCGTCGGCGAGGCGGACGAGACCGGGCGCCTGATCTCCATCGAGGAGAAGCCGGCCCGGCCGAAGTCCAACCGGGCCATCACAGGCCTCTACCTCTACGACAACGACGTGCTCGAGATCGCCAGGCGGATCAAGCCGTCGGCCCGTGGCGAGCTGGAGATCACCGACGTCAACCAGGCGTACCTGGAGCGCGGCACCGCCACGCTGATCGACCTCGGCCGGGGCTTCGCCTGGCTGGACACCGGCACGCACGACTCGCTGCTGGAGGCAGGCCAGTACGTGCAGGTGCTCGAACACCGGCAGGGCATCCGGATCGCCTGTCTCGAAGAGGTCGCCCTGAGCATGGGCTTCATCGACGCGGACGCCTGCTACGCACTCGGCGCCAAGCTGGGCA
>DATAYB010000513.1:0-4278 GCA_036272795.1 Pseudonocardia sp.
CGCGGGCGGTCCTACGGCGACGGCCCCAACGACTTCCAGATCAACCGCACCTCGGTGGCCGCCGGCATCACCGACGAGCTGATCGGGCCGAACTGGCGGCTGAACCTCACCGGTGGCGCGCTGCCGATCACCTTCGACCTCGCGGCCCTGCAGATGATGCCGCAGCACACCGCGGAGCTGCCGCTGGCCTGCGTCGAGGGCTGGTCCGAGACGCAGGTCTGGAGTGGGGTGCGGCTGCGCGACCTGGCGGAGATGGCGGGCGTGGCGGAGCCGACCTCGGCGGTGGTGCACTCGGTGGAGCCGGCCGGCGCCTTCAACGTCGCGACGCTCACCGGTGCACAGGTGCTCGACCCGGACTCGCTGCTGGCCACCCACGTGAACAGCGCTTCGCTTAGCCGCGACCACGGCGCCCCGTGCCGGGTGATCGCGCCGGCCGTACCCGGGGTGCACTGCACGAAGTGGGTCGGCTCGATCGAGTTCCGGACCGCGCCGTGATCACCCGCTGGCGGGCCTTCTACGGCGAGCACCCCGCGCATCTGCTGGCCATCCTGGCCTGCCTCGCGCTGGCCGGCTACGCCGCGCTCGGGGTCTTGATGAACCCCGTGTGGCCGAGGATGCTGCTCTGGTTCGCCGCCGCGATCGTGGCGCACGACCTGGTGCTGTTCCCCCTGTACGCGGCGACCGACCGGCTGCTCACGCGAGTGCGGCCGGGTGCGGGCGTGAACTACCTGCGGCTGCCGCTGATCGGGGTCGGCGTGAGCTTCGCGCTGTTCTTCCCCGGCATCATCCGCCAGGGCGCGGTGACCTACCACGCCGCCACCGGGCTGACCCAGCAGCCGTTCCTGGCCCGCTGGCTGCTGCTCTGCGCCGCGATGTTCGCCGTGTCCCTGCTGGTCTACGCGCTACGCTCGGGGGTCCGCCGGCTGCTCCGGACGTAACAGACCGCCGTTCTGTTATGCTCGGAACGAGTGTGCGCGCCGCCCTGCATGGGCCCCCGCCGCGCGCCCCCGCTCCGACGTACGAAGGACGCCATGCGGCTGTTCCGCTACTACCGACGCGTGCTGATGATCAGCGCGATCCTCCTGCT
Organism: Pseudonocardia sp.; assembly: GCA_036272795.1. Taxonomy (GTDB): domain Bacteria; phylum Actinomycetota; class Actinomycetes; order Mycobacteriales; family Pseudonocardiaceae; genus Pseudonocardia. The sequence goes on from DATAYB010000513.1 coordinate 1,088, forward strand.
GCTGTTCCTGGTGCCGTGGTGGACGCTGGTCGGCGCGCCCGACTGGCCTACCCCGGTCGCGGTGCTCGGCAGCGTGCTGGTCGGGCTGTGCTTCGTCGGGCTGCCGACCCTGATGTTCCTCGGCCACGGCCCCCGGCAGTCCGATGCGGCGGGCGCGGTCGGCGACACCCTGCTCGGCGTGACCTGGGTCGTGTTCAGCGAGTCGGTGCTGGGCAACCTCGCCGGGCTCGTGCTGCTCGCCGCCGGGGTGCCCGATCCCTCCCGGTCCCGGATCGTGGCCGTCGCCGTGCTGGGCGTGGCGCTGGCGCTGGCCGGCTGGGGTGTGTTCGAGGCGCGCCGGGTGCCCAGGGTGCGCGCGCTGGACGTGGTCATCCCTCGCCTCGGCGCCGGGCTGGACGGGCTGCGCCTCGCGGTGATCACGGACACGCACTTCGGCCCGCTGGACCGGGCCAACTGGTCGGCCAAGGTCGCCGGGGCGGTCAACGCGCTGCACCCGGACGTGGCCTGCCACGCCGGCGACCTCGCGGACGGGCCCGTCGCCAGGCGGCACCGACAGGTCGACCCGCTGGCCGGCGTGCGCGCCGAGCTCGGCAAGTTCTACATCACCGGCAACCACGAGTACTTCGGCGAGGCGCAGGCCTGGCTCGACCACATGGCCGGGATCGGCTGGCAGCCGCTGCACAACCAGCACCAGGTGGTGTGCCGGGGCGGCGACCGGCTCGTGATCGCCGGCATCGACGACCCGACCGGCGCCGGACTCCCCGGCCACGGGCCCGACCTCCCCGCCGCGCTGGCCGGCACCGACCCCGCGCTGCCCGTCGTTCTGCTCGCCCACCAGCCCAAACTTCTCGCCCAAGCCGCCGAGGCCGGCGTCGCGCTGCAGATCTCCGGGCACACCCACGGCGGCCAGATCTGGCCGTTCCACTACCTCGTCCGGCTCGACCAGCCCGTGCTCGCCGGGTTGAGCCGGCACGGCGCCGGCACCCAGCTCTACACCAGCCGGGGCACCGGGTTCTGGGGTCCGCCGCTGCGTGTGTTCGCGCCCAGCGAGATCACCCTGCTCACGCTGCGCGCCCCGACCAACTGACCGGCCGGGCACGGGCCCGCCGCAGCAGCAGCCGCCGCCGCACAGACCGTTCCCTTACCGCACAGACCGTGCGCAGTCTGTGCGGTGGGTACACGGTCTGTGTCGTGGGTGCCGGCACGCGCCGCGCTCAGGCCGGTTCGAGTAGGCCGAACCGGCCGAGCGTCGGGTCCAGGTCCTCACCGAGCTGTGCCTCGACCAGGATCCGGGCGACCTCGCGCAGCTTGGTGTTGTGGTTCTGTGACGCGGTGCGCAGCGCGGTGAACGCGGCGGCCACGTCGTAGCCGTGGCGGTGCATCAGCAACCCCTGGGCCTGGCCGATCACCGACCGGGTACCCAGCGCCTCACGCAGGTGCCGCACGAGGTTCTGGCTGTCCTGGTAAAGGCTCGCGTTGTCCAGCACGACCCCGGCCTGTACTGCGAACAGCAGCACCAGGTCGTAGGACGTGTCGGCGAACCTGTCCGGCTCCCGGGAGAACAGCACAAACGCCGCCGCCGGCTCGGTCCGCGTGTCCAGCGGCAGGGCCAGCGCGCTGTGGTAGCCGGCCTTGGCCATCCGGGCGCCGAACTCCGGCCACCGCTCGTCCGTGCCGACGTCGGGCAGGCGCCGGGGCTCCCGGTAGCGCAGCACCTCGAGGACCGGGCTCGGCTCGTCCCCGCCCAGGCCGCCCGGGTAGGTCAGCAAGGGCTCCGACCCGCCGGCCACCGTCTCCGGGCCACCCTTCGAGTCGATCGTGATCGAGGCGTGCTGGCAGCCGTCGACGGTCCGCACCACCCGGTCCACGTAGCGCTGCAGCGTGGTCTCCAGGTCGTCGTCCTCGACCAACCTCGTGATCTCGGCCAACTCCTGCGCCAACGTCAGCATGTCTGTCACTACGAAGGTCTCCTCGGGCCGGCCGGCCTGGCGAGACTACCCCCGGGCGGGGTACGGAGTTATGCTCCGCTCGAACTGTGAACCCCCAGGCCAGGGCCTACCTGCACCGATACCGATCCGGACCCAACCTGTTGACGGAGCGAGTCCACAAATAGTCCACAGACGTTGTTCTGCCTAACTTGGCACCGGTCTAGCGAGGGTGGCCCCACTAGCACCCTGGGGTGCTAGGTCTAGCACCCTCCGCTAGCGCCTCAAACCGGCTGTGGCCAGGCGCCTAGCGGCTAGCACCCCACCTGCCAGATCCCGCCGAAACGCTCGGGCAGTGGCACCACGTGGGGGTTACCGGCATGGCCTCGGGCACCTCTTCACTGAGCTTGAGCGCTGGTTCGCTTTCACCGAGGAACGTCAGCGAGGTCGAGCCCGCACCTGGCTGGCCAACGCCTCGAGCAGATCGGCGAGGTCAACAGGCAGCGAACCCAGCATGGGGCTTGGTCCGGTACCGAGGAGCCGCTGTAGCTGTGCCCTCAGCTCGTCGTCGCCGGGCCAGCCGCGCTGGCGCCCCCAGATGGGCCACCGCGATCGGCTCTATTCCGCAGCCCGGCCCCTCGGGCGGTGCGACCCGAAACGCTCGCCAGCCCGTAACGACAACCGCACTGATCGCTCCGGCAGGCACTGCGCCCTTCGGTAGGAACTCCGGCGGCACGAACCCGCCGCCTCGCACGGCTCCCCGGGGTGTGACCCGCTACATCCCAGGGGTCGGCCTCGTACCTGACACGGGGTCAACAGCTGGGGGCAGTGGCAATAGTGGGTTGTCCGCAATGAGTGGCGAGTACGGACAGGACGACCCCGATGCCCGTTTATACATGCACCACGACGATGGCGACTCTCGGTGAGGCGGTGACGCAGGAGCTCGCGGCGGAGATCACCCGGATTCATGCGGCGATCACCCATGTGCCCACCACCTTTGTGAATGTGATTTTCCATGAGCTCCCGACCGGAGACATCTTCACGGACCCGCTGCCCGCGCATCCCCTGCTGATCAACGGCTGGGCGCGGGACGGCCACCCCGCCGAGGAGACAACACGGTTGGCACTGGACATCGCGCACGCCAGCACCCTGGTCACCGGCCTGCCTCCGGAACGGGTGCTCGTGGTCATCCAGAACAGCCCGGCACGGTTCGCCGTCGAGGGAGGCCGGGTGTTGCCCGAACCCGGGCAGGAAGGTGCCTGGCTG
>DATAYB010000514.1:0-7874 GCA_036272795.1 Pseudonocardia sp.
GGCGACGGATATCGTCTGGGCGGCCATCATCTATCCGCCGGTGGTGGAGGCACTGATCTCCGAGCGCGGCTGGAGTATCACCGAGTACGTCGAATGGGCGGTCCACACCTTCGACCGCCTCCTCCTGACGGACCCCTGACCGCGCGGGCGCTCGCCGCTCGGCCCCGCCGCCTCGGCACGTGTCGTCGGAACTAGCCACGACAAGTGCTACCTGTCACGGCTATCAGTCACGGCAAGTGTGGGTGGGCGCGCCGCCCCCTCTCGCCGACACAGACCGTGTACCCCCAGCACAGACCGTGGCACGGTCTGTGCTGGGGGTACACGGTCTGTGCGGGTGCTCGTCGGCTTCGGCTTCGGGTGCGGTGGGTGGCGGTGGTCCTCGGGTGCGGGGTGGCGGTTCTAAACCAGGGGAGCGCTCGAAAAGCTGTGCGTGAATGAACCTCGGGCGATCGTGGTACCCCGTAGCCGAGTTCACGCCCGACCGGACGTGCACCCCCAGGAGGAGGACTGTAGATGGATCGCCGTAGTTGGCAGCGGCTGACGGCCTTGACACTGGTCCCAGCGGCCTCGCTCGCGCTGGGGACGGGCACCGCATCCGCCGCCCCTGCCGCGTCCGCACCCCCCAGCGCGCAGGCGCAGGCGCAGGGGTACCCCGGGGGCGACAACGGCAGCGGTTCCGGCGGCGGTTCCGGCGACGGGGGCTCCGACCTCATCCTCCAGTACCTGTTCGGCGGCTCCCACTCCAGTACCGGTTCGGGCTCGGGTTCGGCGGGGTCCGCTTCGGGGGCGTCCACCTCGGCCGGTTCGGGTTCGTCGGCCGGCGGCGCGGGCGGTATGACGGCCGGCGGGGCAGCGGCCGGTGGCGGCGACATCGGGGACACGGTCCAGCAGTTCCTGCAGTCGGTGTTCGCGTCCGTCTTCGGGGGTTCGTCCAGCTCGGGGGCCGGTTCGGGTGGAGCGGGCTCCGGGACGGCGGGGTCCGGCTCGGCGGCCGGCGCGGGTTCGGGTGCGACGGGCTCCGGTGCGACGGGCTCCGGCGCCGGTTCGGCCGGCTCCGCAGCGGGCGCGACTGACGCCACGGGCTCCGGACCGACGGGTGCCACGGCCTCCGGTGCGGCCGGCGCGGCGAGTTCTGGTCCGGCGCCTGCCGGCTCGACAGGTGCGGCCGGCGCCGGGGCCACCGGCGCGGCGGGCGGCGGGGCAGTGCCGCCGGCACCCGCTCCTGGCGTTGCCATTCCATCACCCGCAGGTGGGGCGCAGCCCGGCGCCGGTGCGACGTCGCCGAGCGCCGGTGCCGCTGGTGCCGCGACGCCGCCGAGCGCTGGCGCCGCTGGTGCCGCGACTTCGCCGAGCGCCGCTGCCGCGGGTGCGGCACCGAGCCCGGGCGCGAGCTCCGCGGCCGGCGGGTCGGCCACCGGCGGCGCGGGGCCGTCGAGCAGTATCGATGTCAAGAACCCGACCACGGCCGGCAGCAGCAGCCAGAGCTACGGCGGCGTGAACTCCTACGGTGGGGTCAACTCGTACAGCACGACCGGCCCCGGCGCGGGCGGCGGCTGACGCACCCGGCTGACGTCACCACGCGGCGCCGGCAGACGGCGCCACCCGGCGCGTCAGGCCACCCGGCGCGTCAGGACGACGACGCCGGTAGGTGCGTCGGTCAGGATGCCGGCGGCGTGCCGTGCGTGTGGAACGTGGAGATCGTCTGCAGGCCCCAGGCCTGGCCTTTTGCACGCTCCGCCTGCGTCCAGGACACGACCGGCCAGTCCGGCGCGAGCAGTAGCCGTGCGCCGGCGTTGCACAGTTCGACGCGGTTGCCGCCGGGTTCCCAGACGTAGAGGAAGAACGTCTGCTGGATGGCGTGCTTGTGCGGCCCGGTCTCGATGTGGATGCCGGCCTCGAGGAAGACGTCGGCGGCGCGCAGGATGTCCTCGCGGGTGTCGGTGGCGAACGCGATGTGGTGTAGCCGCCCTCGGGCCGTGGTCCAGTCGGCGGTGTAGACGAGGTCGTAGGACTTGTCGGACACCGAGTACCAGACCGCCGCCCTGGCGCCGTCGTCGAGCACGATCTGTTCCGTCGGCCGGGCCTTGAGCAGGCCTTCGACGAACCGGTCGTTGGCGGCGACGTCGCCGGTCAGGTAGTTCACGTGGTCGAGCCGGCGGACGTTCGCGCCGCGCCCGGGGAACGGCGCGGCCTGGTTCTTCAGCGCCGGCCGGGCCTCGGCGGCCGCCCGGAAGTACGCGCTCTCCCAGTACAGGCCGAACTCGTGGCCGTCCGGGTCGGCGCACACCCAGGTCGGGCCGAACGCCGGTTCGTCGTGGCTCCAGGTGCCGTCGACCTCCGCCGAGGTCAGCGCGTCGACGCGACGCTGCAGTGCGGCAGGGTCGCTGGCGCGCAGGTACGTGCGGCCGATGCCGGGCAGGTCGCGCTGCGTGATCTTGAGCGTCCACGCCTCGTAGTCGTCCCACGCGTGCAGGTAGACGGAGTCCCCGCGCCGCGCGACCTCGTCCAGTGACATCAGTCGGACGAAGAAGTCGGTCGTCTCGGCCAGGCACGGCGTGAACAGCTCCACCGAGCCGACGTGGGCGATGTCCCGGATGCGTGGCTGGTAGCTCATGGGCGCCCCTCAGATCAGCAACGATATCGTCAACGATAGAGCCGCTGATGGTTCTGGCACAGGGGGCTGCCCGGGGAGCGGAAGAAGGAGGCTCAGGCCGGCCGGTGGTCGCCTCGCGGCGCGTGGCACACCAGGGCTTCAGCCGAACGATCGTCCCTGGAGGCTCTTCAAATGTGGGACCCGGGGACACACCGGCCGACCTGAGTACCTGGTTCAACAGCGGACCCCGGGCCCGGATTCCCCGAATCCGACCGCCCTGGTGTGAGGTACGCGGCCCCACGACCAGGAATAACCTCAGCTATTGGCGATCCGGTTCATGATCGGGATCGCCTCGGCGAGGCTGGTCCGCTCGCCGTCGGTGAGGGTGGCCAGCTGACCACCGAGCCAGTGTTCCGACGCCGAGTCGGCCGCCGCGACCAGCTCCGTGCCGGCCGGGGTGAGCTGGAGGATCATCTGCCGGCGGTCGTTGGGGTGGCTGCGGCGGGAGAGCAGGCCGAGGTCCTCGAGGGCGGCCGCGATCCTGGTGACGGTGGGTGGTTGGACCCGCTCGCAGGCCGCCAGCTCGCGCGGCGTCAGCGCCCCCAGCCTGTACAGGCTGTGCAGCGCCGCCAGTTTCGTGCTGGACAGCGTGTCCGACCTGCGCTGGGACCGCATCCGCCTGGCCAGGCGGGTCACCGCGATGCCGAACCGGCCGACCAGCTCCGGTTGGGCCTCCGGGGTGGACCGCATCCGCCGATCCTACCTAGCGTCCCTATACGGCGAGTGAGCGCGTGTGCAGCGCGGTCACCGCCTTGCGGGCCGATAGGAACGCGCCGTGCTGTCAGGACGCGAGGTGGCCTGGCCGACCCGCTGAAGGACTGGCGCCTGGTCCGCGCCCGGTCACCGAGCCCGACGGACAAGGTCGAGCAGGCGCTCCACCTCGAACCATGCGGCGAAGGAAACCCCGGAGAGCTGGTACCGGAACCGGATACCCATGATCACGCGGATGCCCCAGTGCATGCCGAACGCACCGACCGCCCAGAGCTTGCCGAGCTTGCGGTGCAGCAGTCCGACCGGTGCGAACAGCTCGATCACCAGCGACCCGGCCGCGAACAGCGTGAACAGCGCCCGGTGCTGGTAGAGCGTGTAGGCGGTGGCCGGCGCCTCGGAGCCGTACACCTCCTTGCGCACGATGTCGATCGCGACCTGGCGGCGCATCGAGTCGCCGTGCACCCAGGACCACCCGCTCGGACCCTGCACCTTGGCGATGCCGGCGAGCATGTACGTCGCGGTGGAGAACGCGTTCATCAGGGTCAGCGGCCAGCCGTAGCGCGGGTGCGGGTCGGGCCGGCGGCCCGTGACCAGCGCATCCACCGACACCGCGTCCGACGCCCTGCTGACCCCGAGGGCCAGGGTGTGCAGCACGAGTGTGTTGTCGTTGTGGAAGACCATCGACCAGGAGTTGCGGTAGGACAGCGTCCAGGCCACCAGCGCGGAGTGCACCGGGCCGAGCAGCCGGTGGCCCGCGCCGAGGGTGAACAGCGCGGTGCTGACCAGTGTGGCGTCGTTCAGCTTGTCGGCGACCGGCGCCGACAGTGGCTCGCGCAGCACACGGACGGGCCCGACCGGGGAGAACATGGCCGGGTCGGTCCGGACCACCTCGCGCAGCATCTTCCGCCGCCGCGCCAGGTAGTAGAGGGTGTACCCGCCGACCATCGCCCGGACCAGCCCGAGCCGTGCGGCCGGGGTGGCGACCGCGCGCAGCGGCCCGATCACTGGGGTGCTCCCGCCAGGCCCGGCGCGGCGGCCGGCGGCGTGGTGGGGGTTGCCGCTGCCGAGGTCGGGATGAGTTCCTCGGCGGTGACCAGTTCGGCGGCCGGGGTCAGCTCCGAGGCGGTGGCGGGCACGCGCCCGAGGTCGGCAGCGGCCAGCACATGCTCCTCGGTGGCCACGACCTCGTGGCTGAGCAGGCACTCGTCCAGGTCGAAGACGCCGCGCACGATCTCCACGCTGACCAGGTCGTCGCAGGACGGGTTGGCCAGCAGGCGGGGGAGCAGCGCGGTCGCATAGTCGTCGGCCCGTTCCTCGGTGAGGGCCACCCGGTAGATCTGGCGGCGGACCTGGTTCAGCCCGCCGGTGCCCAGCACCGAGTGCCGCAGCCGCCGCCGTGTGCCGTCGGCGGTGATGCCGACCGCGTAGACGACGTTCGCGTGCTGGCGGCGGCGCTTGCTGAACATCGGGTAGTACGAGAACGGGAACCCGTCAGCCTGCTTCTCCGGCGCGCGCCAGTTCTGCCGCGCCGGCAGCAGGACAGCGCTCAGCGCCGCCGCCGCGAAGAGACCGACCCACGTGCGCTCGCGCCGGCTCCAGGACACCTCATTCATCACATGACCGCTCATGTTCCCCGGCCCCCTCGGCCTCGGACATTTCTCGGAAAACTGCTGCAGCAAGTTTGAACCCGTGGCCGCGGAATTTTGTTCCGGACACTTCCGGGTCTTCTGCCAGGAAACCATTTGACCGTGTAATTAGCAAGCGGTACTGTCTCACAGGAAGGAGAGGTCTGCCTCGGCCGGTGTCGACGGAGAACTTTCCAACGCACTTCGGGGAGGGCTCGTGAATGCCACCGGCAACACCAATGCCGCCGTCACCGCCAGCACCAATGCCACCACGGTGACGGTGAATGTGTCGGCCTACCTGCCCGAGGGCCGGCAGACGCCGGGGCGACTCGCGGCGGTGCCGTTGGAGGTGCGGGCCCGTGGCGAGAACGAGCTGGTGCTGCCCGAGGTCACGGTGCGGGACGAGCGGTCGCTCACGCTGCTCGACGCGCACGGCACCGGTGACCTGCTGCCCGCGCCGCTGGGCGGCGGCGGCCCAGGTCGCGACGTCGAGCAGGACCGGGAGGCCCGCCTGTTCGGGCTGACGAACGTCGCCTTCCACAGCCAACGGATGCTGCGCACTGTCGCCGAGCTGCTCGGCCACGAGCTGCCGCACCTGGTGATCAGGATCGGCACGCACGAGAGCCCCCGGCGCTGGGGTGGCGGCCACTACCGGGTGACCGCCGGGTCCTACGACCCCGTCGAGGCCGGCTCCGTCCGGCCGACCGGGGAGGTACATCTCGGGGGCGGCAGCACCTTCGTGCCGACCGCTCCGGACGGGGAAGGCTACTTCGCCGCGCCGTCGCACAACCTGGCGATCATCTACCACGAGATCGGTCACCACGTGTGCCGGCACACGGCCGACTTCCGGCTCAACCGCCTGCTCCCCGCCGCAGGCCAGACCAACAAGAAGATCCCGCTGGACGAGGGGACCTGCGACTTCCTGGCCGCGACCCTGCTCGACACACCGGACATCTACGGCTGGCACCGCGCGGCGATCCCGACCTGGGACCGGCGCCGCCGCGCCCTCGCCGCCCGCTGGACGATGGCCGGTTTCGAGGGCGGGCCCAGCGACCCGCACGTCGACGGAACGATCTGGGCGTCGGCGTGCTGGACCGCGCGGGAGCACGTCGCGGCGGCAGGCCACGGGCGGTCGAGCTTCGACCGGATGCTGCTGCGCGGCCTCGAGCTCTCCTCGGCGCCCTGGACGGACAGCTCCCGCACTGACGGGCTCGCCGGCCGGGCGGGCGAGGCGCGCCGGACCAGCCTCGCGCTGAAGCAGCGCCGCTACGTGGCCAACCTGCTGGACGCGATGCTGCGCGCCGAGCCCGAGCTGGCCGTCCCCGTGCTGGCCGGCATGGCCGAGCACGGCATCCGCCCGGGCGCCAGCAACGTCGAGCTGCGCCGGGCCGCCAGCGTCACCCGCCTCACGTTCTGAAGGTCCCGAACAGGTCGGGCCGGCACATCGCGAGGCAACCGCGGCGTCCACCGCGGTTGGCTCGCGACCTGGTCCGGGCATCGTTCGTGCTCCCTCGCCCGCTACCCGGAAGATCCGAAGAGCACGCGGTTCGCCTGCTCCGACTCGAATATCGCGTAATGGTTGTGTCCCACCGCCGGTACCACGATGAGCTTCTGCGGTGCGTTCGGGAAAAGGTCGTGAATTCGGTTGTAGAAGAGCGTGCCCCGCTGGAATCTGCTGCTGCCCTGAAGCATTGCCTCGCACGAGCCGTCGAAATCGTGGGTCGGTCTCGTGTCGGCGTCGCCGAGTAGGTACGTGACCTGCCGGCTCGTGAAGGTCTGCACGATCTGCTGGTCGGTCATCCGCCGCAGATAGGGCGGCCGGTCCTCGAGGCCGTATTTGTACTTGTTGTACTGGCAGGGCGTGTTCGGAATCGCGAAATGGTTCCCGGACCCGGTCGGCCGGTTGGGCTCCAGGTACAGGTACGAGGACGGGTTGGCGACCACGAAGTCGATCGAGACACCCTGCAGCGCCGACGGGGCCTGCCCGGCGGCGGCGTAGCGCTGGGTGAACTGGCCACCGGCCGAGTGCCCGGCCAGGGTGATGTGCTTGAGGTTGGGCCACCGCGACTTGTCCGCGAGCTCGGACAGCAGGCTGTCCACCACCGAGAATGAGCTCAGCCCCGCCGGCTGGACCGCGTCGTCGCCGGCCTTCCAGCCGTCGTCGGTCCAGCGGGCGACCCCGGTCGCGGGCTCGTCCTCGTCGGTCTCGAAGAACGGGGCGACGATCAGCGTGTGGTCGTCGGCGCCGGCCGCTCGCGCCGCGCGCCACATGCCGAGCAGCGTGGACACCGGGTTGCGGCCCGCGCCGTGCACGACGACGAGCGCCGCGGTGATCGCGGGCGACCCCGCGAGGGGGTAGTTGCGCTGCACGGTGAACTTCGCCCCCGAGGTGAGGGTGACGCTCTCCTTGCAGTTGTCCTCGTCGGGGTCGCACTCCGAGGGCGGCGTTGCCGCCGCAGGCTTCGGGGTCAGCTCCTCGGTCACCGGCGGTTGGCCGTCGGGCGAGGCCGCTGCCGGCGCCGGCCCGGCACCACGTGACTGGTTCGCCGCGCACGCTGTGGCCAGCGGGAGGGCGAGCGCCACCAGGACGATCGCCAGCCGCCGCACGGCACGCCACCTCATTACGTGTCTACCTCCGAGATCCGGTGGCTACCGGCGCGGGCGGGGTGAGCACCGGCGTCGGGGGTGCCGTCAAGGTGGCCGGCGGTGTGTCGACGATGGCGCCGCGGTGCAGGTGCACGGTCCGGGTCGCCAGCCTGGTGAGCGCCGGTTGGTGGGTGGTCATCACGACGGTGCGGCCCTGCATCAGCTTGACGAGCGCCTGTACGACGAGTTCTTCGGCGCGCACGTCGAGCCCGGCGGTCGGCTCGTCGAGCAGGACGACG
>DATAYB010000515.1:0-17298 GCA_036272795.1 Pseudonocardia sp.
GAACCCGGCCGACCCGCCCATCATCATGCGGGACACCATCTTCTGTTCCCTTCCGGAGGGCGCTGATGAGGAGAAGGTCGACGGTTCGATACGCCAGATGGTCGAGTCGGTGCAGACCTACGTTCCCGGTTACCGGCTGCGCAGCGACCCCCAGTTCGACGAGGTGCCCGATGGCTCCGGCGGCACTATCGGCCGGGTCGCCATCTTCGTGGAGGTCGAGGGCGCCGGTGACTTCCTGCCGCCCTACGCCGGCAACCTGGACATCATGACGGCCGCCGCGGCGAGGGTCGGCGCCCTGATGGCGGAGAACAAGCTGGAGGCACGGGCATGAGGCCGACACTGGCGCACGACGTCCGGATCACCGACACCACGCTGCGGGACGGCTCGCACGCGATGGCGCACCAGTTCACGGAGTCGCAGGTGCGCGACACCGTGCGCGCGCTGGATGCCGCGGGCGTCGAGGTGATCGAGGTGACGCACGGCGACGGGCTGGGCGGTAGCTCCTTCAACTACGGCTTCTCGCACACCGACGAGATGGCCCTGATCGCCGCCGCCCGCGAGGAGGCCCGCCAGGCCAAGATCGCGGTGCTGCTGGTGCCCGGCATCGGCACGGTGGACGACCTGAAGCGGGCGCGCGACGCCGGCGCCGACATGGTCCGCGTCGCCACCCACTGCACCGAGGCCGACGTCTCGCCGCAGCACTTCGCCGCCGCCCGCGAACTGGGCATGGAGACCGTCGGCTTCCTGATGATGGCGCACCGCACGCCGCCGGAGAACCTCGCCAAGCAGGCGCGGATCATGGTCGACGCCGGCTGCCAGGCGCCGTACGTCACCGACTCCGCCGGCGCGCTGCTGATGCACGAGGCGAAGGCGCGGTTCGAGGCGCTGGTGGCCGAGGTCGGCGACGAGGCGTGGGTCGGCTACCACGGCCACCAGAACCTGAGCCTCGGCGTGGCCAACTCGGTGCTCGCCTACGAGGCCGGGGTGCGCTACATCGACGGCTCGCTGTGCGCGCTCGGTGCCGGCGCCGGCAACTCGCCGACCGAGGTGCTGGCCGCCGTGTTCGACCGGCTCGGCGTCGACACCGGGCTCGACGTGCTGGGCCTGCTGGACGCCGCCGAGGACGTGGTGCACCCGTACCTGCACCGTTGGCCGAAGATGGACCGCAACGCCGTCGTGCAGGGCTGGGCCGGCGTGTACTCCTCGTTCCTGCTGCACGCCGAGCGGGCCGCCGAGCGCTACAAGGTACCGGCGCACGAGATCCTGCGTCGGTGCGGCGAGCTGGGCTACGTCGGCGGACAGGAGGACATGATCATCGACGTGGCCATCCAGCTGGCGAGCGCGCGCAACCAGTAGCGCCGGCACCGGAGCAACCTCGGGATGGGCCCCTGCCGGGGCCCGTCCCTCCCACCTCAGAGAACCCTCAGAAACGGGGGCCGCGATCGCCGATCTCCTCAGCACCGCCTCAGTTCCAGGCCGGTCCCGAGGCCACTACGCCACCCCCAGGAACCGGACAGCTGACGCACAGCCGGGCCCGCCAGTTTGGGCGTCCGACCCCGCGAACACCCGCCGGGTCGAGACGACAGGAGACCCCCGATGTCCCAGCTGACCACCCGCCGCCTCCGCTGGGCGGCCGCCGCCCCCCTCGCCGCCCTGACCCTGTTCAGCGTCGCGGCCTGCGGCTCCAGCACCGCCAGCAGCGCCGCCGGAACCCACTCCGGGCACCCGAGATCGGCCGCGATGCAGGCATATACCCAATGCCTGAGCTCGCACGGCGTGACCCTGCCCGCCCGTACCCACGGCGCCGCGCCCGCCGATGGCACGGCCCCGGCCGACCCGGCCACCACCGGCGCGGGTGCGCCCGCCCAGCAGGGCGCCGGCCGCCACCACGACATGGCGACCCCGCCACCCGGCGTCTCGCAGGCGAGCTGGGACGCGGCCAGGTCGGCCTGCGCGAGCCTCGCTCCCAGCCACGCCTCGACCGGCGCCGCCCCGAGCACCGCCGGCTCCTGACCCGACCCCCGCCTCGTTCCCGCCCGGCCGGACCACCCCCTCCGGCCGGGCGGTGTGCGCAGGACGGCCCATTCGTCGCCTACCGAGCGTGAACCGGTTAACCCGAGTGGCCGCTTCCCAGTCCGGCAAGTGCCGTGCAACGGTTGGTTAATCGTTTGAACATGGTCAACGCCCAGCGGGGGGTGAGCCGGCGTGGCGGTCCGGATGCGGGATGTCGCGCGGCTGGCCGGGGTGTCCGAGGCCACCGTCTCGCTGGCGCTGGCCGGCAGTGAGCGCATCTCCGACGCCACCCGCCGCAGGGTCACCGAGATCGCCCGCCAGGTCGGCTACCGGCCACATGCCGGCGCCCGCTCGCTGCGCACCGACTCCACCAGGGCCATCGGCCTGATCGTCAGCGACGTGGCCAACCCGTTCTTCGCCGAGCTGGCCGGCCACATCGAGCGCACCGCCGCCGCCGAGGGCTACTCCGTGGTGCTGTGCAACTCCGACGAGGACCCCCAGCGCCAGGACGGGTACCTGTCGAGCCTGCTGGCCGGGAGCCGGGTGGACGGCGTGCTGCTGGTACCGGCCGAGGCGATGACGCCGGGCATCCGGGCCGCCGGGGCGGCCGAGGCCAACCTGGTGCTGCTGGACCGGCCGATCGCCGTCCGCGGCCGGGGTGCCGCCGCCACGTGGCTGCGCGGCTGCCCCGTGGTGCGCGCGTCGGCCGGCGAGGCATTGACCGAGGTCGCGGCGCTGCTGGCCGGCCTCGGGCACCGCCGGATCGGCATCATCGCGCCGCCGCTGAGCACGCCCGTCGGCCGGGAACGGCGTGACCTGCTGGTCGATGCGCTGCTCGCGCACGGCATCGAGCCGGGCGACATCACGGTGCTGCCCGGCGACTTCCGCCAGCACAGCGGCGAGCGGGCCACCGAGCGGCTGCTCGGTCAGGCGGAGCCACCGACGGCGCTGTTCGCGGGCGACGGGCTGATGGCGATCGGCGCGATGAAGGCGCTACGCCGGGCCGGACTGCGGGTACCGACGGACGTGTCGTTGATCGCCTTCGACGACGCGCCCTGGTTCGATCTCTTCGACCCTCCACTCACCGCCGTGGCGCAGCCTGTGGCCGAGCTGGCCGAGTCGGCCGTGCGAGCCATGCTCGGGCTGCTGCGCGGCGAGTCCCCGGCCGGGGCCACGCCCACCTGTCACCTGGTGCGACGCGGCTCCTGCGCGCCGCCCGCCGCCATCCCCCAGCCGACCAGCACCGCGCACTGACGCCGAGGCATTGACGCCGCGGCACTGACGCCGAGGAAGGGACCAGAGCATGCTCACCATCACCAGGGGCCGGCCACGGACCGTCGTACTCGTGATCGCCGCCGCCGCCCTGTTGGTCGGGGTGGCGGCCTGCGGCCGGGGCGAGCCGGCAGCGGGCGGCTCGAACGACGTCAAGATCGCCATCGTGACCCGCGACTTCACCAACCCCTACTGGGCCGCACTGCGCGACGGCGCGGTGGCCGAGGGCAAGAAGCAGGGCGTCACCGTCGACGTGCAGGCCGGCGACTCGGAGACCGACTCCACCGGCGAGAACGCCAAGATCTCCACCCTGGCCGGGCAGAACTACAGCTGCTTCGGCGTGGTGCCGGTGAACGCGACAAACGTGATCACCCCGCTGGTGCCGGTGGCACAGAAGAAGATCCCGATCCTGAACCTGGACACCCAGATCGACCCGGCTGCCTCGGCGCAGGCCGGCGTCTCGTACGCGAGCTTCATCGGCTCGGACAACCTGTCCGCCGGCCAGCAGGCAGCGACCGCGCTGCTGACCCGGATGGGCGGGCACGGTGACGTCGCGATCCTGCAGGGCATCGCGGGTGAACAGAACGGGATCAACCGCCAGCAGGGCTTCTCCCAGACCGTCGCGGGCAAGCTCAACATCGTCGCCGCCCAGCCGGCCGACTACGACCAGGCCAAGGCCCAGACGGTGACCGACGCGCTGCTGCGGGCGCACCCGAGCATCACGGGCATCTTCGCGGCCAACGACACCATGGGCCTCGGCGCGGCGCAGTCGGTGCGCAACGCGGGCCTGACCGGCAAGGTCACCATCATCTCGGTGGACGGCATCACCGCGGCGCTGCAGGCGGTCAAGGCCGGCACGCTCAGCGGCACGATCTCGCAGTACCCCTACGCGGAGGGTGAGCTCGCCGTGCAGGCGTGCCTCAACCTGGTGCACTCCCAGACCGTGCCGGAGCGGATCGTCGCCCCGATCCAGCTGATCGACTCCAGCAACGTGGACAAGGCCATCGCGTCCTTCCCGCAGCCGTTCACGCCGTTCGCCAACCCACTCCCACCGGTCGCCGGGAAGTGAGCTGACGATGGTCGATGTCCAGGCGCCGGGGCGAGGACTCGGCGGGCGCCTCTCGGTCGCGGCGGCGGCGCGCTATGCCGCCCCGATCGGGCTGGTCGTGGTGTTCCTCGCGTTCTTCATCGCCACGCCGAACTTCCTGACCCTTGGCAACATCAGCGACCTGCTGGTGTCCGCCGCGATCCTGCTGGTGCTCGCGATGGGCCAGCAGCTGGTGGTCACGGTGGCCGGCATCGACCTCTCCGTGGGCTCCAACCTGCCGTGGTCCGCCGCGGTGCTCGGCTTCGCGTACACCCAGGGCTGGGGCCTGGCCGTCTCCGTGCTGCTGGCGCTGCTGGCGGGGCTGCTGGTCGGCGTGGTCAACGGCCTGCTGGTCGCGCGGCTGAACATGACCGACTTCATCGTCACGCTCGGCTCGCTGTCCGTGGTCAGCGGTATCACGCTGCTGCTGACCCAGGGCAACACCGTGGCGGTGAACTCGGCGTTCCTGCGCGGCCTCGCACTGAACGGGATCGGCCCGGTGCGGTGGTTCTGGGTGGTCGCGTTCGTGGTGGCGGCGCTCGTCGGCTTCCTGCTGTTCCGCACCCGGACCGGCACCTACCTGCTCTCCACCGGCGGCAACATCGACGCGGCGCGGGAGGCCGGGATCAACGTGTCCCGGATACGGCTGATCGCCTACGCCAGCTCCGGGTTGGCGTGCGGGGTGGCCAGCGTGCTCCTCGTGGCACGAACCGGTGGCGCCGACCCCAGCCTGCAGACCGACCTGCTGCTCAGCTCGATCGCCGCCGTGGTGCTCGGCGGGTCGAGCCTGTTCGGCGGCAAGGCCTCGGTGTTCGGCTCGGTGGCGGGCGCGGTGCTACTGCAGAGCCTGATCAACGGCTTCACCCTGCTCGGTATCTCGCAGTACTACCAACCGATCGCGGTCGGCGCCGTCGTGCTCGGCGCGGCCTTCATCTCCCGGTTCCAGAAGTAGGCGGGCATGGCAGAGACGACAGGCCAACCGGAGCGGGAGTCCTCCGTGGCGACCGACCCGCCACTGGTCGAGATCACCGGGCTGCGCAAGTCGTTCGACGCGGTGCACGCGCTGCAGGGCGTGAACCTGACACTGGCGCAGGGTGAGGTCACGGCGCTGCTCGGCGACAACGGGGCCGGCAAGTCCACCCTGGTGCGCTGCCTGACCGGGGTACACCCGCCGGACGAGGGTGAGATCCGGTTCCGGGGCGAGCCGATCCGGCTCAACTCGCCTGACGACGCGCGCCGGCTCGGCATCGAGACCGTGTACCAGACGCTCGGGCTGATCGAGGACCTGCAGGTCTGGCAGAACCTGTACCTCAACCGCGAGCTGACCACGGGGTTCGGGCCGTTCCAGGTGCTGGACAAGAAGGCGATGATCGCGCACAGCACGGAGATCCTGGCCAAGCTGGACGTGAACGTGCCCAACGTGCGCGCCACGGTGCGGCGGATGTCCGGCGGCCAGCGCCAGAGCATCGCCATCGCCAGGGCGGCCAACTGGGGCAAGACACTGGTGATCATGGATGAGCCGACCGCCGCGCTCGGGGTCCGGGAGACCGCAGCCGTCGAGGCGCTCATCCACCGCCTGCGCGACTCCGACGTCACGGTGCTCCTGATCAGCCACGACATGGGCCAGGTGCTCCGGGTCGCGGACACCGCGTACGTACTGCGCCGGGGGCAGACCGCCGCCCGCCGCGAGATCGCCAAGACCACCGGCGACGAGCTTGTCGGACTCATCACCGGGGCCATCGAAGGGGACGCGCATGCCTGAAACGGACTCGCCACTGGTCGTCGTGATCGGCTCGGTGAACATCGACCACGTGGTCGTGGCGGATGCCTTCCCCAGCCCCGGTGAAACGATCATGGGCAAGACCGCGCTCGTCACGCTCGGCGGCAAGGGGTCGAACCAGGCCGTCGCGGCGGCGCTGGGCGGCGCGCGCACCGCGATGATCGCCAGGGTGGGCGAAGACGCCGAGGGCGAGCGGGCCCGGGCCGGTCTGGCCGGGCACGGGGTCGACGTGCATGGGGTGGCCTCGGTTCCGGACGACGAGACCGGCACCGCGTGGATCACCGTCGCGGCCGGCGACAACACGATCATCGTGATCGCCGGCGCCAACCACCGCTGGCCGGCCGACGGCGACCCGCTGGAGGGCAGTGGTGAGACGGCCGCCGTGGTGTTGACCCAGCTCGAGGTGCCGGTGGACGTGGTGCAGCGGGCGGCCGCGAACACCCGGGGACAGTTCCTCCTCAACGCCGCGCCGGCCGCCGAGCTGCCGGACGAGCTGATCGAGCTGTGCGACGTGCTGATCGTGAACGAGCACGAGCAGGCGGTGGTGGCCAGGCAGACCGCGAGCGGCGACGACCCTTCGGACCCGGCGGTCGTCCGGCACGCACACCTGGCACTGCGGGAGCGCGGGGCCGGCGCGGTGGTCACCACGCTCGGCAGCGCGGGCGCGATCGTCACCGACGCCGAGGGCACCACGACCGCGATCGGCTCCCCGCCGGCCACCGTGGTCGACACCACCGGCGCAGGCGACGCGTTCGCCGGAGTGCTCGCCGCGCGCCTCGCCGCCGGTGACTCGCTGCTGGAGGCCGCCCGGTGGGGGACCGCCGCCGGCTCGCTGGCCGTCCGCGCGACGGGCGCCCAGGAGTCCTACGCCGACCTCGACACGCTCAGCACACTGGTAGAGGGGAACTGACATGAAGCGCAGCGGCATCGTGCACAGCGAGCTGGCCGGACTCATCGCCGGCCTGCGGCACACCGAGACGTTCGTGATCACCGACGCCGGGCTGCCGCTCGGGCCGGACACGGTGCTGGTCGACCTCGGCTACCGGTACGGCGAACCGTCCTTCCTCGACGTGGCGCGGACCGTGCTCGCCGAGGTCGTGGTCGAGGCGAGCTGGGTGTCCAGCCCGGTGCTCGAGCTCAACGCCGGGGTGCACGCCGCGCTGCTCGAGCTCGGCCTCACCCCGGCACCCATCGACCACGACGCCTTCAAGGCCATGGCCAGGAGCGCCAAGTTCGCCATCCGTACCGGCGAGGACACCGTCTACGCCAACGTCCTCTGCCAGGCGGGCGTCGGCTTCGCTCCTTCGTAACCGAATACTTAGTAAGCGGAAATAAGCACACGGGCCCCGGCAGCCTCACGGCCCGGTCGGGGGCTGAGGCCGGTCGGGTGCTCAGGTCGACGGCGACCGAGGTCGGCGGCGACTGAGGTCGGCGGCGTCGCCTGCCGTCGTCAATGTCGGTGGCCGTGACTGTGCTGACGTCGTCGGACGCCGAGTTCAACCACAGTGGCCCTCACCGCGGTCCGAGGCCAGCGGGGTTGAACTCGGCGCTCAAACCGGCGCGGCCGCGACCAAAGTGACGACGGGCACCGGCACAGCCGACCAAACAGACGAAGCACCGGGCACCGGCCGCCGCACCTGGCACTGCGGCATCCGATGCCGCCGCCCACCCCGACTTGTCACGTCTAATTGACGCGACAAGACCTACCTGTCGTGTCAATTAGAAACGACAAGTCCCACCGGGTCCGATTGGTCACCACCAATTGACCCGACAAGGACCACTTGTCACGTCCAATTCCAACGACAAGTCGCGAGGCCGACGAGGCCCACCTCGCCACGCCCCGCAGCCAGACCCATGAGACCCGACAGTCAGCCTCGTACGCAGCACAGTTCCCTGCACCCCACACGATCACCATCGCCGCCCAGCCCACCTATCACGTCAATTTGACACGACAAGTCCCACCTGTCGCGTCAAATTGACGTAACAAGTCCCACCAGGCTCGACGAGGTCCGACTGGTCACCACCGGCGACCACCACCGACGTCAGCCCGAGCCCACGTGCCGAACGACGGGGCGGTCAGGTTTGCGCGGGGGCTTCCACTACGGCCTTGATGCGTTGAAGGGTTGTGCGCATGCCGTTGCGGTTGGTGCGGCCGCGCGCCCAGCCCAGCAGCGTCCAGTAGAGGCGCAGCGCCGGTGTGTCGACGAGCTCGAAGGACTCGGTGACGTCGGTGCCGGTGCCGCTCGGCTCGAACCGGTAGCGCCACGTGTTGATCGAGCGGCCGGCGGCCTCCACGACGAAGCCGAACTCCCGGCCCGGCTCGCAGGCCACGATCCGGCAGACCGTCCAGTAGATCGGCCCCTTGCCGTTGCGCTTGACGTGGCCTCGGAAGCGTGTGCCGACCGCCGGGCCCGTGGCGCCGCCCAGCCACTCCGCCTCGAACGTCTCAGGGCTGAACTTGCCGGTGTTCGTGATGTCGCTGACCAGCTCCCAGACCCGTTCCGGGGGAGCCGCCATGTGGACCGTCACCGAGTCACGCATGCCCACACCCTACCGGCCAGTAACCACGTCCCGCCGAGATCAGCCCGGTCGACGCGCGCCGGCCAACCTCACACGCCGGCCAACCTCACACGTGGCCGACCCGCTTCGCCTGGTCGGCCACCAGCGTGCCGAACTCGTCGAACACCGCGCGCAGCGCGACCTCGTCCACCGGCCGCTCCAGCTGCTGCAGCCCGACCAGCAGCGCCAGACCCATCGTCGCCAGCCGCTCGGCCCGCTCGACCGGCACCCCCATCCCCAGGACCGCCTCACGCAGCTGGCCGCGCCGCATTGCGTCCACCCGGCGCTGCGCCTGGCCGACCACCTCGTCGGCCTGGCTCCACGCCCGGATGGCCGCCTCGGCGTTGTGCGGCAGGCCGCTGGCCTGGTCGCGCAGCAGGTCGAGCCGGATCTCGGGGTCCACGACGGCCCTGGCCTGGTCGACGATGCGCTGGGTCTGCTCCGCCTCCCAGTGCGCGAGCAGCGCCGCGACGAAGCCGGCCCAGCTGCCGAAGTAGTGGTAGAAGGAGCCGCTGGTCACCCCGAGCTCGGAGCACAGCCCGCCGATCGTGAGCCCGTCGACACCGTGCGCGGCGAGCCGGGCCAGCGCGGCCTCGAAGTACTGCTCCTGCGTGACCTTCTGGTGCCGGGCCGGCCTGGGCACATCGTCCCCTTTCGGACTGTGACTGCGTCAACAGTACTCGTTGACCAGCAGGTATTGGACATAACATAGAGCGTGTTATGGTCAGAATATCAAACGCCGAGCCAGGAGGCCGACCGTGCCCACCACGCAGCCCGCCGCCACCGAGCCAGAGACGACGCGGCCCGAGGACGCCCAGTCCGAGGCCACGCGGCCCCGAGCCGCGCAGGTGACCGCCACCCGCGCGTTCGATCCGCATGACATCTCCTCGCTGGCGTTCTGGGCTCAGCCCCCGGCGGTGCGGGATCTCGTGTTCGACGAGCTGCGCGCCGAGCCGATCTCCTGGCACCGCCCCGCGGAGACCGAACTGCTGCCGAACTCCGCCGACCCAGGCTTCTGGGCGCTGACCAGGCACGCCGACATCGTGGCGGTCAGCCGCAACTCCGAGGCCTTCGCATCCGGGCAGGAGTTCGGCGGCGTGCTGCTGGAGGACGTGCCGGCGGAGATCCTCGAGGCCGCGCACTCCATCCTGGCCATGGACGCCCCCCGCCACGCCAAGCAGCGCAAGATCATCAGCTCGTTGTTCACCCCGAAACGCGTGGCCCAGATCGACGCCCAGATCCGCAACCAGGCCAAGCTGATCGTCGATGAGGTCGCCCCGCTCGGCGAGATCGACTTCGTCGAGCAGGTCGCCGCGCGGCTGCCGATGTGGACGATCTCGGAGATGATCGGCATTCCGGTGGAGCGCCGCGAGGAGGTCACCGCCGCGGCCGGCGCCATGGTGAGCTGGAACGACCCGGACTTCGTCGGCGAGGGTGAGCCGATCAGCGTGCTGTTCAACGGCCTGATGACGCTGCACGGGGCCGCGTCCGAGCTGGTCGCGCAACGCCGCGCGGAGCCGACGGACGACCTGATGAGCGCGCTGGTGCACACCGAGCTGGACGGCCAGCGGCTCACCGACGCCGAGATCGCCGCGTTCTTCGTGCTGCTCTGCGTGGCCGGGAACGACACCACCCGGCAGACCACCAGCCACACCGTGCTCGCGCTGCGGGACTTCCCGGAGCAGCGGGCCTGGCTGGTCGAGGACTACGACACGAGGATCCGGCCGGCCGTCGAGGAGTTCGTCCGCTGGGCCAGCCCGGTGATGACCTTCCGGCGCACCGCGCGCGTCGACACCGAGGTCGGCGGGCAGGCCATCGCCGCCGGTGAGAAGGTCGTGATGTTCTACCGCTCCGGCAACTACGACGAGGCTGTGTTCACCGAGCCCGAGCGGTTCGACCTGTCCCGCACGCCGAACAACCACGTCGGCTTCGGTGGCGGTGGCGCGCACTTCTGTCTGGGCAGCAACCTGGCGCGCGCGCAGCTGCGGGCGCTGTTCAAGGAGCTGCTGTTCCGGTTGCCGGATCTGGAGGTCGGCGAGCCGGAGTACCTGGCCGGCAACTTCATCAACGGCATCAAGCGGCTGCCCGCGCGCTTCACCCCGCGCCCCTCGGGGGACTGAGCCATGCGACTGGTCCGCCCGATGGACGCGGTCTACCTGTGGGGTGAGACCCGGCGCAGCCCGGCGCACGTGGTCGCGCTGCAGATCTTCCGGCCGCCCGCCGACGCGGGGCCCGAGCTGCTCGACGAGCTGTACCTGGCGATGACCGACCCGGCGGCGGTAAAGCCGGCGTTCCGCCGCAGGCCCTACCGGTCCCCGGCGACCGCCGGCCAGTACGCCTGGGCCACCGACGAGTCGCTCGACCTGCGGCAACACGTCCGGCGGGTGGCACTGCCCCGGCCGGGCCGCACGCCCGAGCTGATGGAGCACGTCGCCGACTTCCACGCCACGGCGCTGGACCCGGACCGCCCGCTCTGGCAGGCGCACCTCGTGGAGGGTCTGACCGGTGGCCGGTTCGCCCTGTGCACCAAGCTGCACCACGCGCTGTTCGACGGCGTGAACATGGGCCGCCACGTGCTCGGCGGCCTGTCGCCCGACCCGGCCACGCGCGGCTGCACGGCCCCGTGGATCGAGCCGTCGACCCCGCGCCGGGCGCGGCCCGCGCGCGAGCCGAAGAGCACCGGGGGCGATGTCGTGTCCCGGCTCGGCGGCACGGTGAAGGCGCTGGTCGGCACGGGGGTCGCGGCCGTGCGGGAGCGGCCGGCGCCCGTCCCGTTCAGCGCGCCCCGGACGATCTTCAACGGCAGGGTCGGCACGGCACGGCGGTTCGCGGGTGAGAACTGGCCGGTCGAGCGGTTGCGGGACGTCGCACGGGGTGCCGGTACCTCGGTGAACGACGTGGCACTTGCCATGTGCGGCGGCGCGCTGCGCAGCTACCTCGCCGAGCGGGGCGAGCTGCCTGCCGACCCGCTGGTGGCCATGGTGCCGATCGCGCTGGGCTCCACCGACCCGTCCGCCGAGGCCAGGGACGGCAACAGCTGGGCGGCGGTGCTGTGCAGCCTCGCCACCGACATCCCGGACGGTCTGGAGCGGCTGCGCCGGGTGCACGCCTCGATGCGGCGCAGCAAGCAGCTGATGTCCGGGCTGGACCAGGTGACCGCGTCGGTGCTCAGCGCGGGGGTGCTCGGCGGCGCCCTGCTCAGCCTGCTGCCCGGCCCGCCGCCGCTCCCGCCGGCCTTCAACCTCGTCATCTCGAACGTGCCCGCCGCGCAGCGCACGCTCTACCTGGACGGCTGCGAGCTCACCGACAACTACCCGGTGTCCGTGGTCACCGACGGCCAGGCGCTGAACATCACGCTGATCAGCTACGTCGACAGGATCGCCTTCGGGGTCAGCGGCTGCCGCCGGTCGGTGCCCGAGCTCGACCGCATCCCCGTGCACCTGGACGCCGCGCTGCGCGAACTGGAACTGGGCAAGACGGCCGAGTCCGGCTGAACGGACACCCACCGAGGAGGAGTACGGCATGCGGATCGTGGTGGATCGCAACAAGTGCACGGGGCTCGGCATGTGCGAGGCAGAGGCGCCCGACCTGTTCGAGGTACAGGACGACGGGTCGCTGCTCGTGCTGCTCGAGTGCCCGGGCAGCGCGGCGCGGGATGTGGCGGAGGCCGCCGTGCTGTCCTGCCCGACCGAGGCATTGACACTGGTCGACCACTGACCGGGCAGCCGGACCGGAGTCCGCCGTACCGGTCCGGCACGCTCTCTGGTCAGGCACGGACCGTGCTCTCAGCGGCTCGGCACGGTCACCGGGTCGGCACGGACCGTGCGCGCCGAGCGCCCCGGATGACTACTCCGTCACACCATTCGCCGTTCGGTGCGCGCCGCTGGGCGGCCGCATGTTTAGCTCTCCGGCGGGCTGGGCACAGAGGGTCAGCTCGATCTGAGCCGGCACGGCCGCCCGGCCGTGATCCGGTGGCCCACGGCTCCCCTGGAGAAGATCAGCATGCCCGGATTCTCAGCACACTGCGGTGCGATTTGACCAGGCTCGGCGTCATCGGGCACCGGGACATCTCGGAGGAAAGCGAACCGATCGTCGAGGCGGCGCTGCGCCGGCTGCTGGTCGCCAAGGGCGGCTCCCGGCTGGTCGGCGTGACCTGCCTGGCCCCCGGCGCTGACCAGCTCTTCGCTCGGATCGTGCTCGACCTGGGCGGCCGGTTGGAGGTCATCCTGCCGGCGGCGGACTTCCGCGACTGCCACGTCCCGCTGGACAACCTGGACGACTTCGACCGGCTGGTGAAGTCGGCCGTGTCGGTCCGGGTGATGGAGTTCCAGCAGTGCTGCCGGCAGGCCTACATGGCGGCCGGCACCGCGATGCTGCACACAGTCGAGACACTGGTCGCGGTCTGGGACGGGCGGCCGGCGAAGAAGCAGGGCGGCGTGTCCGAGGTCGTCGGCGCCGCCGGCCGGCTCGGCCTGCCCACCTCGATCGTCTGGCCGACCGGCACGTCCCGGGCACCCCGCCCGTGCGCGGCCGCCGGCGTCGGCTGACCCGCTCAGCCGCTCTGCTCGGCGGGAGACACGGCAGCCGGTAGCGCGCCGGTGTGTTCCAGGTGCGCGACCAGCAGCCGGCCGATGTGCCGGATGTGCTCGGCCATCGCGTCCCTGGCCGCGGCCGGGTCGGCGGCGGTGAGCGCATCCAGCACGGGCGCGTGGTCGTGGGTCGTCGCCTCGACCCAGCCTGCGACCTGCCCGTAGTAGGTGCGCGGCACATAGTGCACGAACAGGTTGAGCATGGCGGCCAGCCGGGGTGACTCGGCGGACCGGTTGATCGTGCGGTGCACCTGGTGGTTGAGCTCGGCGACCCTGTTGAGCTGGCCGGCCTCGGCCGCCGCGACCAGCTCACGCTGCACCGCCTGCAGGCCGGCGAGCTGCTCGGGGGTCAGCGCGGCCGCCGCCCGTGCCGCCAGCTCGCCGGCCACGTGCGCCTGCACCGCGAACAGGTCGTCGACGTCGCGACGGCGGAGCGGCACCACCCGGAAGCCGCGCCGGGGCTCCCAGCGCACCGCGCCCTCGCCCTGCAGGATCATCAGCGCCTCGCGCACCGGCGTGGCGCTCACCCCGAGCCGGGCCGCGACGTGCTCCATCCGGACGAACTCCGACGCCGGCAGCTCGCCGACCATGATCGCTTCGCGCAGGTAGGCGGCGACCCGCTCGGACAGCTGCCGCGCACTGCCCAGTCGGGCGGGCTGTTCGGTCATACGACGCTCCGTTCCGGGCACGGTTTCCTCCGCTGTGTCGTCGGCTGTGTCAGGGAGAACCGTTGGCTTCGCCACCCGGGCCGGGTTACGTTCGATTTTCCCAGTCGCAACGTACGAGGAGATCGCCGTTGAGCACCGCCACCGGCCAGCCCGGACCCACCCAGCCGGAAGGCGCCGGCTCGCCACCCGGCGCTGACACCCTGTGGCACCCGTTCGCCAGCATGCACCAGGTGCGGCGCAACCGGTTCACCGTGACCAGGGCCGACGACGTATGGGTGTGGGACGACACCGGCAAGCGCTATCTCGACGGCACCGCGGGTCTCTGGTACTGCAACGCAGGGCACGGACGGCGGGAGATCATCGACGCCATCGCCAAGCAGATGGAGCAGCTGGACGCCTACCAGATCTTCGGCGACTTCGCGAACGAGCCGGCGCTGCGGCTGGCCGACGCGGTGGCCGCGCGCGCCCCGATGGACGGCGCAAAGGTGTTCTTCACCAGCGGCGGAGGCGACTCCATCGACACCGCCGGCAAGCTCGCCAGGGCGTACTTCCAGGCCAGCGGGCAGCCCGAACGCACCGTGCTGATCTCCCGCGAGCACGGCTACCACGACACCCACGGCTTCGGCACGGCGCTCGCCGGCATCCCCGCGAACCGGGTCGCCGGGCCGTTCGTGCCGGACGTGGTGCAGGTGGCCCACGACGACCCGACCGCGCTCGAGAAGACGATCGCCGACCACGGCGCCGAACGGGTGGCCGCGTTCTTCGCCGAGCCTGTGATCGGCGCGGGCGGGGTGATCCCGCCGGCCCCTGGCTACCTGGAGGCCTGCGCGGAGATCTGCCAGCGGCACGGCGTGCTGTTCGTCGCCGACGCGGTGATCTGCGGGTTCGGCCGGCTGGGCAACTGGTTCGCGATCGAGCGGTTCGGCGTGCGGCCGGACATGGTGGTCTTCGCCAAGGCCATCACCAGCGGCTACCAGCCACTGGGCGGCGTGGTCGTGGCCGGGCACGTGGCGGCCCCGTTCTGGGACGAGCCGGGCCGGGTGCTGCGGCACGGGCCGACCTACGCCGGTCACCCGGCCGCCTGCGCGGCGGGGCTCGCCACCATCGAGCTGATGGAGCGCGACGGCCTGCGCGAGCGCGCCGCGGCACTGGAGGGCCCGCTGCTCGAGCGGCTCCAGACGGTGGCCGACCACCCGCTGGTGGCACAGGTGCGCGGCGGAGTCGGCCTGCTCGCCGGGGTGGAGCTGGACCCCGAGCGGCTGGCCGCCGAACCCGGCCTGCCCGCCCGGCTGGCCGGCGCGGTCCGCGAGCGTGGTGTGCTGATCCGCCCGATGATCACGTCGATCGGCTGCTCGCCGCCACTTACGGTCACCGAGCAGCACCTCGACCTGCTCACCGACGCCCTCACCGCCGGCCTCGACGAAGTCCGCCGCTGACCGCCGCCCACCCGCACAGACCGTGTACCCCCAGCACAGACTGTGCACAGTCTGTGCGGTGAGGGAACGGTCTGTGTGGGCGGCGGCTGCCCGGGTACGGCGGCTACCCGGGGCACGGCGGCTGCTTTCGGGGCGGCGGCCGCGGGTGTGCGGGTTGTCACCGGGGTGCGGGGCCTGCATTTCATATATTCTATGTGCCGTGGCCACTTTGAGCAGTGACGAGCTCGCCATCGTCGACACCGTGCGGGAGTTCGTGGACCGTGAGGTCCGCCCGGTGGTCCGCGAGCTGGAGCACAGCAACACCTATCCCGAGAAGCTCATCGAGCAGATGAAGGAGCTCGGCATCTTCGGTCTGGCCATCCCGGAGCCGTGGGGCGAGGCACCGGTGTCCATGCCGTGCTACGCGCTGGTCACGGCCGAGCTGGCCCGGGGCTGGATGAGCCTGGCCGGCGCGATGGGCGGGCACACGGTGGTGTCGAAGCTGCTGCTCGCCTTCGGTACCCAGGAGCAGAAGGACCGTTACCTGCCCAAGATGGCCACCGGCGAGATCCGGGCAACCATGGCGCTGACCGAGCCCGGCGGCGGCTCCGACCTGCAGGCCATGACCACACATGCGCGCCGTGAAGGCGACGACTACGTCGTGAACGGCGCCAAGACCTGGATCACCAACTCGCGCCGCTCCCAGCTCATCGCACTGCTGTGCAAGACCGACCCGACGGCCGAGCCCAAGCACAAGGGCGTCTCGATCCTGCTGGTCGAGCACGGCCCGGGCCTCACCGTGTCCCGTGACCTGCCGAAACTCGGCTACAAGGGCGTCGAGAGCTGCGAGCTGACCTTCGACGACTATCGCACCCCCGCGACCAGCCTGCTCGGTGGTGTCGAGGGCAAGGGCTTCGCGCACATGATGAAGGGCCTCGAGACCGGCCGGATCCAGGTGGCCTCGCGCGCGCTCGGGGTCGGCAGGGCCGCGTTCGACGACGCGCTGCGCTACGCCCAGGAACGTGAGTCGTTCGGCAAGCCGATCTGGCAGCACCAGTCGATCGGGAACTACCTCGCCGACATG
This sequence comes from Pseudonocardia sp., assembly GCA_036272795.1. GTDB lineage: Bacteria > Actinomycetota > Actinomycetes > Mycobacteriales > Pseudonocardiaceae > Pseudonocardia. The sequence goes on from DATAYB010000515.1 coordinate 16,468, forward strand.
GCAACCAAGTGGACGGCCGCGCGGGAGCTCATCCTGCTGGCTGCCGAGAAGTTCGACGCCGGCGAGCGGGTGGACATGGAGGCCGGCATGGCCAAGCTGTTCGCCAGCGAGGTGGCCATGGAGATCGCGCTGAACGCGGTGCGGATCCACGGTGGCTACGGCTACTCGACCGAGTTCGACGTCGAGCGCTACTTCCGGGACGCCCCGCTGATGATCGTCGGTGAGGGGACGAACGAGATCCAGCGCAATGTGATCGCCGCTCAGCTGGTCAAACGCGGCGGGCTGGACTAGAGGGCCGACGGAACGCGTTTACGCGCCGTGCCGCTGGCCGATTCACAGTATGCGACGCCGCACCCCGTGTCGCGCCTCTCAGTGTCGACGGGGGAGAATGAGGCGTCCCGGCGTGCCCCGGTCGGGTCATCGAAGTGAGTGGAGATTACGGACCGTATGAACGGTGGTGCCTCAGCCCTGCAGCTGTCCGGTGACTCGCGACGACGGGCCTCGCTCGTGCTCGGAGTCTTCTCGGTGCTCATCGCCGTGCTGGCGCTGATCACTGCGACCCGAGGGCCGGCCGCGATCAGCTCGGCGCTGCCAGGCGGCCTCGCCGAACCTGCCGTGCCGCCGAAGCCGGTCGCCCAGATCGCCATCACCGCGGCCGGCGACACCCCGCTGAACCCCGCGGTCCCGCTCAGCGTCGAGGTCCAGCACGGCACGCTGCAGACCGTCCAGGTGATCGACTCCAAGACCGGAAAGCCCGTCACAGGCGCGCTGGCCACCGGCTCCGCCTCCTGGCACACGACGTCCGGCCTCAGCTACGGGGACAGCTACCAG
>DATAYB010000516.1:0-6884 GCA_036272795.1 Pseudonocardia sp.
GCATCGCCCCGTCGGCGACCTCGGCGCCCAGCGCCAGCATCTTCGGGCCGTTGGCGCCGATGATCCGGGGGTAGGCGACCTCGGGCGCGGGTGGTGTGGTCGGGGCATCCATCCGGTTCAGGTAGTCGCGCATCGTGCTCAGCGGGCTGCCGAACTCGCGACCGGTGCCCGCGGCCTGTTGCGGGTAACCGACCCCGATCCCGAGCACCGACCGACCGGGGAAGGCGTCGGCCAGCAACGCCGCCGCGCCGTGCATGACCTGCGGTTCCCTGGCCCAGATGTTGGCGATGCCGGTGCCGAACACCAGCCGCCGTGTGGCGGCCAGCAGCACGGCGAGCTGTACCAGGGCGTCCTTGCCGCCGACCATCTCGTTCGTCCAGGCGGCCCGGTAGCCGGCGCCTTCGAGCCGGCCGGCGGCCTCGCGCTGCAGGTCGACCGGTGGTGTGCTCGTCATCGAGATCGGCAGGTACACCCCGACCGGCCCCAATGCCCTGCGCCCCGCCTCGACCACTGTCGTCCTGTCCATGGAGATCCTCCTCAGGTGCCCCGGCCGGTGCGGCCGGACCCGCAACCGCCGGTGACCCCAACTCTGTCTGTCGGTGCTGCCCGCCGTCCAAGATCTGTTCCGAAATGGCCAATGCGGTTCAGGCATCACCACAGCTCACACGCCATGGCCGGCGCCGAAGACCCGCTACGCTGGAAGGCATGTCGTCGCCCGAGGTGGACCTCGACCTGCGGCTCGTGCGGTACTTCGTCGCGGTCGCCGAGCACGGGCACTTCGGCCGCGCGGCCGCCGCACTGCGAGTCGCCCAACCGTCGCTGAGCCGGCAGATCCGCCGCCTGGAGCAGCAGCTCGGCGCCCGCCTGCTCGATCGCACGCCACAGGGCAGCCGGCTCACCCAGGCCGGCGAGGTCTTCCTGCCCCGCGCCAAGGAGCTGCTGCGCTCGGCCACCCGGGCGGCGGTTCACACGCGGGCCGCCTCGGAGCCCAGCCGCATCACCGTCGGCTACCTCACCGGGCTGATCGTCACCCCCGCCGTGCGCGAGCTGCGCCACCGGCACCCGGACGCCGACGTGCACACCCTGCACCTGGACTGGGACCAACCGCGACCTGCGCTGCTCGAACACCGGGTCGACGCGGTGATGGCCCGGCTGCCGTTCCCGACCGACCAGCTGCACGTGACGGTCCTCTACGACGAGCCCCGCGTGCTGCTGGTGCCCCTCGACCACCGGCTGGCCGGCAAGGAGTCCGTCACCGTCGACGACATCGCCGACGAGCCCCTACCCCGGCTCCGCGAGTCCGACCCGGAGTGGAGCGCGTTCTGGCGCCTCGATCCGCGCCCGGACGGCAGCCCGGCACCCGACGGCCCCTTCATCGAGGCGATCGAGGACAAGCTCGAGCTCATCGCCGCCGGTCAGGCCGTGGCCGTCTCGGTCTGGCTGCCCGCCAACAGCCTGCGCCCCGACATCACGACGATTCCCCTGGAGGGCGTCGAGCCGAGCCACGTCGTGCTGGCCACCCGTGCCGGGGACCGGGGCCGGCTGGTCACGGCGTTCCGCCGGTACGCCGAGGCGCACCTCACCGCTCCGGTGTCGTCCCGCTGACGGCATTCGGCGCGTCCGCCGGTCGGGGGCGCGGCATGGGCGTCGGCGGCCCGTTGCGCGGAACCGGCGACGGCGTGCCCTGAGGGGGCACGGTCGGGGCGGAGGCAACCTGTGCCGGCGCGGCATCGGCGGGCCCAGCTTGTGCCGGCACGACCGGGACTGGTCCGGCCTGTGCGGGCCCAGCCTGTGCGGGCACTGCCGGTGCTGACGGCGCCGGAGCGGGCGCTGCCGGAGCATGCGTGGTGAGGCGGGGGAGCTCGCGGTCCAGCAGGGCGTGCAGCTCGCTGAGTCGTTGGGTGGCCTGGGTGCTGAGGGCGACGGTGTCGCGGCGGGCCTGTTCGGTGGCGCGGGCGGCCTCGGTGCGGGCCTCGGCCAGCACGCGCTCGGCCTGGGCGCGGGCCTCGGCGACCAGCTTCGACGCCTGGCCGCGGGCGTCGGTGAGCAGCTGGTCGGCCTGCGTGCGGCTGGCGGCCGTGTGCTGCTCGGCGTCCGCCGTCGCCGAGGCGCGCAGCTGAGAGGCCTCCGCCGTGGCCGAGGCGCGCAGCCGGGCCGCCTCCTCAGTAGCCGCCGCGACCCGCGCCTCGGCCTGGGTCGTGGCGTCCCCGGTGATCTTCTGGGCCTGCAGGTTCGCCTGGGTGAGTGCGTCGCGCAGCTGCAGCCGGTCGACGTTCAGCTGGGCACGCTCGGCCTCCAGGCGCTGCTGGAGCTGCTCGGCGCGCCGCCGCTCGACCTCGGCCCGCTCCACTGCGGCGCGGACGTCGTCCGTGGCCCGTTCGCGCAGCTCAGCGGCCTCCTGCACGGCGAGCTCGAGCATTGCCCCCATCCGCCCGCTGAGGCTCTCGGCGGACTGGGGCGCCGCGCTCAGCCGCTTGAGCTGGTCGCGCAGCTGCGAGTTCTCCGCGCGGGCCGACTCGTGAGAGTGGGCCAGCTGGTTGCGCTGGTCGACGAGGGCGTCCCGGTCGGCGGCGAGGATGCGGATCTGGGCGTCCAGATGTCGGAGGTACTCGTCGACCTGCCCGGGGTGGTAGCCCCGGCGGCTCACCGAGAACTCTCCGTGCGGAGCGGCTGAAGGCGCGGCCTCGGATGACATGCCACCACGGTAACCGCGCCCGGCCGCCTTGCGCCCCGTCAGTTTTTGTCGTTGTCCCGGGTCTTTGTCAGCAGCTCGGTGATTTCGGCTGTGGTGCCGGTCTCACCCAGCCGAGGGAAGATCTTGGTGACGCTGTGCTGGTGGGTGTCGGCGTCCCGGTCGGCCATGGCGTCGGTGGCCAGGGTGACGTGGTAGCCGTGCTCGTGCGCGGCGCGGGCGGTGGACTCCACTCCCACGCTCGTGGCGATGCCGGCCAGCACGATCTGCGTGACGCCGCGCCGGCGCAGGTGCACGTCGAGGTCGGTGCCGTGGAAGGCGCCCCAGTTGCGCTTGGTGACGATGATGTCGTCCGCGTGGCCGGCGAGGTCGTCGACAATCACGTCCCAGCCCGCCGGCCAGGCGCCGCTCCCGCCGGAGACCTCGGTGCGCCCTGGCAGGACGTCGGCCCCGTTGTCGGCGAAGCTGACGCGGACCAGGACGACGGGCAGGTTGTGGGCGTGGAAGGCGTCGGCGAGCTCGACGGAGCGGGCCACGACGTCGGTGGCGCTGCGCGGGGCGGTCTGCAGGCCGACGATGCCGTTCTGCAGGTCGATGAGTACGAGCGCGGTGCGTTCGTCGAGGGTGGTGAGGGCCATCGGGTGCCTCCTCTGGGCGGGTATGATCGGTGCGGTGTCGGGTTTCGTGGCGCCGTCGCGTTCGCCGATCCGGCGCAGTGACCGGTCGGCGACCGTCAGTACGAGGAACAGCACCGCGCAGCCGCCGATGAACAGGCCTAGGTGGTGCAGCCCTGGGGTGTCGGCGCGGTCGGAGAAGAAGACGCCGTTGGCGGCGGCGGCGCTGATCGCGCCGAGGTAGAAGAACATGCGGTATAGCCCCGCTGTCGTGCCGGTGTGGGCGGGGTCGGCCTGGTGGTAAATGGCGCTCTGGTTCGCGAGGTTGACCAGGCCCTGCGGTACTCCGACCACCAGGCCGACCCCGATCAGCCACCACAGCGCGCTGCCAGGACCGAGCAGCAGCAGCCCGGCGCAGGCGAGGATCTGGGTGGCCGCGCCGACGGCGAGCTTGCCGCGCACCTCGGTGCGACGCCCGGTGGCCGCCGCGACGACGATCCCGATCGCGAACATCGGGATCAGGACGAGCCCGGCCACGGTCGGCGACAGCCCGCGCCCCTCCTGCAACCACTGGGTGTAGCCGTAGAGGAAGCCGTAGGTGACGACGGCGGTCAGCAGGGTACGGCCGTACGTGGCCAGCAGCGGGAGGTTGCCGGCGAGCAGCCGCATGTCGATGAACGGGTGCGCCGCGCGCAGCTCCCACCAGGCCAGCCCCGCGCCCGAGGCGGCGGCGACCGCGAGCAGGTAGGTGTGGGAGAGACGTGGGGTCATCAGGAACAGCAGCAGCGTCACGAGCGTCGCCGCGAAGAGCACGATGCCGGCGAGGTCCACCGTGCTGGCCAGCCGGGCACCGCGCGCCTGTGCCGTGCCGTGGGTCCGGGGCAGGCGCAGGGCACCGAGGACGAGGCAGGCCAGTGCCAGCGGGATGTTAACGGTGAACGTGGTGCGCCAGCCGCTGACGCCGATCAGCAGTCCACCGAGGCCTGGGCCGATGACCGCGATCGTCTGGCTGGCGATCGCGAGCAGCGTCAGCACGCCGTTCGGGCTGTCGCGCCCGGTGCGGGCGGCTTCGCTCCGGATCAGCGACATCGCGGCCGGGTAGCCGGCGCACGTGCCGAACCCCAGCAGCACCCTGGCGACGACCAGCACACCGACCGACGGGGCGAGCGCGCCGAGGATACCGGCGATCCCGACCAACGAGGTGCCGATCAGGTAGAGCGTCCGAGGTCCGTAGCTGTCGACCAGCCGCCCGACCACCGGCTGACCGATCGCCGTCGCGAGGTACAGCGCCGACACCAGCCAGGCCGTCTGCGCCGGCGGTGCCCCGAACGCGATCCCGATCGGGACCAGCGCCACGGCGATCATCGACGAGTTCACCGGGTTCAGGACCGCACCCAGGATCATCGGCGCGATCAGCCGGCGGTCGAACGTGTTCTCCGGCTCGGCGGCGCGCTGCCGCCCGGGTAAGTGGGTGAGCGGTGAGGTCATACCTGGATGAGCCTTTCCAGTAGGGCCATCGCCTCGATGACGGTTCCGCGCTCCGCCTCGGTGAACTGTTCGTGCAGGGCGCTGGCCAGCCATTCCTCGCCGAGGCGGCGCTTGTCGTCGAGGAACTCCCGGCCCGCCGCGCTCACCGACAGCAGCTGTCGGCGGCCGTCGTCCGGGTCGGGCCGGCGCTCGATCAGGCCGCGCTCCTCCAGCACCGCCAGGGTCGTCGCCGCCGACTGCGGGCGGACCCCCTCGGCCCCCGCGAGGGCACTCGTCGTCGCCGGCCCGTTCTTGTCCAGCCGGCTGAGCACCGACGTCTGGGACGGCGTGAGGCCTTCGGTGCTGTAGGTCTCCTTGAGCCGGCGCCGCAGCCGACCCACCACTACCCGGACATCACGGGCCGCGCGCACGGCGGAGGCGGCGACGACCTCTGTCGACTCGGTCATGTTCCCAAGCTAGAACTGCACAGTTTGAACTGTCAAGTTTGAACTGTTCAGTTTTGCCTGATCATTTTTGGCCCGAGCGACGGTCGGGTGCTTGATGTCGTGCGTCTAACCGACGGTCTTGTCGGTGATGGTGAGCTTGGTGACCGTGAGGGTGGGGATGGGGGCCTTGCCGCCGGAGGCGGTGCTCTGCGGTACCGCTCCGTCGAGGGTGGCCTCGGCCTTGAAGATGTAGCCCCTGGCCAGGTTCTGGAGCGTGGCCGGATCGCCGTGCATGATCACCGCGGTCGGGTAGTTCACGGTCCCGTTGCTCGGGGTGTGGCGGGCCGCGTCGACGTTCGCGTAGAAGGTCGACGTCGCCCGGTCGAACTCGGTGACCTGGCCCCACAGCACGAGGCGGTCCTGGGCGTGGCCGGCCGGGTCCTGGGCGATGCTCCGCCAGGTGTGGGTGTTCACGTGCACCGCGGCGTCCAGCGGAGTGGGGGCGGCGTTCGCGGTCGGGTCGGACAGGTACGGCTTGAGCAGGACCATCACCAACAGCCCCGCCGGAATCGCGGCAAAGATGATGGTCGGCCACACCCAGGCCTTCCAGCCCGCTCTCATCGCCCACCGTCCAGCTCGTGCCGTACCGGATTCTCCCGATCACCCGAACCCGATCACCTCAACCGTAGCGCCGCGACGCCGATCCGGGCACCCGTGGACCCACCTCGGCGATCACCGTGTCGGGTTCCGGCGGCGTCGTCGGTACGGTCCCCGGTGCCGCTGTCCTGGGACGCGTCGGACCAGGCTGCGGGCTGTTCGGGCCCCTGCCGTGATCCCTATGGTCGTGGCTCAGGGGTCGTGACACGGCACTCGTGACGCGGAGTTCGTGAAACGGCGTTCGTGAAACGGCGCAGGAGAGGAAGGCCGACCGATGACCGGACCCAGACCCGCCGCCACGGTACTGATCACCGGGGGCACCGGCGGCCTCGGCCGCGCAACGGCCACGGCGATCGCCGCCGCCCGCCGGGAGCTCACGGTTGTGCTCACCGGCCGTGACGCGTCGGCCGCGGCGTCGGTCGCCGGCCGGATCTCGGCCGAGACCGGCGGCGATGTGCGCGGCCTCCCACTGGACCTCGGGTCCCTCGACGACGTGCGGCGCTTCGGCAAGGAACTGGTCGCGGCGCCGTTGCCACCGCTGCACGCCGTGCTCTGCAACGCGGGCACCCAGTCGGTGTCCGGCACGGCGCGGACGGCCGACGGCTTCGAGCGGACCTTCGGGGTCAACCACCTGGCGCACTTCCTGCTGGTCCGCGAGCTCCTGCCGCACCTGGTCGCGCCCGCCCGGATCGTGTTCGTCGCCAGCGGTACCCACGACCCGGCCAAGCGGACCGGCATGCCGGCGCCGCGCTACACGACCGCGGCCGAGCTGGCCGACCCCGCTGTCGACTCCGCCCCTGGTGCCGAGGAGCCGGGTGCCGCCGAGCGACGTGCCGAGGAGCCGGGTGCCCCCGGGCGGCCTGCCGCCGAACCGGGGAACGCGGCCACAATCGGCCGGCGCTACTACACCACCTCGAAGCTCTGCAACGTGCTCACCACCTACGAGCTGGCCAGGCGCCTGCCGGCGGAGCGACCCGGCGAGCTGATCACGGTCAACGCCTTCGACCC
>DATAYB010000517.1:0-8990 GCA_036272795.1 Pseudonocardia sp.
GCCAGGCTCAGCTCGGCCTCCGGGACGAGCTGGGCGGCGTGGGCCAGGGCGGCCGGGTCGGGGTCGGCGCCGGCCACCGGGATGAACCGGTCGGCGGCCAACCGGCAGAGCTGGCCGGTCCCGCAGCCCACGTCCAGCAGCGCACCACCGGCGACGGTGCCGAGCGCGTCGAGCACCCGCTCGTACAGCGCCCGTCCCCACGCCGCCGGCCCCGTCTCCACCCCCGCAGGCTAGGGCGTGATGTCTCGCCCCGGCGCGCCGGCACCAGAGCAACAGCTACCCCGAGCGCAACTCTCAACGGCGTGCGGCGAACACCCAGGTGTGCAGGAGGGCGAAGCGCAGCACCGTGGCGACCAGGTTCGCCGTGATCAGCACGAGCAGCTCCGCCGACCAGCTCGGGTCGGGTACCGCGGCGTGCAGCGCGGCGAGCGAACCGCCGGTCAACGCCAGCCCGAGCCCGAACAGGACCAGGGCGCGGACGTGGTGCCGCAGTGCGCCGCGCCGACCCTGCACGCCGAAGGTGATCGCCCGGTTCGCCGACGTGTTGCCGACGGCGGTCACCAGCAGCGCGGCGAGGTTGGCCGCCTGCGGGCCGAGCGGTTCCCGCAGCAGCAGGTAGAGCAGCAGGTAGAGGCCGGTGCTGATCACCCCGATGCCGGCGAACCGGAGCAGCTGGCCGGCGAGCCCGACCGGTACTCCGGCCGGCCGAGGTGCCCGGTCCCGGCCGAGCCTGGCCGCGAGGTCCGCCAGCGGCAGCGCCCCGGAGCCCAGCGCCCGGTTCAGCCGCACGACGCCGCGCAGGTCAGCCAGTGCGGTCGCCACGATGTCCACCCGGCTGTCGGGATCGTCGACCCAGTCCACCGGCACCTCGTGGATCCGCAGCCCGGCGCGCTCGGCGAGTACGAGCAGCTCGGTGTCGAAGAACCAGCCGTGGTCGCGCACCAGCGGCAGCAGCTCGGCGGCCGCGTCGGCCCGGATCGCCTTGAACCCGCACTGCGCATCGCTGAACCCGGTGGCCAGGGCGCCCCGCAGCAGCAGGTTGTAGGCGCGTGAGATCAGCTCGCGCTTCATCCCCCTGGCCACTCGGGCGCCCCTGCCCAGCCGGGTGCCGATGGCCAGGTCGGAGTGCCCGGAGACCAGCGGGGCGACCAGTGGCAGCAGGGCGGCGAGGTCGGTCGACAGGTCCACGTCGCAGTAGGCCAGCACGGGTGCGTCCGACGCCGACCAGGCCTCCCGCAGCGCGCGACCCCGGCCCTTCTGATCCAGCCGCAGCACGGTGACCTGGTCCAGCTCGGCGGCCAGCTCACCGGCCACCTCGGGCGTCCGGTCGGTGCTCGCGTTGTCCGCGATGGTGATCCGGAACGGGTACGGGAAGGTCCGCTCCAGGTAGGCGTGCAGCCGGCGCACGCTCGGCCCCAGGTCGCGCTGCTCGTTGTAGACCGGCACCACGACGTCCAGAGTCGGAACCCCGGGCGGCCCCGGCGGCACGGCGACCGCGGTCCCGGCTCGCGGCGCCGGCACGGCAGCCGAATCGAGCACGGCAGCAGACCCGAGCGCGGCAGCAGATCCGAGCACCGCACCGGGATCGAGCACGGCCGTTTGATCGAGCACGGCCGTTTGATCGAGCACGGCCTCTTGGTCCAACACAGCCTCTTGGTCCAACACAGCCTCTTGGTCCAACACGGCCGTTTGATCAAGCCCAGCCTCTTGATCAAGCACAGGTGATGGGTCGGTCAACGCCATGCAGCCAGGCTCGGGGCCGGCGCTGTCGCCGCCTTGTGGCGTACCTAGGCGCCCGCTGTGAGCCACCGCACTGAGACCGCGCCTCAGCGCAGGTCAGGCCCATGCGGCGCAGCCTGCCTCAACGGGGGTCAGGCCCGTGCGGAGCCATGCGAGCCGACCCCGCCGTTCGAGCCGTGCCCACCGTTCGAGCCGACCCCGCCGGAGCCGTGCCCGCCGTGCGGGCCGTGCCCACCGTCGTGGGAGCCGCCGTTCGAACCGGCCGGCGCTCCCACGGACACGGGCACCGAAGCCGGCACAGCTACAGGCGAGGTAACCCGGGCCGCGCCATCGGTCGGCAGGATCACCGTGAACACAGTCCGGCCGGGCGCACTCTCGACCTCGACCCGGCCGCCGTGCGCGACGACCACGGCGTGCGCGATGGCCAGCCCGAGCCCGGTACTCCCGGCCGCGCGGGACCGGGAGCTGTCGCCCCTGGCGAACCGGCCGAACACGTGTGGCAGCAGTGCCGGCGGGATGCCAGGCCCGTCGTCGATCACGCGTAGGGCGGCCTCGGCGGGGTTGCCGGTCAGCTCGGCGAGGACCGTCGTGCCCGGTGGGGTGTGCACCCGGGCGTTCGCGAGCAGGTTGGACAGCACCTGGGACAGCCGGGTGGCGTCCCCGGTGACGATGACCGCCTCGTCGGGCAGCTCCAGCCGCCAGCGGTGCTCGGGGCCGGCCGCGTGGGCGTCACTCACGCCGTCGACCACCAGCTGCGAGACGTCCACCGGCTCGCGGACCAGCGGACGGCCGGCGTCCAGCCTGGCCAGCAGCAGCATGTCCTCCACCAGCGACGTCATGCGCTCGGCCTGCGAGGACACCCGGCTCAGCGCGTGCGCCACGTCCGGCGGTACGTACTCCTCGGAGCGCCTGGTGAGCTCCGCATAGCCCCGGATGGCGGCCAGCGGCGTGCGCAGCTCGTGACTCGCGTCGGCCAGGAACTGGCGCAGCTGTGTCTCGCTGGCCTGCCGGGCCTCCAGCGCAGACGCCACGTGCTCGAGCATCCGGTTCAGCGCGGCGCCGACCTGGCCGACCTCGGTACGCGGGTCGGTGTCACCCGGGGGCACGCGCTCGGCGAGTGCCACCTCACCCCGGTCCAGCCGCAGCTCGGCGACCCTCCCGGCGGTGGCGGCCACCCGTTGCAGCGGGCGCATCGTGACCCGGACGATCAGCGTGCTCGCCGCGCCGGCCACCACCAGCCCGAGCGCGGCCACCACGAGCTCGATCCAGCCCAGCCTGACCAGCGTTGTGTTGACCTCGTCCAGCGGGATCCCGGTGACGAACACGGCGCTCTTGTCGGGGCGCTCCACGGCGATCACCCGGTACTCGCCGAGGCCGCCGATGTCGCGGGTGTGGGGCTGCCCGTCGGTGGGCACGTCCTCGAGGTCGTTGTCCTCGCGCCCGCCGATGTCGCGGGGCACGCCGTCGTCGCCGAGCACTCCGCTCTGGTGCGCGTCGCCGTCCACGATCCGGGCGGCCACCGTGCCGAACCGCTGGCCGGGGCTGAGCAGGAAGCAGGGCGGGCCGCCGTGGTCCTCGGCGGCGCAGGGCGCCTTGTGGCCGTAGGACGACGCGAACCGCTGGCCGACGCTCTGTAGCTGGATGTCCAGCTGGTCGATCAGGAACCCGCGCAGCAACAGCAGCGAGATCGAGCCCACGACCAGGCACACCGCCGCCAGCAGGGCGATCATCGCAATGAGCATGCGGGTGCGCAGGGGCAGCGCGGAAACCCGGTCCGACAGCCGCCCGGAGCGCGCCGAACCCAACCGCCGGGACCGCCCGACGGCCGGAAGCCTCATCGCGCCAAGCTCATTCCGCCGGACGCAGCGCGTACCCGGCACCGCGCAACGTGTGAATCATCGGCGAACGCCCCGCATCGATCTTCTTCCGCAGATAGGAGATGTACAGCTCGACCACGTTCGACTGGCCGCCGAAATCATAGTGCCAGACCCTGTCGAGGATCTGCGCCTTGCTGAGTACGCGGCGGGGGTTGCGCATCATGTAGCGCAGCAGCTCGAACTCGGTCGCCGTGAGGGTGATCCCGTCCCCAGCCCTGCGTACCTCGCGGCTGTCCTCGTCCAACGTCAGGTCGCCGACCACGAGCAGCGCGTCCGCCCTGGCCGAGCCGCGACCTGAGCGCCGCATCAGCGCGCGCAGCCGGGCCACCACCTCTTCGAGGCTGAATGGCTTGGCGACATAGTCGTCGCCACCTGCGGTCAGTCCGGCGATCCGGTCCTCGACGGCGTCCTTCGCGGTCAGGAACAGCACCGGCACATCGGGGGCCTCGGCGTGGATCCGGCGCAGTACCTCCAGGCCGTCGATGTCGGGCAGCATGATGTCCAGCACCACGGCGTCCGGCCGGAACTCCCTGGCCAGCCGCACCGCGGAGAGCCCGTCGCCCGCGCCGCGGACGTCCCAGCCCTCGTAGCGCAGCGCCATGGAGAGCAGCTCGGTCAGGGTGGCTTCGTCGTCGACCACGAGCACCCGCACCGGGCTCCCGTCGGGGCGACGCAGCTGGCCTCGACCCGTCTCGGACGGTGCGGAAGGGGCATTCATCGTGGACATGCTCCTAGGTTGTCGGCCTCGACTGTGATCATAGTGAGGGAAGTCTGTGTAACAGCTGTGCAGCGCACCGGCCAACCTTCGACCGGGTAGCGTTCGGATCCAGCATGGCGGCCCCTCGGCCAAGGGAGGACCCGTGAGCACCGCGGTTCGACCATCCGGGTCCACCCCTTCCGGTGACACCGTGGGTGACCTGCTGCGCAAGTGGCGCCAGCACCGCAGGCTCAGCCAGCTCGACCTGTCGATCCAGGCCGACATCTCCACCCGGCACCTGAGCTTCGTGGAGACCGGCCGCTCCGTGCCCAGCCGGGACATGGTGCTGCACCTGGCCGAGCACCTGGACCTGCCGCTGCGCGAGCGTAACCAGCTCCTGATCGCCGCCGGCTACGCCCCCATCTACCCGGAGCGTGCGCTGGACACCACCCCGATGGCCGCCGTGCGCGAGGCGGTCCGCCAGGTGCTCAGCGGCCACGAGCCGTACCCGGCTCTCGCCGTGGACCGGTACTGGAACATCGTGGACGGCAACTCGGCGCTCGCCGTGCTCACCGAGGGTGTCGCGGCGCGCCTGCTGGAGCCGCCTGCCAACGCGCTGAGGATCGCGCTGCACCCCGAGGGCATGGCGCCGCTGATCGCCAACCTGGCCGAGTGGCGGGCGCACCTGCTGGCCCGGCTGCGCCGCGAGGTCGAGCACACCGCCGACCCCCAGCTGGCCGAGCTGTACGACGAGCTGGTCGAGCTGCCCTGTGACGACCCGACGCCGGCCAGCGAGCACTCGGCCGCAGGCGGGGTGGTGGTACCGCTGCGCTTTCGCCACGCGGGCGGCGAGCTGGCCTTCTTCAGCACGGTGACCACCTTCGGCACGCCCCTCGACATCACGGTCGCCGAGCTCGCCATCGAGGCGTTCTTCCCGGCCGACGCCGCCACCACCAAGATCCTGCGCGGCGACACCTGACCGAGGCGGTCGTCGCCTGGCTCCCCTGCGCCCGGTCCGGCAGGATGCCGTTGTACTGAGCGGTAACTTCTCCGCGCAGCAACCGTGCTCTCGAGTAACTCAGCCGACAGGAGATCAGCGTGGACTCGATCCGGCCTTGGGACGACCCGGAGCGGCGCGCACTGGCCGACCTGGCGCGCACCTTCGCGACCAGGGAGATCGTGCCGCACACCGACGAGTGGGAGGCGAGCGGTGAGCTACCCCGCGAGCTGCACCTGGCGGCCGCGAAGGTCGGCCTGATCGGGGTCGGGTTCGAGCCGTCGGTCGGCGGGGACGGCGACCTGATCGACTCGCTGCTCATCACCGAGAGCTTCATCATGGCCGGCACCCCGACCGGCGTGATCGCCTCGCTGCTCACCCATGGCATCGCGGTGCCGCACATGGCGAGGACCGGCGACGAGTACCTGCTGGACCAGTTCGTCCGCCCCACGCTGGCCGGCGAGAAGATCGGCTCGCTGGCGATCACCGAACCGGACGCCGGCTCCGACGTGGCCAACCTGCGCACCCGGGCGGTCCGGGACGGCGACCACTACATCGTGAACGGGGCGAAGACCTACATCACCTCGGGCGTGCGTGCCGACTTCGTCACGACCGCGGTGCGCACCGGTGACCCGGGCTACGGCGGAGTCTCGCTGCTCGTGGTGGAGAAGGGCATGCCGGGCTTCACGGTCAGCCGCAAGCTCGACAAGATGGGCTGGCGGTCCTCCGACACCGCCGAGCTGTCCTACGTCGACGTCCGGGTGCCGGCGCGCAACCTCGTCGGCGCGGAGGGCACCGGCTTCCTGCAGATCATGACCCAGTTCGCCACGGAGCGGCTGGGGCTGGCCGTGCAGGCGTACGCGGTCGCCGCCCGCTGCCTCGACCTGAGCCTGGACTGGATCCGCCGCCGGGAGACCTTCGGGCGGCCGCTCGCCAGCCGCCAGGTGGTCCGGCACAAGATCGCCGAGATGGCCCGGCAGACCGACGTGGCGCGCCGCTACGTGCGCGAGGTCGCGGTCCGGTACCTGGCGGGCGAGGACGTGATCACCGAGGTGGCGATGGCGAAGAACACCGCCGTGTACGCCTGCGACTTCGTCGTCAACGAGGCGGTCCAGCTCTTCGGCGGGCTCGGCTACATGCGCGAGTCCGAGGTGGAGCGGCACTACCGGGACGCGCGGATCCTCGGCATCGGCGGCGGCACCAACGAGATCATGAACGAGATCATCTCCAAGCGCGTGCTGGGCTGAGCTCGCCCTTGACTTGCCGATTCACAGCTCGACAAGTCGCCGCCCGGCAAATTCACATCTCGACAAGTGGCCGGCTGCTCGACAAGTGGCCGGCTGCTCGACAAGTCAGCACGAGCCGTCGCTTTGACCGAACAGTAAGTCTGCACGAACGGTTGCTTTGAACTTACCGTTCGTGCAGACTTACCGATGTGCCCGCCTCCGCCGCCGCCGTACTCGACGCGCTCGGCGATGCCACCCGGCGGTCCATCCTGGAGCGCCTGCTGGACGGCCCGTCAGCGGTCGGCGTGCTCGCCGGCCAGCTGCCGGTCTCCCGGCCGGCAGTCTCGCAGCACCTGCGCGTGCTCAAGGAGGCCGAGCTGGTCCTCGAGTCCGTCGCCGGCACGCGGCACCTGTACCGGATCAACCCGGCCGGCTTCGAGGCCGTACGCGGCTACTTCGACCAGTTCTGGGCGACCACCCTGCACAACTTCGCCGCACTCGCCCACGTCGAGGCCGCCAGGCCGCCGGTACACCTCCCGAGCGAACAGGAGACCTGAGATGGGCACACAGCCCACTGGCGAAGTCGTCGTCAGGCGCACGGTCCAGGTGCCGATCCCGCCCGAGCGGGCATTCGCGCTGTTCACCGACCGGATGACCGAGTTCTGGCCGCCGGACCACTCGATCGGCAGCTCACCCATCGCCCGGATCGTGGTGGAACCCGTCGTCGGCGGTCGTTGGTTCGAGCGTGGGGTGGACGGCTCGGAGTGCGAATGGGGCCAGGTCGCGCGCTGGAACCCGCCGGGCGAGCTGGTGCTGCTCTGGCAGCTCGGCGCGGACTGGACCTTCGACCCGACCCTGCGGACCGAGGTCGAGGTCGACTTCACCCCGGACGGCGCCGGCGGGACCCTGCTCGAGCTGCGACACCGGCACCTCGAGCGCTACGGCGAGCAGGCCGAGACCCTGCGCGGCATCTTCGACTCCCCGGGCGGCTGGAACGGCATCCTGGCCGCCTTCGTCGACCGCGCCCGGCAGACAGCTGACTGAGCACTGGCGGCCGGCACCTCTACGTCGGGCTTTTCGCTACATCGCAGCTTTCGCCACATCGCATTTCTCTACCTGACAGCCCTTCTACACAACCCTTCTACACAACACCGAGCATGCGGCGGATCAGGTGCATGGCCAGGTCGGTGGAGCGCTCCCGGATGTCGGTGCGGTTGCCGGGCAGCACCGGGGACGCCTCGCGCACGCGCCCGTCGGCGGTGGTCACGCAGAAGCAGACGTAGCCGACGGGCTTCTCCTCTGTGCCGCCGCCGGGCCCGGCCACGCCGGTGATGGACACCCCGATGTCGGCGTCGAACACGGCCCTCGCGCCGTCGGCCATCGCCCTGGCCACCTGGGGTGACACGGCGCCGTACTGCTCGATCAGCTCGGCCGGCACCCCGAGCAGGGCGACCTTGGCCTCGTTCGAGTACGCCACGACTCCGCCGGCGAGGTAGGCCGACGAGCCGGGGCGGTTGGTCAGCCGGCCGGCCAGCAGCCCGCCGGTGCAGGACTCGGCCAGCCCGATCCGGTGCCCCGCCAGCAGCGTGGCGACCTGCTCGTCCGTCGGTGTGCCGTCGGTGCTGACCAGGTGCGAGCCGTGCCGCCGCTCGATCTCGGCGACCAGCTTGTCGCTGGCCGCCTCGGCGCTGGCGGAGCCGGGCCGGTAACGCAGGTCGACCTCGAGCTCGGAACGGCGCAGGCAGGTGATGATCTCCAGGCCACTCAGGTCGACGTCCGCGCCGACCTCACGCAGTGTCTTCGCGATCTCCGACTCGGGCAGTCCGAACATCCGCAGGTGCACGGTGGTGAACGGCGGCGTCCTGGCCAGCAGGTCCCGAACCGGCGGAGTCTCCAGCGCGGCGCTCCACATGCCGTGCAGCTCGCGCGGCGGCCCGGGAAGCACGATCACGACGGGTCCGTCCGGCACGGTGACGACCAGGCCGGGCGCGGTGCCCACGGGGTTCAGCACGATCGCTCCGCTGGGCACCGTGGCCTGCTTGCGGTTGGCCGCGTCGAGCGCGTCGCCGCCGAACCCGGTGCGCGCGGCGAACCGGCGCAGGATCTCCGCGATGTGCTGCTCCATGGCGGTGTCCAGCACCATCGGCACCCCGGCGAACCCGGCCACCACCTCCGCGGTGACGTCGTCCGCGGTCGGGCCGAGGCCGCCGCTGGTCACGATCAGGTCCACGGGCTGGGCGGCCAGGAAGCGCAGGCCGCCGGCCAGGTCGTCGGGGCGGTCGCCGACCACCACGACGTCCGCGACATCGACCCCGAGCGCACCGAGCTGCTCGGCGACCCAGGGTCCGTTCAGATCCCGGATCCGGCCGGTCAGCAGCTCGCTGCCGGTGACAAGGACACCCGCACGGACCCCTGGGCCGGAGGCCTGGTCCGCCGCCACCGCACTGTCGCTC
>DATAYB010000518.1:0-15201 GCA_036272795.1 Pseudonocardia sp.
CGCCGCGCTCACCGCCACCGCCGCCCAGGCCCGCACCGACGCACTCCGCCCGCTGGCCACCGCGATCCGCGTCGCGCGCCGCGCCGCCGTCGCCGAAGCGGTCCACGTCCTCGCCGGCAGCGCCGACCGCACCTGACGCCGACCGCACCTGACGCCGGCCCACGTGCTGGCCGGCGTGGCCGACGTGGCCGGCACGCAGTCCCTGGACGTGGCACACGCGTTCTCAAACCCCGCCACAACCTGCCTCCTGTGCAGCTCGGTAACCAAAGGCACGCCGCAAGGGACGCGCGGCTACGAGCGGCGCGGCGGGCGGCCCACGGGGAGGCAGCAGTTGGCGGCGCACGGGGTGCCGTTGACGCCGAACCCCGCGGACGGCACCTCGGCGGCCAGCGCGCGCGGCGGCAGCCCCTCCACCTGCTCGCGGACCAGCTCGACGACCATCCGCGCGAACCGCGTCGCCGCCCCGGCGGTGGCCGCCCGCGCGAACGCCATGCCGTGCTCGGCGGCGCGCTCGCTCGCCTCGTTGTCCAGGTCCCAGATCACCTCGACGTGGTCGCTGACGAACCCGATCGGGCAGACCAGCACGGCCGGCACCGCCTTGGCGTGCAGCGCGTCCAGGTGATCGAGCACATCGGGCTCGAGCCACGGCACGCTCGGCGGGCCGGACCGGGACTGCCAGACGACGTCGTAGTCGTGCGCCCGCACCGACTCCGCCACCAGCCGCGCCGCCTCGGCGACCTGCCCCGAGTACCGGTGCCCACCCTCGGCGGGCAGCCCGGCGGCCACATCGGCCGAGGCCGGGATCGAGTGCGCCGTGAACACCAGCCGCGCCTGCTCCCGCCGCTCGGCCGGCAGGCGCGCGGCCGCCTCGAGCACCGCGTCGGCGGCGGCTCCGACGAAGTCGGGGTGGTCGAAGAAGTGCCGCAGCTTGACCAGCTCCGGGGCGCCCTCACCGACCGCCGCGCGCGCCCTCACGATGTCCTCGTGGTACTGCCGGCAGGCCGAGTAGCCACCGTAGGCACTGGTCGCGAAGACCAGCGCGCGGCGCACCCCTGCGGCGGCCATCTCGGCGACGGTGTGCTCGACCAGTGGGTGCCAGTTGCGGTTGCCGAAGTACACGGGCAGCTCGAGGCCGGCCTCCGCCAGCGCGAGCCGGATCCGCTCGACCAGCTCCCGGTTGCGGGCATTGATCGGCGACACCCCGCCGAAGTGCTCGTAGTGCTTGGCGACCTCGAGCAGCCGCTCGCGGGGCACCCCGCGCCCGGCGGTGACCCGTTCCAGGAACGGCAGCACGTCCGCCGGCCCCTCCGGCCCCCCGAACGACAGCACGAGCAAGGCGTCGACGGGCGCAGGCCGGTCGGGTACGACGGCGGTGGCGGGGTCCATCAGACTCCGATGGCGTGGAACCCGCCGTCCGCCCACACCATCGAGCCCGTGGTCGCCGGCATCCAGTCCGAGAGCAGCGCGCAGCAGGTCCGCGCGACCGGCTCCGGGTTGTTCACGTCCCAGCCCAGCGGCGCACGGCCGTCCCAGGCGTCCTCGAACGCCGCGAAGCCCGGGATGGACTTGGCCGCCATGGTGCGCACCGGCCCGGCCGCCACCAGGTTGACGCGGATGCCCTTCGGGCCGAGGTCCCTGGCCAGGTAGCGGCAGATCGACTCGAGCGCCGACTTCGCAACGCCCATCCAGTCGTAGGCCGGCCACGCCTGCCGGTTGTCGAAGTCCATGCCCACGATCGAGCCACCAGGCGACAGCAGTGGCAGGCACGCCATGCTCAGCGACTTGAACGAGTAGGCGCTCACGTGCAGCGCGCTGGCCACGTCGTCCCACGGCGCGTTGAGGAAGGCACCCTCGCCGAGGCAGGACGCCGGCGCGTTGCCGATCGAGTGCAGCACGCCGTCCAGCCCGTCGACGTGCTCGGAGATCCGGTCGGCAAGGCTGTCCAGCTGCGACTGGTCGGTGACGTCGAGCTCGATCACCGGCACCGGGTTCGGCAGCCGGAGCGCGATCCGCTCCACCAGCCGCATCCGGCCGAAGCCGGTGAGCACCACGGTGGCGCCCTGCTCCTGGGCCGCCTTGGCGACGTGGAAAGCCAGCGACGCATCGGTGATGACGCCGGTCACCAGGATCCGTTTGCCCTCGAGTAGCCCGCTCACGTGTCCTTCTCCTGTCCGTGGTCTGTGGCGTGTCGCCCGGTCACCGCACGGGCTGGGTGGTCGTGCGCGGTCACGCAGTTCAGCGGTCCGGCCGGCTCAGTGGCCCATGCCGAGGCCGCCGTCCACCGGGATCACCGCGCCGGTGATGTAGCCGGCGGCGTCCGAGGCCAGCCAGGTCGCGGTGGCGGCGATCTCATTCGGCTGCGCGATCCGGCCGAGCGGGATCTGGCCGAGGATCTCCTTCTCGCGCTTCTCGCCCAGCTCGGCGGTCATGTCCGTGTCCACGAACCCGGGCGCGATCACGTTCGCGGTGATCGACCGGCTGCCGAGCTCGCGCGCGATCGACCTGGCCAGGCCCACCAGCCCCGCCTTCGACGCCGCGTAGTTGACCTGCCCCGCCGAGCCGCTCAGCCCCACCACCGACGAGATGAAGATCATCCGGCCGGCCCTGGCGCGCAGCATGCCGCGGGCGGCGCGCTTGGCGACCCGGTAGGCGCCTGCGAGGTTGGCGTCCAGCACGCGGGTGAACTGGTCCTCGCCCATCCGCATGAGCAGGGTGTCGTCGGTGATGCCGGCATTGGAGATGAGCACCTGCACGGCCCCGTGCGCCGCCTCGATCTCGGTGAACGCGGCGTCCACGCTCTCGGCGTCGGTGACGTCGCAGCGCACCCCCAGCAGCCCGTCCGGGGCGCCGGAGCCGCGGTGTGTCACCGCGACCTGGTCCCCCTGCTTCGCGAATGCCTGGGCGATCGCCAGGCCGATCCCTCGGTTGCCTCCGGTGACAAGCACGCTGCGTCCCACGCCAGGAGGCTAACGAGCCCGGCCCGACTTGGCGCGCCCAGGTTCCCGCGAGTCGCGGGATTCCGTCAGGGCGAGTCGCGGATCTCATCAGAACTCGGTAGGCCGAGTGGGCTACGGGAGGCGGCGGCCGAGGGCCACGGCCGTGCCGAGGCCGAACATGGCGAGGATGGTGCCGGCGATCAGCCAGGCGTGGCTGATGTCCACGCGGCGGGTCTCGTAGCCGATCTGCTCACCGAGGGTCTGGTAGACCTGCTGCAGCTCCTGCTGGCTGGCGGCGGTGAAGAACTGGCCGCCGGAGATCTGCGCGATCTCGTGCAGGGAGGCGTCGTCCACCGGGACCGCGGTGCTGCGGCCGCTCAGGTCGATCCGGCCGAGCAGCGTGCCGAAGGAGATCGTGGAGATCGGGATCTTGGACTCGGACGCCTTGTGCGCGGCGGTGAACGAGCCGCGCGGCTCGTTCTCCCCCTCCGGCCCGGGCAGGGTCTGCTTGCCGTCGCTCATCAGCACGATGCGCGCCGGTGGCGGGCCGTCGGCGGCGCCGGCCAGGCCTTCGGAGAAGCTCTGGATGGACTGCAGCGCCGCGAAGATCGCCTCGCCGGTGGCGGTGGACTCGGACAGCTTGAGCCCGTCGATGGCGTGCTTCACCGGCTCCCGGTCGGCGGTGGGCGAGACCAGCACGGCGGCCGTGCCGGCGAACGAGATCAGCCCGAGGTTGATGCCAGGGGTGAGCCGGTCGGCGAAGCTCTTGGCCGCGACCTGCGCGGCCTGCAGCCGGGTCGGCGAGACGTCGGTGGCCTGCATGGACAGCGACACGTCGATCACGAGCATGACCGTCGCCCGGTTGCGCGGCACCCTGGCCTCCGCGGTAGGCCCGGCGAGCGCCACGGTCAGCAGGGCGAGCGCGACGAGCAGCGCCACCGTCGGCACGTGCCTGATCCACGCCCGCCGGTTGGGGTCGACCTTCTCCAGCAGCTCGAGGTTGCTGAACCGCAGCGTGTCCCGGCGCCGCCTGCGCTGCAGCAGCCAGTAGCCCACCGAGAGCGCCGCCACCCCGAGCAGCAGCAACAGCCACCACGGCTGCGCAAAGCTCATCGCAGCGCCGCCGGGCGGCCTCCGCTGATCGGCAGTGCTCCGGGTGCGTCGGACCACTGCCGCTTGCGGGCCACCGCGAACCGGACCACGTCGGCGATCCAGTCCCGGTCGGTGCGCAGCACGAGGTGCGCGGCCCCACAGCGGCGCAGCGTGCTGGCCACCTGCTCGCGGTGCTCGGCGGCCGCGGCCGCGAACTCCCGGCACAGCAGCGGCGTGGTGTCGACCTCGCGCTGCCGGCCGGTCTCCGGGTCGGCGAGCACGACGGTGCCGACCTCGGGCAGCTCCAGGTCACGCGGGTCGAGCACCTCGACGGCCAGCAGGTCGTGCCGGGCAGACAGGGCGCGCAGCGGGCGCTCCCAGTTCTGGTCGCCGAGGAAGTCCGACACCACGACGGCGAGCCCACGACGGCGCGGCGGCCTGCGCAGCTGCTCGATCGCCTCGGCAAGGTCGCCCCGGGTGCCCTCCGGCGCGCGGGGTGTCTCCGCGACACGCCGGATCAGCCCTCTGGCGTGCGCCAACCCTCCCCTGGCCGGGATGCGGACGGTGCGCTCGCCGGTGGCGACCAGCGCGCCGATCCGGTTTCCGCCACCCCTGGTCAGGTGGGCCACGGCAGCGGTGGCCGCCACCGCGAGGTCGCGCTTCTCGCAGGCGGCGGTACCGAAGTCGAGGCTGGCGGAGAGGTCGACCACGACCCAGGTCTCCAGCTCACGGTCGGCCTCGGTCATCCGGATGTGCGGCTCGGTGGTGCGTGCGGTGACCGCCCAGTCCATCCGGCGCACGTCGTCCCCGGGCTGGTACGGCCTGGCGTCGCCCGGTTCGCTGCCGGGGCCGGGCACCAGGCCGATGTGGTTGCCCTGCAGCAGGCCGTCCAGCCGGCGCCGGACGGTCAGCTCGAGCACCCGCAGCGCCGCCTCCAGCTGGCCGTCGCGCAGGTTGGGGGCAGCCGGGTAGGGCTTCTCCACCTGTGCCTTCCTACGTGGTTGCGTACTGCGGCCGGGAGCTGACCTGCGGCAGCGGCACGGTCTGCAGCACGCGCGAGAGGATGTGGTCCATCGGCACGGCGTCCGCGACGGCGTCGTAGGACAGCACCAGCCGGTGCCGCAGCACGTCCGGCGCCACGTCCATCACGTCCTGCGGGAGCACGTAGTCCCGGCCCCTGACCAGCGCCAACGACCGCGCGGCCGCCACGATGCCGAGGCTGGCGCGCGGCGAGGCACCGTAGGAGACCCAGCCCGCGACGTCGTCGAGGCCGTGCTCGGCGGGCGAGCGGGTGGCGACCACGAGGCGGACCACGTAGTCGACCAGCGCGTGGTGCATGAACACCCGCGACGCCACACCCTGCAGCCGGACCAGCTCGGCCGGCGTGATCACCTGCTCGGCCACCGGCGGCTCGACGCCCATCCGGTAGATGATCTCCCGCTCCTCCTCGAGGTTCGGGTACTCGATGATCAGCTTGAACAGGAAGCGGTCGCGCTGCGCCTCGGGCAGCGGGTAGACGCCCTCGTTCTCGATCGGGTTCTGGGTGGCCAGCACCAGGAACGGGTCGGGCATCGGGAAGGTCTTGCCGCCGATCGACAGGTGCCGTTCCGCCATCACCTCGAGCATCGCGGACTGCACCTTCGCGGGCGCCCGGTTGATCTCGTCGGCGAGCACGAAGTTGGCCACCACGGGACCGAGCTCGACGTCGAACTCCTCGCGGCCCTGCCGGTAGATCCGGGTGCCGAGAATGTCGGCGGGCACCAGGTCCGGGGTGAACTGCAGGCGCGAGAACGACCCGCCGACCACCTTCGCCACGGTCTCGACCGCCAGCGTCTTGGCCACGCCTGGCACACCTTCGAGCAGCAGGTGGCCCTTGGACAGCAGGCCGACGAGCATCCGCTCGACCAGCCGGTCCTGCCCGACGATCACCCGCTTGACCTCGAACACCGTGCGCTCGAGCAGCTCGCCCTCCCGCGCAGGGCTGGGCACGCCGGCCTTGGCCGGGGGCGCACCACCGCCCGCGGGGCCTGGCGTACCGGCGCTGTTCGCCGGGCCGGGCGCCCCGGCGCTGTTCGCCGGGCCGGGCGCGCCGCTCTGCTGGGCCGGCTGGCGCTCGGCCGGTTGGCCGCCCGCCTGGCCGGCCGGCCGCGCACCGCCGTCAGCGCCCGCCTGCTCCGGGTTGGTCACCGTCGCGTCTCCCTCCGCCGAAGGCGGTGCTCGCCGCGAACTCTGCACCGGCCCGCCTCCGAGTCTGCACCGGCAGCCAACCGGTACCCCCGTATGACCACCGTGAAGCACGCTGAGCCCGAGCTCAGCCGGCCGTGCGGCCGGGCCCGGGCACGGGGCCCCCCACGGCGGCGCGAGAACGCGGGGCCCGCCGGCCGCTCAGCCGGCCGCGCAGCCCGCGGGGCTGACCTCGGCGGCGACGGCGGCGATGAGGGCGGCGGCCGCGGGGACGTCGAGCTCGGCGTGGCTGCCGAAGTCGACTCCGAACGGCCCCGGCGCGGCGCGCACCCGCCTGCGGGGTGCCGCGTGCACGTCGGCGGCGCCGGTGGCCCGCAGCACGGCCGCCGCGTTGTCCGCCCGTACGCCGCCGCACGCGGTGACCGCCAGCCGGCCGCCCGCCACCCTGACCATGTCGGCCAGCGCGGCGGCACCGTCCTCGGCGTGCACGGCCTGCCCCGAGCTGAGCACCCGGCGCACCCCCCACTCGGCGAGCTGGTCCACGGCGGCGAGCGGGTCGCGGCAGACGTCCAGCGCGCGGTGGAAGCAGACCGGCCGGCCGTCGGCGGCGGCGACCAGCTCGGTGACGGCCGCGCGGTCCGGGTCGCCGCCGCTGGTCAGCGCCCCGACCACCACCCCGGCCGCGCCGGCGGCCACCGCGTGCGCCACGTCAGCGGCCATGGCGTCCACCTCGGCCGCCGTGTAGCCGAAGCCGCCCTCGCGGGGCCGCACCAGCACGTGCACCTCGGTGTGCCCGCAGCCGGCCAGCACCGCGGCGAGCAGCCCGGGGCCCGGGGTCAGCCCGCCCAGCGCGCCCGCGGAGCACAGCTCGATACGGCGGGCACCGAGCACGTCGGCCGCGACCGCGCCCGCGACGGTGTCCACGCTCAGCTCGACCCTGGCCGGGCTCACAGCAGCTCGGGTACGA
Source organism: Pseudonocardia sp. (assembly GCA_036272795.1). GTDB lineage: Bacteria > Actinomycetota > Actinomycetes > Mycobacteriales > Pseudonocardiaceae > Pseudonocardia. Next base: position 7,180 of record DATAYB010000518.1, read on the forward strand.
GTGCGGGGTCGGCCATGTCGGGATCGAACGGGAACATCGGCCGCTCGATGCCCCGGTGGCCGAGCCGCAGCAGGTCCTGGTCCACGCCGCCCGGGGTCAGCGCGAGCCGCCAGTCGGCCGCCATCTGGTACAGCTCCGGCTCGAGGTAACCGATCTTGACGATCACCAGGTCGGCCTCGCGGGGACACAGCCCGAGCACGGTGAAGTCGGACTCCAGGTGGTACGGCTTGCGGCGCGCGGTGACGATCACGCGCAGCCCGCCGACGCCGAGCACCACGGCGGTACCGGCGACCGGGTCGTGCTCGTCCACCGCGACCACATGGGCGGTCAGCTCCACCGGTCCGCACGGGCCGGAGTCGATCTTGCCCCCGAGTGACACCGTCACCTGGGCGCCCGGGCCGGCCACGACGGCCGCCTCGGTGGCGGCCGGGTCCACGATCGCCGCGTAGATCGTCTCGACGTCGGAGCCGGTGATCTCGGGCATGCCGAGCAGCTGCTCGAGGCTCCACGAGGTGTCCCCCGCGCCGCCCGCGGTGGGGTTGTCCCCGGAGTCGCTGATGAAGAACGGCCGGGCGGCGCTGGCCAGCGCGGTGCGCACGCAGTCGGTCAGCGACCCGGTCGGCGCCACGAAGCTGAAGTCCTTACGCGACTCCCAGTACTGCTTCGCCAGCCGGCCGGCCCACCAGGTGATCGCCTCGACGTCGTCGCCCGCCACCACGACGGCGGCCTGGCAGCGCGGCTCGTCCGCCCACGCGTAGCCGACCCAGAGCGCCGCGTCGAGCACGCCCTCGGCCGCCTCCGCCCTGGCCACGAGCTCGTAGAGGCCGCGCGCCGGTTCCAGCCGGGTGCTCGTCTTCTCCCCGGGCAGCAGCACCGGCACCGGCACCCAGGCCTTCAGCGGGCGGCCGCCGTCACGCAGCCGGGACACCAGGTTGGCGGCGGCGCGCTCCCTGGTCTCCCAGGTGTCGACGTGCGGCGCGGTGCGGTAGCAGGTGACCAGGTCCAGCGCGGCGGCCAGCCTGCGGGACACGTTGCCGTGCAGGTCCATCGACGCGGACAGCAGCACGTCGTTGCCGAGAATGGCGCGCAGCTGCTCGACAAGCTCGGCCTCGACGTCGGTACGCCCGACCACGCTCATCGCGCCGTGCATGTCCAGCAGCAGCCCGTCCAGCGGGCCGGCCGCACGGACCAGCCGACACATCTCCTTCGCCAGCCGCAGGTAGCTCCCGTCGGTCACCGCGCCGCCGGGCAGTGCGACCGCATGCAGCAGCGGTACCCACTCGGCCTGCCCGACCAGCGGCTGGCCCGCCCGCAGGAACGGGTAGCGGGCGATCAGCTCCTCGCCACGGCTCAGCCGGAAGTCGGCCACCGTGCTGCGGTGCGGCGAGAACGTGCTCGACTCGATCGCGATGCCGGCGATGCCGATCCTCGGCAGCCGGCTGCCCGAGTCGTCCTCCCATTCGTCGTCGTTCGCGTGGCTGCCGGGCCCGTGTCCGTTGCGTAGGCCGTTGCCGTTCCCGTTGCGGGAGCCGCTGCCGTTGCGGGAGCCGCTGACGTGCCCGTTCGCCCGGCCGGGCCCGTGTGTCGGCGGTTGCTCCCCCCGCACGCCCGTCACCGTGCCGCCCTGCCGATCGTGCCGACGACCCGACCGGGCGCACCGGCGGGTGTGGCGGCCGGCGCCACGGGGTCGAACACCTGGTCCAGCGCCCAGGTACCCGCGCCGAGCAGGCCCGCGTCGGCACCGTCGGACACCCGCTCGATGCGCAGCTGCCGGGTGGCGAGCGGCAGGCAGCGCTCGTAGAGGGCGCCGCGCAGCGCGGCCATGTAGACCTCGGAGCCGGCCAGCACGCCGCCGAGCAGCACCGCGTCCGGGTTGGCGAAGTTGACCACGGTGGCCAGCACCTCACCGAGCAGCAGGCCGGCGGCGCGCACCGCGGTGGTGACCGTGGAGTGGGCGTCCTCGGCCGCAGTCATCACGTCGGCGGTGTTGTGCACGTCGACGCCCTGCGCACGCAGCGCCGTGACCAGCGCGGCACCGCTGCCGACGGTCTCGAGGCAGCCGAGGTTGCCGCAGCTGCACGGGTGGTCCGCGCCGGCGGCGATCCGGACGTGGCTGATGTCGCCGGCCACCCCGGCCCGGCCCCGGTGCAGCCGCCCGTCCACCACGAGCGCGGCGCCGATGCCGGTGCCGGCCTTGACCACGACCAGGGTCTCCCCCGGCGGACCGCCCCTGGCCTGGCCGAGCGCCAGCACGTTCGCGTCGTTGTCCACCTCGACCGGCTGTTCGAACCGCCTGCGGAGCGCGTCCCGCACGGGGTAGCCCCGCCAGCCGGGCATCCGGGAGGGCAGCGTGACCGTGCCGGCCGCCACGTCGACAGGGCCGGGCAGCCCGACGCCGACCCCGAGCCAGCGCCCTGGCAGCTCGGCGCGGCCGGCCAGCGAGTGCACGGCGTCGGCAAGCTCGCCCAGCACGATCTCGGGGCCGGCCGCGATGCTGAGCGGCCGCTCCCAGACGCCCAGCAGCGTGCCGGCCAGGTCCATCGCACCGATCCGCATGTGCCGGCCACCGACGTCGACGGCCCAGACGTGCCCGTACCGGGCGTTGACCGCGAGCAGCCGGGGCCGCCGGCCGCCCCGCGAAGGACCCTCGCCGTGCTCGGTCAGTACCCCGGCGGCGAGCAGCGCCTGCACCCGCACCGACACGCTGGACTGCGGCTGGCGGAGCTGGGTGGCCAGCTCCATCCGGGTCACCGCTCGGCCGCCGGCGATCAACCAGAGCAGTCGCATCGTGCTGACGCTCTCCGACTCGGGCATGACACCCCGCTTCTGACAGTCTTGGTGCAAGTCAACAGAAAAGCGATTGTTACGATTGTGACGCTCACCGCTTTTCGCTGAGAGTGTTTCAATCATCCCCACCATAAGTGGCAAATTCGCCAGGTACAAGCCTGTCATGACAGCAATAGGCCTGCGGCAGATACTTTTATCAACCATGACGGAAGTGGGCAGATGACGGGCGGACGAGGGGCGCGCGTGACCGGCGTCTGCCTGCTGCTCGGGGTCTGCCTGGTGCTCGCCGGCTGTGCAGGGGCGCGGCAGCGGCACGGCGGCGGCCAGGGTCACCCGGTCCCGGGCGGCTCGGCCAGCTTCGCGCTGCCGCCGGCCACCGCGCCGAACTGGCTGCTGCCGATCTCACTGCCCGGGTTCACGGCCGGCTTCAACTCCGCGCTGCGCGACCAGCTGTTCGTGCCGCTCTACGCCTACAACAACTCCTCCGGCACGGTCGCGCTCGACAAGGTGGCGAGCGCGGCCGACCCGCCGGTGTACGCATCCGACGGCCGCTCGGTCACCATCACCCTGAAACACCTCACCTGGTCCACCGGGGAGCCTCTGACCAGCCGCGACGTCGAGCTCTGGTTCAACCTGATGCGGGCCGACAAGGACCAGTGGTCCCGCTACACCGCCGGCCTGATCCCGGACAACATCGTCGCCTTCCGCACGGTGGACGAGCGGACGTTCACGCTCGAGCTGAGCACGGCGTACAACCCCGACTGGTTCACCGCCAACCAGCTCGCGCGGATCGTGCCGATGCCGCAGCGGTCCTGGGACCGGACGGGTCCGGACGCCCCGGTCGGCGACGCGGACCGCACCGACGAGGGCGCGAAACAGGTCTTCCGCCACCTCGTCGAACAGGCGAAGGACCTGGGCAGCTACTCGACCAACCCGCTCTGGCAGGTCGTGGACGGGCCGTTCACGCTGCGCTCGTTCAACCCCTCCGGCCGGGTCGTGCTGGCCCGCAACCCGTACTACACCGGCCCCGACTCGGCACACCTGGACACCGTCACCTTCCTGCCCTTCACCAGCGGCACCGCGGAGTACAACGTGCTGCTGGCCGGCGGGGTGGACTACGGGTACCTGCCCGCCGCGAACCTGGGCCAGCGGGAGAAGCTCGGGGCGCTCGGCTACCGGATCGAACCGTGGGACGGCTGGGCGGTCACGTACGCGCCGTACAACTTCCGCAACCCTGCACTGGGCGCGGTGTTCCGGCAGCTGTACGTACGGCAGGCCATCCAGCACACGGTGGACCAGCAGGCCATCGCCTCGGTGATCTGGCGCGGCACCGCCAGCCCCGGCTACGGACCAGTGCCGCAGGCGGGCGGCGACCGGTACCTCTCACCCCGGCAGCGAGCCAACCCGTACCCGTTCGACCTGGCCGCCGCGGCCGCGCTGCTCGACGGGCACGGCTGGCGGCCCGGGCCGGACGGGATCCGGGCCTGCGCGTCCCCCGGCACCGGCCCTGCCGACTGCGGCGAGGGCGTCACGGGCGGCACCCGGCTGGCCATGACCGTGCTCACCGAGTCGGGGTCCGACGAGACCGACTCCACGTGGCAGGAGCTCAAGTCGGAGCTGTCCAAGGTCGGCGTCGAGCTGTCGATCAACAGCCAGCCGCTCAACACGGTGCTGGCCAACAGCTCGGGCTGCACCTCGGGTGACAGCGGCGACTGCTCGTGGCAGCTGTCCTACTTCGGCACCCAGGGCAGCTGGTACTTCGACGCCAACCCCAGCGGTGAGGACCTCTTCGCCACCGGCGCGAGCGCGAACTTCGGCGGCTACAGCTCGGCGCCGGTGGACGCACTGATCACCGCCTCGACGACCGGCCGGAGCGCGGACGCGATGCGCGGGTACAGCACACTGCTGGCGGAACAGCTGCCGGTGATCTGGCTGCCCAACCCGCCCTACCAGGTGTCCGCGATCGACGCGGGCCTGCGCGGCGTGGTCCAGGACCCGCTGGCCGACCTGCAGCCGCAGCGCTGGTACTGGACGAGGTGAGCCGATGACCCGCTACATCGCGCGCCGTGTACTGCTCGCCGCGGTGGTCGTGCTGATGGTCACCGTGGTGACCTTCGTGCTACTGCACCTGCTGCCGGGCGGGCCGGCGCGGGGTGTGCTCGGGGTCAAGGCCACACCCGACCAGATCGCCGCCTTCAACGCCGCCCAGGGCCTGGACCGGCCGCTGCCCGTGCAGTACTGGCACTACCTGAGCCGGCTGCTGACCGGTGACCTCGGCCGCTCCTACACGCTGAACTCGCCGGTCAGCACGCTGCTCGCGGAGCGGCTGCCGCGCACGCTGCTGCTCACCACGGCCTCCACGCTGCTCGCCGTGCTCGTCGCGCTGCCGCTCGGCGTCTGGCAGGCCGTGCACCGCGGCAGCGCGCTCGACCACCTCGGCACCGCGCTGGCGTTTGTGCTCTACGCGACGCCGGTGTTCTTCCTGTCACTGCTGCTGATCATCGTGTTCGCGCAGGCGCTGCCGGTGTTCCCCGCGCAGGCCGCCCAGGGCGACTCCCTCGGCGCGCTGCTCGCCCAGCCCGGCTCGCTGGTACTGCCGGTGCTGGCCGGCGGGGCGGCCACGGTCGCCGCGTTCAGCCGCTACATGCGCGCGGCCACCCTGGACAACCTCACCGAGGACTACGTCCGCACCGCGCGCGCCAAGGGCACCCGGGAGCGGGAGATCCTCTGGCGGCACGTCTGGCCCAACTCGCTGACCTCGGTCGTCGCGATGCTCGGCTACTACGTGCCGGTGATCTTCGGGGGCGCGCTGGTGGTGGAGTCGATGTTCAACTACCCGGGCATCGGGCTGCTGTTCTGGTCGTCGGCCCGCAATGCGGACTTCCCAGTGCTGCTCGGTGTGGTGCTGGTGATCGGCATCGCCACGGTGGTCGGTGCGCTGCTCGCCGACCTCGCCCAGCTGGCCATCGACCCCCGGGTGCGCGTGCCGGCGCGGCAGTCCAGGGCGGGGGCGACGGTATGAGCCTGTTAACTGTGACGGTTGCGATGGTTGTGACGGTTGCGATGGCTGTGGCGCCGTGACCGCCGTCGGGCCGCTTCTCGCGGCCGACCCTGAGCCCGCGGAGGCGCCGCCGGCCAGCACCGTGCTGGCCAGGTTCCGCGCCGACCGGCTGGCGGTGGCCGGCGTGCTGGTCCTGCTGCTCGCCGTGCTGCTCTGCTGGCTCGGCCCGCTGCTCTACCACACCGACCAGGTGCACACCGCGCTCTCTGCGGCCCGCCGGTCCCCTGGCGCCGGCCACCCGCTCGGCACCGACGACCTCGGCTACGACGTGCTCGGGCGGCTGCTCGCCGCCGGCCGCACCTCGCTGCTGATCGGGGTGCTGGCCGGCCTGCTCGGCACGGCGATCGGCGCGGTCTGGGGTGCGCTGGCCGGCTATGCGGGCGGCTGGGTGGACACCGTGCTGATGCGGATCGTGGACACCGGCGTGGCCGTGCCGGCGCTGTTCCTGCTGCTGGTGGCGGCCACGCTGGTCACGCCGAGTGTGTGGGTGCTCGCCGCGCTGATCGGCTGCGTGTCCTGGCTGGTGCCCGCCCGGCTGATGCGCGCGGAGACCGTCACCCTCCGCGAGCGCGACTACGTGCGGGCCATCGCGGTGATGGGCGCCGGGCCGCTGCGGGTGGTGTTCCGCCACATCATCCCGAACGCCATCGGCACCCTGCTGGTCAACGTCACCTTCCAGATTGCCGACGCCGTCCTGCTGGTCAGCTACGTCAGCTTCCTCGGCCTCGGTGTGCCGGCGCCGACCACCGACTGGGGCGCGATGCTGAGCAGGGGCCTGACCTACACCTACGACGACGCCTGGTGGCTGATCCTGCCGCCCGGCCTCGCCATCGTCGCTGTGGTGTGCGCGGTGAACTTCGTCGGCGACGGGCTGCGGGCCGCCTTCTCCGGGCGGGGGTGGCTGTGACGGCGCTGCCCGGTGGGGACGAGGTGGGTCCCGTGTTGGACATTCGGGACCTGCGGGTGAGCTACGGCGACGGGCCGGGACAGGTCACCGCGCTGGACGGGTTCAGCGCCACGGTGGCGCCGGGCGAGGTCGTCGCACTGGTCGGCGAGTCCGGGTCCGGCAAGACCACCGCCGCGCTCGCCGTGATCGGACTACTGCCGGCCGCCGCCCGGGTGACCGGGTCCGTCACACTGGCCGGCCGGGACGTCGCCGGCCTGCGTGGTGAGGCACTGCGCCAGGTGCGGGGCCGCGACGCCGGCATGGTGTTCCAGGAGCCGAGGACCGCACTGAACCCGCTGCTGCGGATCGGTGTCCAGCTGGCCGAGGCGATCCGCAACCACGACCCGGCGCCCGCCAAGCTGGCCAGCTACGCGCCGGCCTGCGCCACGCTGCTGGACCGCGTCGGTGTGCCCGACCCGGTGGCCCGGCTGCGGCAGTACCCGCACCAGCTCTCCGGCGGCCAGCGGCAGCGCGTGATGATCGCCATCGCGATCGCGGCCCGGCCCCGGCTGATCGTGGCCGACGAGCCGACCACCGCCCTCGACGTCACCACGGCGCAGCAGATCCTCGACCTGCTGCGCGAGATCACCGACACCGAGCGCACCGGCACCCTGCTGATCACCCACAACATGGGCGTGGTGGCCGACCTCGCCGACCGCGTACTGGTGCTGCGCGCGGGCCGGTTGGTCGAGCAGGCGCCGACCGGCCAGTTGTTCGGCGAACCCAGCGCCGGCTACACCCGTCACCTGCTCGCCGCCGTGCCCCGGCTGGGCCGGCGGCCCGCCCCGGCTGTGACCGAACCGGCGGGCGCGGGGCCAGCCGTGCCGAGCCCGGCGGTGCCCGACCCGGCGGCGACGTGGTCCCAGGAGCCGGAGCCTGCGCTCTCGCTGACCGATGTGGTGGTCGAGTTCGGAGGCCGGCGCGCGGTGGACTCGGTGAGCCTGCTGGTGCGGCCCGGGGAGATCCTGGGCCTGGTCGGCGAGTCCGGCTCGGGCAAGACGACGGTCGGCAACTGCGCGCTCGGGCTGGTCACACCACGGTCGGGCCAGGTGCGCGTGTTCGGCGGGCCACTGCCCCGGGGCAGTGGCAGGCGCGCCCGGGCGGTGCGCCGCCGGATCGGCGCGGTGTTCCAGGACCCGGTGTCCTCGCTGGACCCGAGGATGACGGTGGCACAGACCGTCGCCGAGCCCCTGGCCGTGCACACCCGCACCGACCGCCTCCGCCGGCT
>DATAYB010000519.1:0-21496 GCA_036272795.1 Pseudonocardia sp.
CCCGGTTTGACGCGCGCTATCCGGGGGCGGTCGCCAGGGCCGCCGCGCTGGGCCGCGAGCTGTCCTTCACGCTGGACCTGCTCAAGCCGGAGCTACCGCCGTTCCCGGTGCCCGAGGGACAGACCGAAGCCACCTGGCTGCGCAGCCTGACCTATCAGGAGGTGGCCTCCCGCTACGGCAGCCACGCGGAGAACCCGAATGCGCTCCAGACGGTCAAGCACGAGCTGGAGGTGATCGAGGAGAAGAACTTCCCCGGCTACTTCCTGATCGTGCACGATATCGTCTCGTTCTGCCGGCGCAGCGACATCCTCTGCCAGGGCCGGGGCTCAGCCGCGAACTCGGCGGTCTGTTACGCGTTGGGCATCACCGCGGTGGACGCGGTGCTGCACGGGTTGCTGTTCGAGCGGTTCCTGTCACCGGCCAGGGACGGCTACCCCGACATCGATCTGGACATCGAGTCCGGTCGTCGCGAGGAGGTCATCCAGTACGTCTACAAGCGCTATCACCGCACGCACACCGCTCAGGTCGCCAACGTGATCACCTACCGCCCCCGTTCGGCGGTCCGTGACATGGCCAAGGCCCTCGGGTTCTCCCAGGGTCAGCAGGACGCCTGGAGTAAGCGGATCGACCGCTGGGGCCCGAACGTGGGCTCGGTGGCCGCCGGCATCGACCCGGTTCCCACTAACTCGCCCTCCGCTGACCTGCCCTCTGCTGACTCGGCCTCCGCTGACCCGGTCCCCGCAGGCTCTGCGCCCACTGGCTCGGCGCCCTCGGACCCGGACGGCATCCCGGACAACGTGCGTGCGCTGGCCGACCAGCTGCTCGGGTATCCCCGCCACCTGGGAATCCACTCCGGCGGCATGGTGATCTGTGACCGACCGGTGTCGGAGGTCGTCCCGGTGGAATGGGCCCGGATGGCCGATCGGACCGTCGTGCAGTGGGACAAGGACGACTGCGCTATCGCAGGGTTGGTCAAGTTCGACCTGCTCGGGCTCGGGATGCTCACCGCGCTGCACAAGATGATCGATCTGGTCGAGGGGTTCCACGGGCGGCGGTACAGCCTGCACGATCTACCGCCCGGCGACCCGAAGGTCTACGAGATGCTGTGCGCGGCCGACTCGGTGGGGGTGTTCCAGGTCGAGTCCCGGGCTCAGATCGCGACGTTGCCCCGCCTGAAGCCACGTTGCTTCTACGACCTGGTGGTGGAGGTCGCGTTGATCCGGCCCGGACCGATCCAGGGCGGGTCGGTGCACCCCTACATCCGGCGGCGCAGTGGCCAGGAGAAGGCCACCTACGACCATCCTCTGCTCGAGCACGCGTTGCGCAAGACGCTGGGCGTACCGCTGTTCCAGGAGCAGCTGATGCAGATCGCCGTCGATGTCGCGGGGTTCTCCGCCGCCGATGCCGACGAACTGCGCCGCGCCATGGGCTCCAAACGCTCGACGGAGAAGATGGAGCGGCTGCGGCAGCGCTTCTACGCGGGAATGGCGGCGAACGGGATCACCGGCGACGTGGCGACCGGCATCTTCCAGAAGATGCTGGCGTTCGCCAACTTCGGATTCCCGGAGAGCCACTCGATCAGCTTCGCCTCGCTGGTCTACTACAGCTCCTGGTTCAAGTACCACTACCCGGCGGCGTTCTGCGCGGCGTTGCTGAACTCCCAGCCGATGGGCTTCTACTCGCCACAGTCGCTGGTCGCCGATGCGCGATGGCACGGGGTCGAGGTCCGAGGTCCGGACGTGAACCACTCCGGGGCGGACGCGGTGCTGGAGCCGGCGGAGAACAGCGTCGGTGGCCGGGCCATCCGGCTGGGGCTGTCCAGCGTGCGGGCGGTCGGCGAGGAGCTGGCCAGGACGATCGAGGAGGAGCGCCGGGCGAACGGTCCCTTCGCGGACCTGTCCGAGCTGGCCCGCCGGGTGCGGTTGACGGTGCCGAAGGCGGAGGCGCTTGCCACTGCCGGTGCCTTCGGATGCTTCGGGGTGGATCGGCGGGCCGCGCTGTGGGCCGCCGGGGTGATTGCCGGGCACCGGCCGACCCAGCTGCCCGGTACCTCGGTCGGGGTGGAGGCTCCGCCGTTGCCCGGGATGACCGACGCGGAGCTGACCATCGCCGATGTCTGGGCCACCGGGGTCAGCCCGGACAGCCACCCCATCGAACACCTGAGGGACCGGCTGGCGGCCGAGGACGCGGTATCGATCGCCGAGCTGAGGTCGGTCACCGACGGCACCCGGGTGAAGGTCGGTGGCCTGGTGACGCACCGGCAGCGTCCGGCCACCGCGGGCGGGGTCACCTTTCTCAACCTGGAGGACGAGACCGGCATGCTCAACGTGGTCTGCTCGCCGGGGCTCTGGGCGCGGTACCGGACGGTGGCGATGGGTGGGTCGGCGCTGGTGGTGCGGGGCCGGCTGGAGCGAACCAACGACACTCCGAGCGTGCTGAATCTGCTGGCCGACCGGCTGGACCGGTTGGTGCTGCGGGTGGCGGTCCGGTCCAGGGACTTCCGGTGATCGGGGCGGTGGTCTCGGCCGCGATCGGCGTGGTGATCGTGGCGCGGTCAGTTCGGGCGATCGGCGGTGGCCGGGGTGATCCGGTCCGTGCGTGGTGGGTCGGTGGGCTTGCGGGTGACCGAGTTGCCCGCCTGCGGGTGCAGCCGGAACGCCCCGACCACGGTGATCAGCGCGATGATCCCGAGCAGGACGAACGCGGCGGTGTAGTCGCGCGCCGGCGAGCTCGTGCCGGGGAGCAGCCCGCCGAGCCGCAGTGCGACGGTTGCCACCGCGACCGCGAGCCCGGCGGACAACTGCTGAGTGGTGGCGGCCAATGTGTTGGCGTCGCGCATCTGTTCCGGTGCGAGGTCGGCGTAGGCGATCGTGGAGTAGCAGGTCAGCCCGACCGAGCGGGCCACTCCGCTGAACAAGGTCAGTACAACGATGATCACCAGCGGCGTGGCCGGGGTGGTGAAGCCGAGCCCGAGCACGGTGACCAGCAGGCCCAGGGTGGCGGCGAGCAGGACGCGCCGGAAGCCGAACCGGTTGAGCAGGGGCGTCGTCGCCGGCTTGATCGCGATGTTGCCGACGAAGATGAAGAGCACGATAGAGCCGGACTTCACCGCGCTCCAGCCGAACACGGTCTGGAACAGCAGTGGCAGCAGGAACGGCGCCGAGCCGACCACGAGCCAGAACAGGAAACCGCTGGACTGCGACAGCCGGAAGGTCGGCTCCCGCAGGGTGCGCAGCGTGATCAGCGGGTACCGGGTGCGCAGCAGGTGCCAGGTGGCGAGCGTCAAGAACACCGCGGACGCCACGCCGAGCGCGGTGATCGGCGCCCATCGTGTCCCGGTCTCGGAGATCAGGTGGGCGGTCCAGGTGAGCCCACCGAGGCCGCCGCAGGTGAGCAGCAGGCCGAGCCAGTCGAGCGGGGGCGGGGTACTGCCTCGGCCGGCCGGGATCAGCCGCCACGCGGCGACGAAGGCGATCACACCGAGTGGAATGTTGATCAGGAACAGCCAGCGCCAGGAGGCGTAGGTGGTGATCAGGGCGCCGGCCAGGGGCGCGATCACCGGCGAGAGCAGGCCGGGCCAGACGATGTAGGACATCACCCGGAGCAGGTCCTGCTTCTCGGTGCGGCCGATGACCACCATCCGCCCGACGGGCACCATCATCGCGCCGCCGATGCCCTGCAGCACCCGCATAGCGACCAGCACTGTGAGGTCGCTGCTCAGGGCGCAGCACAGCGACGCGAGCGTGAAGATCGCGATCGCGGAGAGGAACACCGGCCGGGTACCGAGCCGGCGGGTGAGCCAACCGCTGAGCGGGATGAGTACCGCCAGGGTGAGCAGGTAGGAGGTGATCACCAGGCCGATCGAGGTCGGCGGGACGTGCAGGGACTCGCCGATGTTGGGCGCCGCGGTGGTGACGATGGTGCCGTCGAGGTTCTCCATGAAGAAGCACCCGGCGACGAGCAGCGCGGTGTTGCGATGGCGTTTGTCGATCATGAATGTCGAGGTCCTCCGCGGGGCGGCCGGGCTAGGCGGTAACCCGGCCTACCGCTAGGCTAGACGCAACGTTGCGTTCGTTCTAGTGCGGATGTCTGATCTCAGGGGTGTGCATGCGTCGGGTGAAGTCTGACTCCGAAGTGCACCACGGCAACCGGCACGGTCGCAGTGAACAGGCCCGGCAGGCGGTGCTCGGCGCAGCGGACGGCCTCCTCGTGGAGCGCGGCTTCGCCGGGGTGACGATCGAGGGCATCGCCGCGAAGGCCGGAGTGGCCAAGCAGACGATCTACCGGTGGTGGCCGTCGAAGACCGACGTGCTGATCGACGCCTATCTCGAGGATGCCGCCGAGGACCTGGTCCCGGCCGACCACGGCGACCTCGAGAGTGACCTGCGCAGCTACCTGCGGCGGCTGACCAGGTTCCTGGTCGAGAGCGATCCGGGGGAGGTGTTCCGGGCGTTGATCGGGCAGTCCCTGCACGATCCCGAGGTGGCGACCGTGTTCCGGGGCAGGTGCGTCGATGAGCAGCGCGACCGCGACCGGCTGCTCGTCGAACGGGCCATCGAGCGCGGCGACCTGCCGGCCGACCTCGACGTGAACACCGCGGTGGACCAACTCGTCGGGCCGGTCTACTACCGGATCCTGGTGACCGGGCAAGCTGTCGACTTGGACTTCGTCGACGCGCTGGTCGACAGTTTCCTGGGCTACGCCGGCCGGCACGGCCGGTCCGAATGACCAACCGAGACTGGACGGGGTGGGCGTGGAACAACTGAACGTGGACGAGACCGAGGTCGTCGCCGGGGAGGACTTCACCGACCATGTGTTCGCCGGAGAACGGTGGACCGGCCGGCGGTTCGTGGACTGCCGGTTCACCGACGCCGACCTGCGCGGGCTGGTCACCGAGCGGTGTGAGTTCACCGAGTGCGACTTCACCGGTGCTGACCTCGGTGAGTCCCACCACCGCGGCACCGCGCTGCGGACCTGCGTGTTCAAGCGCGCCACGCTCACCGGTAGCACGCTGACGGCCTGTTCGCTGCTGGGCTCGCAGTTCACCGACTGCCGGCTGCGGCCACTGACGATCACGGACACCGACCTCAGCCTGGCCTCGCTGGGTGGTGTCGACCTGCGCAACACCGACCTCGCCGGGTTGCGGCTGCGCGAGGCCAACCTGGTGTCGGCCGATCTGCGGGGGGCGTCGCTGCGGGGTGCCAACCTGTCCGGAGCGCGGCTGTCCGGTGCCCGGCTGCAGGGCGCCGACCTGCGGGACGCCCTGATCGACGCCTCGGCGCTGGCGTCGGCGCAGGTGGCCGGTGCCAAGGTGGACATGACGATCGCGGTCGGGTTCGCGAGGGCACACGGGCTGGTGGTGGACCTGGGTGACGAGAACTGAGCAGCGGTCCGCGAAAAGCCGGCGCGGTGCCGTGCGGCCTTGTCGGCTCGTCGGATCGCGCTCTGCGAAGATGGGTGGGTGACGGTGAGCCTCGGTACCGAACGGAGCGTCCGCGCGTGATGGAGCTGCGGCGCCGGCTGGCCGACCGGCTTCCACTGCACGGTGCGGTCAGCGTCGTATGGGTGATCGCCGCCGCAGGCTTCATCCGCGTGCTGGCCGAGCACTGGCGCGAGGGCACCGGCCTGATCGGCGGGGCACTGCTGGTGGCCGCCGTGTCGCGGGTACTGCTGCCCGAGGACCGGGCCGGGCTGCTGGCGATCCGCAGTCAGGCGATCGACGTGCTCAGCTATCTCGGGTTCGGGCTGGTGATGGTCGTGTTGGCGGCCACGATTCCCCGCACGCCGTTCATTCAGGGCTGACCTGCGGCCGGTCCGCGCTGACCCGCGGCCGATCCGCGGCTGGCCCGCGCCGACCAACCCACTGCTGATCCGCGGCCGGCTGATCCTGGGACGCCGGGTGCGAGTACGACCGGGCGCGGCCGTGTGCCGCCGCCTACGAGTCGTGGTGGGCCAGGCGGTGCGCGGCGAGCACGTCGGCGCCGAAGTCGCCCTCCGGGTCCCGCCACACGGAGTGCGCATGGTTGGCCTTGCGCTGGGTGTTGTCGTACTCGGCGAGCAGGCGCGGACCCTGCAGCCGGTAGTAGGTCGCGTCGCCCTGCTCGCCGGAACCCGCCCAGGCGAAGTGCACGTCGTCCAGCAGCGGGCCGGCGTAGCGCGCCGCCTCCCGCTCGGTCAGCTCCTCGGGCACGCGCCCGGTGTAGCAGTCCAGCAGGGCGATCAGCAGATCGCGCTGGTCCTTGTTCAGCGCTGACGCCGGCACCCCACGCGGTGTGGCGGTGAGCTCGACGGCGTCGTCGTCCGCCTCGGTGACGCCCCAGTACTCCTCGTTCAGCTGGTGCGCCTCCGCCATCCGGCGATCCTTCTCGGGGTCGGCGAACCGCCCCGCGAACAGCTCGTTGAGCGGGATCACCCGGTCACCCGGCGCGACCCGGGAGCGGTTGGCGGTGACGATGTCAACCGGGGCGCGCGGGGTGAGCACCGCCAGCGACCGCTGCCCCCCGTCCAGCGAGTGGAGCAGCTCGCGGCCCAGCTCCTCCATGGCGCCGAGCGGCCGCAGCACCGCCCCGCCGAGCAACGGCGAGGTCGCGGGGTCGGCGCCGAGGAAGCACGGGGTCGACGACGCCAGCTCGCCGTCCACGACCAGGTTGTTCACCGACACGTGGTGGCCGCCGAACCGCCAGCCCCACATCGGCTGGCCCGGCGCACCGAAGATGCGCAGCCGGTACTGGCCGGGGTCACGGCCGCGGTCGCGCGCGAAGTCGAAGCCCGCGAAGCTCTCCGCACGGTCCAGCACGTTCTCCAGGCCCATGACCGTGGCGACGGTGCCGTACGCCGCCTCGGACAGCCCGCTCGCGACCAGCGCCATCGCGCGCTGGCACTGGACCGCCGTCATGTCCGCGACCGCCAGGCCGCCGTGGTCGGTCGGCGTGTAGAACCACCGGCGGCGGTCCACCTCGGTGTCCTCCGGCGTGTCCTGCGACCAGGTGCGCGCGAGCTGCGCGCGCGAGGCGCCGGTCACCCCGGCCAGGACGGCCTCGGCGGCGTCGCTCATCCGGTCGGCGACCGCCCGCGCGGCGGTGGGTTCGGGCATGCCGCCAGGTTAGTGCCGGCCGTGGACGTGCGCTCCGCAGCGGAACCCGGTCCGCTGAGGACTCCCGCCACCCCGTTCACAACGCCGGCTCGCCCGCAATGCCCGCCCCGAGGACAACAGCGCCGGAAACGCCGGAGCCGGCCACCCGAGGGTGACCGGCTCCGGCGTCATACCAGGTCAGAACTCCGCGATCGCCGCGTTCAGGGTCGCGCTGGGGCGCATGATCTTGTCGGTCTTGGCCTTGTCGACGTAGTAGTAGCCACCCAGCTCGACGGGGTGGCCCTGCACGCCGTTCAGCTCGCCGATGATCTTGTCCTCGTCGGCGGCGAGCCGCTCGGCCAGCGGCGCGAACACCTTCGCCAGCTCGGTGTCCTCCGTCTGCGCGGCCAGCGCCTGGGCCCAGTAGAGCGCCAGGTAGAAGTGGCTGCCGCGGTTGTCGAGCTCGCCGACCCGGCGCGACGGGGACTGCCCGTTCTCCAGCAGCTTGCCGGTGGCCTCGTCGAGAGCCTTGCCGAGCACCGCGGCGCCCGGGTTGTTGTCGGCCTCGGCCAGGAACTCCAGCGAGACCGCGAGCGCCAGGAACTCACCGAGCGAGTCCCAGCGCAGGTGGTTCTCCTTGACCAGCTGCTGCACGTGCTTGGGCGCCGAGCCGCCCGCCCCGGTCTCGAACAGGCCGCCGCCGTTCATCAGCGGCACGATCGAGAGCATCTTGGCGCTCGTGCCCAGCTCCATGATCGGGAACAGGTCGGTCAGGTAGTCCCGCAGCACGTTGCCGGTGACCGAGATCGTGTCCTCGCCGGCCTTCGCGCGCGCCAGCGTGTACCGGGTGGCCTCGGCGACCGGCAGGATCTCGATGGTCAGCCCTTCGGTGTCGAGCTCGGCCAGCTGCGCGCGGACCTTCTTGAGCACCTCGGCGTCGTGGCCGCGCGTCTCGTCGAGCCAGAACACGGCGGGCGCACCGGTGGCCCTGGCGCGCGAGACGGCCAGCTCGACCCAGTTGCGGATCGGGGCGTCCTTGGTCTGGCAGGCGCGCCAGATGTCGCCGGTGTCGACGTCGTGCGAGAGCAGCACCTCACCGGTGGCCGTGTCCACCACCCGCACGGTGCCCGGGCCGGCGATCTCGAACGTCTTGTCGTGGCTGCCGTACTCCTCGGCCTTCTGCGCCATCAGGCCGACGTTCGGCGTGGTGCCCATGGTCGCCGGGTCGAACGCGCCGTGCTCGCGGCAGAAGTCGACGGTCTCGGCATAGAGCGGCGCGTAGGACGAGTCCGGGATGACGAACTTGGCGTCCTGCTGCTGGTTGTCGGCGTTCCACATCTGGCCGGACGAGCGGATCGCTGCCGGCATGGAGGCGTCGATGATCACATCGCTCGGCACGTGCAGGTTGGTGATGCCTCGGTCGGAGTCGACCATGGCCAGCGCCGGGCCGGTGCCGTAAGCGGCGGTGATGGCCGCCTCGATCGCGGCGCGCTTCTCGGCCGGCAGCTTCTCCAGCGCGGTGAGCACGCTGGCCAGGCCGTCGTTGGGATTGGCGCCCACGGACGCCAGGTCGGCGCCGTACTGGGCGAACACGTCGGCGAAGTACGCCTCGACCGCGTGCCCGAAGATGATCGGGTCGGACACCTTCATCATCGTCGCCTTGAGGTGCACCGAGAACAGCACGCCCTTGGCCTTGGCGTCGGCGATCTGCTCGGTGAGGAACGCCTCGAGCGCGTTCTTGCGCAGCACCGCGGCGTCCACGATCTCGCCGGCCAGCACCGGCAGCGACGCCTTGAGCACGGTCACCGTGCCGCCATCGCTGTCCCGGGCGGCGTGCTCGATGCGCAGCTCGGTGGGCCCGGCGACGGTGACCGAGCTCTCCGAGTGGCGGAAGTCACCGTCGGACATCGTCGACACGTGCGACGCCGACTCCGGCGACCACTTGCCCATCGAGTGCGGGTGGCTGCGCGCGAAGTTCTTCACCGAGGCGGGCGCGCGGCGGTCCGAGTTGCCCTCGCGCAGCACCGGGTTGACCGCGCTGCCCTTGACCGCGTCGTAGGCGGCGCGGGCGGCCCGGTCGGCGTCGGTCTGGGGGTCCTCGGGATAGTCCGGCACCGCGTAGCCGGCGTACTGCAGCTCCTTGATCGCGGCCTTCAGCTGCGGGATCGAGGCGCTGACGTTCGGCAGCTTGATGATGTTGGCCTCAGGAGTCTTGGCCAGCTCACCGAGCTCGGCGAGCGAGTCGGGCACCCGCTGTTCCGCCGTCAGCTGGTCGGGGAAGTGCGCCAGGATGCGGGCCGCCAGCGAGATGTCGCGGGTCTCGACGTCGACACCGGTCTTGCCGGCGAACGCCTCGATGACCGGCAGGAACGAGTGCGTTGCGAGCGCGGGCGCCTCGTCGGTGTAGGTGTAGATGACCTTCATCGTTGCTGTGGCCTACCTGTGACTCGTGAGCGGATATGGACGGGTCGCGGTGCCTCCCGGCTATCACGCTAGCCCTCGGACACACGCTATCCCTTGCAAGGTGCATACGCGACGTAACCGCCCGCGCGCGGTAGCGTTAACGGGTCGCGAGCCAGGTCCGGGCGGGGTGTCCAGCTGATGAAGATCATGCAGATGAAGCTTTCCAGACCGGACACCCGGAGCTGGCTCTTCGCCGGGATCGTCGCGTTGGTGCTCGGAGTGCTGGTGCTGATCGACAACGGCTCGCTGAGCGCGAACTCAGGGCTGGAGTCCGCCTGCCGGGTCGAGGTCACCGCCGACACCCTGAACGTGCGCGCCACCCCCGAGCCCGGCGGCGCGACGACGACCGTGCTGCACCGGGGTGACCTGCGCGGCGCGGAGACCACGGTGCAGAACGGCTACCGGCAGCTGGTCGGCGGCGGGTGGGCACTGGACGACTTCCTGCGGCCGCTGCCCGGCAGCAAGTGCGCGGCCCAGTAACTGGTACGAAGAGCGGCGTGACCGGTACGCCCGACGCCCTGACGAAATCCCCGACTCACCCCGACAAGATCCCCGACTCGCGGGGTCCTGCCGGCCCGTGCGGGCGCGGCGGGTGGGTTGTCAGCACGGTGAACGTGAACGGGATCCGGGCGGCGGCACGCAAGGGACTGTTGGACTGGCTGCGGGGTACCGAGGCCGACGTCGTGTGCCTGCAGGAGTGCCGCGCGCTGCCGGAAGAGCTCCCCGAGCTGCCGCCGGAGTGGCGACTGCACTACGCACCCAG
This sequence comes from Pseudonocardia sp., assembly GCA_036272795.1. Classification (GTDB taxonomy): domain Bacteria; phylum Actinomycetota; class Actinomycetes; order Mycobacteriales; family Pseudonocardiaceae; genus Pseudonocardia. The sequence goes on from DATAYB010000519.1 coordinate 10,299, forward strand.
TGGCGGGGCGAAGGGGCGCAACGGGGTCGGCGTGCTGGTCAGGGCCGGGGTGGAGCCGGACGCGGTGCGGGTGGGCTACGGGTCGGCGGAGTTCGACGAGTCCGGCCGCTACCTGGAGCTCGACCTGCCCGGGCTGACCGTCGCCTCGCTGTACCTGCCCAACGGCACCGTCGGCACACCCAAGCAGGACGAGAAGGACCGCTTCCTCGCCGAGTTCGCCCCCTACCTGGCCGAGCGCAGGGAGAAGGCCGCCACCGAGGACCGCGAGGTACTGGTCTGCGGCGACTGGAACATCGCGCACACCGAGTCCGACATTCGCAACTGGCGGGGCAACGTGCGCAACTCCGGGTTCCTGCCGCACGAGCGGGAGTGGCTGGGCGCGGTGTTCGACAGCGGCTACACCGACGTGCTCCGTGCGCTGCACCCCGGGGTGGACGGGCCGTACACCTGGTGGTCCTACCGGGGCCGGGCGTTCGACAACGACACCGGCTGGCGGATCGACCACCACGTGGCGACCCCCGGCCTCGCCGCGCGGGCGGCGGTGGCCCGGGTGGAACGGGCGGCGGAGCACGCCCTGCGGTGGTCGGACCACGCCCCCGTCACCGTCCACTACACCCCTCCCGCGAGTCGCTAGATTCCGCGGCCCGTGTCGCTGGATTCCGCGGGCCGCTTCGCCGGCTGGCGCGCGGGCGCGGCGTGTGTCGCCCGGTCAGGGGCTGCCCGCCGCCGGCCTGTGCAGGACCGGCAGCCTGGTGACCAGCGCGTCCCGCGCGGTGGTGAACACGAAGAGGGCGAGCGCGACAAGTGCGTGGCGCCCCGGCCGGACCGCCCTGCCCCGCCCCAGCCGAGCGAGCTGCTGCTGGTGCCAGGCGCTGTTGAGCAGCCCGTCGACCTCCCGCAGGCCCAGCGCGACCGACGGGGTGGCACTGGCCTCGATGCTGCCGTCGAGCACCCGGCGCGGGAAGTCCGGGTCGTGGCTGATCGGGCGGGCCAGACCGACGAGGTCGACCGCGCCACCGGTCACCGCCTCGACCATGCCCTGCCGTGTCCGGAAGCCGCCGCTGAGCATGATCGGCACGTCCAGCTCGCGGCGGAACCGCTCGGCGAACTCCAGGAAGTACGCCTCGCGTGCCGCCGTCGAAGCGCGCTGGGGGACGCCGTCGAGCATCGCGGCCGCCTCGTAGGTACCGCCGGATACCTCGATCAGGTGGACTCCTTCGGCCTGGAGTGCCCTCGCGACGACCAGCGCGTCGTCCGCCTCGAAGCCGCCGCGCTGGAAGTCGGCGGAGTTCAGCTTGACCGCGACCACGAAGCCCTCCGGAGCCGTCGAACGGACCGCGCGCAGCGCCTCCACGAGCAGCCGCATCCGGTTCTGCAGCGGGCCGCCCCACCGGTCCGTACGGTGGTTGACCAGCGGTGACAGGAACTGGCTCAACAGGTAGCCGTGTGCCGCGTGCAGCTCGACGCCGTCGAAACCCGCCGCCGCCGCGACCCGGGCCGCCGTGCCGAACCGCCGCACCACGTCGAGGATCTCCGGCTCGCTCAGCGCCCTCGGTGCCCGGAACATCGGCCCGCCGACGGTCAGCGGGACCTCGGACGCCGACACCACGTCGTGGCGCCGCCCCGCCACCGACGTGCCCCTCATGGTCTGCCGGCCGGGGTGCGAGAGCTGCAGCAGGAACCGCGTGCCCGTGCCCTCGGTGACGGCCGCCCACCGGCGCAGCTCGGGCAGGAAACGCCCGTCCTCGATCACCACGTTCCGGTGCGCCTCCATGGCCGAGCCGTCCACCATGACGTTTCCGCTGATCATGAGCCCGACGCCGGAGTGGGCCAGCCGCCGGTAGGCCTCGATGAGCTGCCGCGTCGGCGCGCCGTGCCGGCTGGCCAGGCGCTCGCTGGTGGCCGCCTTGGCCAGCCGGTTGGGCAGTGTGACGCCGTTCGCCAGTACCAGCTCGCGCGCGAGCGCGCCGGGCTGCTCGTGTGCCGGCGCGGGGGTCTGTGAGGGGGACTGTTCGACGGGCGCGGGGGTCAGGTCGGTGTGCTCGGACATGTCGCCTCCTGTACAGGGTACATGTACAAGGTACATGAGCGACACGCCTAGATCGGGAAACCGGCAAACTGTCGCGTTTCAGTTCGGTACAAAAAAAGTACCCAACTTGCTGCGAGGCCGGCGAAATCGACTTAGTGTGCAGAGGTGGCTGATCTGAATCACCCCGAACCGCGGCCGTCCCAGGCCGCCCCGTCCGAGCCCGCTCCGTCGGCGTCCGCGATGCGCCGGGCGCTGCGGCGCGCACGGGACGGGGTCACGCTGAACGTCGACGAGGCGGCCGTGCTGCTCGCCGCGCGGGACGAGGCGCTGGACGAGCTGCTGGAGATCGCCGGGCGGGTGCGCGACGCCGGCCTGGTCGACGCCGGACGGCCCGGGGTGGTGACCTACAGCCGCAACGTGTTCATCCCGTTGACCCGGCTCTGTCGCGACCGCTGCCACTACTGCACGTTCGCCACCGTGCCGCACCGGCTACCGGCGGCCTTCCTGGAGCGCGACGAGGTCCTCGACATCGCGCGCAAGGGCGCGGCGGCGGGCTGCAAGGAAGCGCTGTTCACCCTGGGCGACCGCCCGGAGGACCGCTGGCCCGCCGCGCGGGAGTGGCTGGACGCGCGCGGGTATGACTCGACCCTGGACTACGTGCGGGCCTGCGCGATCGCGGTGCTCGAGGAGACCGGGCTGCTGCCGCACCTGAACCCGGGCGTGCTGTCCTGGGAGGAGATCACCAGGCTCAAGCCGGTCGCGGCGAGCATGGGCATGATGCTGGAGACCACCGCCGAGCGGCTCTGGTCGCAGCCCGGCGGCCCGCACTACGGCAGCCCGGACAAGGAGCCGGCCGTCCGGCTGCGCACCCTGACCGACGCCGGCCGGGTGGGCGTGCCGTTCACCACCGGCATCCTGATCGGGATCGGGGAGAACCGCACGGAGCGGGCCGACTCGCTGTACGCGATCCGCACCGCCGCCCGGCTGCACGGGCACATCCAGGAAGTGATCGTGCAGAACTTCCGTGCCAAGCCCGACACGGCCATGGCCAACGACCCCGACGCCGACCTGCACGACCTCGCCGCCACCATCGCCGTCGCCCGGCTCGTGCTCGGCCCGAAGATGCGGCTGCAAGCTCCGCCGAACCTCGTCGGCGAGGAGTACGAGCTGATGCTGCGCGCAGGCATCGACGACTGGGGCGGCGTCTCGCCGATCACCCTCGACCACGTCAGCCCCGAGCGCCCGTGGCCGGCGGTGGACGAGCTGACCGCGCACACCAACGCGGCCGGGTTCACCATGTGCGAGCGGCTGACCGCCTACCCCCGCTACGTGCTCGCCGGCTCACCGTGGATCGACACCCGGCTCCACGCCCACGTCGCCGCGCTGGCCGACCCGGAGACCGGCCTGGCCCGCGAGGGCGCCGAGGTGACCGGCCGCCCGTGGCAGGAGCCCGACGGCGGCTTCGCCAGCAGCGGCCGCATCGACCTGCAGGCCACCATCGACACCACCGGCCGCACCTCCGACCGGCGTGGTGACTTCGAGTCGGTCTACGGCGACTGGGACGAGGTCAAGGCCGAGCTCGCGGCGCACCAGCAGTCCGCCCCGGAGCGGCTGGACAGCGACGTCGCGGCGGGCCTGCGACTGGCCGCCAGCGACCCCGCCGCGCTGCTCGACCCGGCCAACCACGCCGCCGCCATGGCCGTGCTGACCAGCGAGGGCGCCGCACTGGGCGAGCTGTGCCGCCTCGCGGACGACGTGCGCGCCGACGTGGTCGGTGACGAGGTCAGCTACGTGATCAACCGCAACATCAACTTCTCCAACGTGTGCTACGTGGGCTGCCGGTTCTGCGCGTTCGCCCAGCGCGAGCGCGACGCCGACGCGTTCCGGCTGTCGCTGGACGAGGTCGGGTCGCGTGCCGCCGAGGCAGCCGCCGACGGTGCCACCGAGGTCTGCATGCAGGGCGGCATCGACCCGCAGCTGCCGGTCACCTTCTACGCCGACCTGGTCCGCGCGGTGCACGCCGCCGTGCCCGGCATGCACGTGCACGCGTTCTCCCCGATGGAGATCGTGTCCGCGTCCGCCAAGGCCGGCGTGTCGATCAAGGAGTGGCTGTCCGAGCTCAAGGCGGCCGGCCTGGGCTCCATCCCCGGCACCGCCGCCGAGATCCTCGACGACGAGGTGCGCTGGGTGCTCACCAAGGGCAAGCTGCCGAGCGCCCAGTGGATCGAGGTGGTCAGCACGGCGCACGAGCTGGGCATCCCGTCCTCCTCGACGATGATGTACGGCCACGTCGACGAACCCCGCCACTGGCTCGGCCACCTGCGCACCCTGGCCTCCATCCAGGACCGCACCGGTGGCTTCACGGAGTTCGTCCCACTGCCATTCGTGCACACCAATGCGCCGATCTACCTCGCCGGCCTGGCCCGCCCCGGACCCACCGAGCGCGACAACCTCGCCGTGCACGCCTTCGCCCGCCTCGCCCTGCACGGCCGGATCGACCACATCCAGTGCTCGTGGGTGAAGCTCGGCGACCACTTCGCGGCCGACATCCTGCGCAGCGGCGCCGACGATATGGGCGGCACGCTGATGGAGGAGACGATCAGCCGGATGGCCGGTTCGGAGAACGGCTCCGCCCGGTCGGTCACCGAGCTCGCCGCCATCGCCGCGCTCGCCGGCCGCCCGGTCCGACAGCGCACGACGACCTATGTCGGCACCCCCACCCAGCTCACCCCGACGCCCACATCGGCCCCCCAACTCCTCCCCCTCACCACGGCGTAGGTCGGGGCTTCCGTCAGCGTCGACGGGAGCGGGACTACCGTGACGGTATGGGCATGCTCGGCGAGTTGTTCCCCGGTAAGAAGCTTTCCGACGAGGGCGGCGAGGACAGCGACGGCAAGCTGCACCGCCCGAGGTTCGACATCGACCTCGACAGCGGCGTGGTGCGGCTGCCCGGCCTGGCCGCGAAGAAGCCGGCGCCGCCGGCCGAGGTCGACGAGGACGCGCCCGACCAGGTCTGACCCCACCCGCGTCGCCCCCTGCGGCAACACAGACCGCCCACCACAACACAGACTGTGCACGGTCTGTGTTGCATGTAGATGGTCTGTGCGGGCGGGCTGCGGCGGGGCCGGATACGGCGGCTGGGTCGGCTACAGCTTGAAGAGCGCTTTCGCGTTCAGGTGGCCGATCTTCTCGCGGTCGGCGGGGCTGACCGGCGCCTCGGCGAGGAACCGGGTGTGCACCCGCGCGTCTCCGAACGGGTAGTCGACGGAGAACAGGATCCGGTCGGCGCCGAACACCGACAGCGCGCACAGCAGCGGCGGCACCGTCGGATAGCCGCAGATCGTCACGTGCACGTGCGAGCGCACGATGTCGGCGATGGACCGGGAGCCGGGGCGTGCGCCGCCGAGCACAGAGTCCGCGCGCATCAGGGAGAACGGCAGGTTCTCGCCCATGTGTCCGACGACGACCTGCAACCCGGGGTGCCGGTCGAACACGCCGCCCGCCGCCAGCCGCAGCACGTGCAGCCCCGTCTCGGCGTGCCAGCCCCAGGCGGCGGTGGCCAGCGCCTGCGCGGTCGCCGGCTCCAGACCCGCGAAGTAGACCTTGGCCACCTCCGAGGGCGGATACGTCGGGTGCAGGTAGATCGGCACGTCGAGCTCCTCGATCGTGCCCAACAGCTCGTCGTACTCCGGCAGGTCCAGGAACCGCCCCCCGGTGTGCCCGTTGATCACCACACCGCACATGCCGAGCTCGGACACCGCGCGCTTGGCCTCGACAGCGGCCGCCGCCGGGTCGGGCGTCGGCAGACTGGCCAGCCCCTGGAACCGGTCCGGGTGGGCGGCCATCGCCGAGGCGACCCGGTCGTTGAGAGCGCGGGCCAGGGCCACCGACTGCTCGGCGGTCACTGCCTGCGCGGCCGGCGCGGCCGGCGAGAGGACCTGCATGTCGATCCCGTTCTCGTCCATCACCCGCAGCCGCTGCTCGCCGACGTCCATCAGCGCGGCGCGCAGGGCCTCCGGAGCTCCCCGGGTGGGCCACACCTGGTCGATCAGGTCGGCGGGAATCAGGTGTTCCTCGAGCGCGATCAGCGTCATTTCGTCATTCTGGCTGGCTGATCCTGAGCCCGCCCGGCGCGGAAACCATTCCCTGAGACCTCCGGCGACGCGCTAGTCCCGAGGCCGCGATGCGCGGAACGCGGGGGCCCGGCTGGCCGGCCGCTCCCCACCCTGGCCGAGGAGCGGCATCACGCGGCGCGGCACGACGGTGCTCAGGCAGATCACGCTGGTGGAGCGGTCGATCGCGGTGGAGTTGTTGAGCAGCAGCAGGGTGGCCTGCAGGTCCTCGTGGGAGGCCGCCGCGATCCGGCACAGTACGTCGCCGGTGCCGGTGGTGGCGTACGCCTCGACGACGCCGGGGATGGCCTCCAGCTCGTGCGCGATCTGCTCCAGCGCACCCTGGGCGATCTCCAGCGTGACGAACGCCTGCACCGGGTAGCCGGCGGCCGCCAGGTCCACGTCCGGGCCGTAGCCGGTGATCACGCCGCTCTCCTCGAGGCGGCGCAGCCGGGCCGACACGGTCGCCCTGGCCACCCGCAGCAGCCGGGACAGCTCCAGCGCGCCGGCCCTCGGCTGCTCGCGCAGGGCGGTGAGCAGCGCGAGGTCCAGCTCGTCGAGGGCGGGGGGCTGCTCGGCCATGGGCACTCCGGCTGGTCAATCCGAGTCGTTCGTGCGCCGGGACAGCGCTCTGGCGGCAATCTAGTACCCCGGGGTGGGGACGGTTGGGAATCGCGTCGACCGCGCTGGGAGAATGGGAACCATGACAGATTCGTCCCACCGGCCCCGGGTGCTGTCCGGGATCCAGCCGACCGCCGACTCGTTCCATCTGGGCAACTACCTCGGCGCGTTGCGGCAGTGGATCGCGCTGCAGGACGACCACGACGCGTTCTACTTCATCCCCGACCTGCACGCGATCACTGTGGCGCACGACCCGGCCGCGCTGCGCGAGCGCACCCTGCGCGGCGTCGCCCAGCTGCTCGCGCTGGGGCTCGACCCGGCGCGCTGCACGCTGTTCGTGCAGTCCCAGGTGCCCGAGCACGCGGAGCTGACCTGGGTCCTCAGCTGTATCACCGGGTTCGGCGAGGCCAGTCGGATGACGCAGTTCAAGGACAAGGCCGCCAAGCAGGGCACCGACCGGGCCAGCGTCGGCCTGTTCACCTACCCCGTGCTGATGGCGTCGGACATCCTGCTCTACCAGGCCGACCGGGTGCCCGTCGGTGAGGACCAGCGCCAGCACCTGGAGCTGACCCGGGACCTCGCACAGCGGTTCAACACCCGGTTCGGCGGCACGACGTTCACCGTGCCGGAGCCGTTCATCCCGGAGGGCATCGGCAAGATCTACGACCTGCAGGACCCGACGGCCAAGATGAGCAAGTCGGCGTCCACCCCGGCGGGCATCGTCGAGCTGCTGGACGACCCGAAGGTGTCCGCGAAGAAGATCCGGTCGGCGGTGACCGACGCCGACCGGGAGATCCGCTTCGACGTCGAGCACAAGCCCGGCGTCTCCAACCTGCTGACGATCTACTCGACACTCGCCAACCGCAAGGTCGCCGAGCTGGAGGCCGACTACGCCGGCAAGGGCTACGGCGACCTGAAGAAGGACCTGGCAGAGGTGGTCGGCGAGTTCGTGGCCCCGCTGCAGGTGAAGGTCAAGGAGTATCTGGACGACCGGGCCGAGCTGGACCGCGTGCTCGCCGCCGGTGCCACCCGGGCGAGGGACATTGCGGGCGCGACACTGGCGCAGGCGTACGACAGGATCGGGTTCCTCCCGCCGGCGCGCTGATCGAAGGCTGATCGGCCCGGCGTCGACTCCCCGAAGGAGGCCGCCGTGGCCGATCAGCCCGAGAAGCCGTCCAAGCTCGCCGAGCTGCGCAAGCGCCACGAATGGCTCGACCACCTGGTCCGCGCCGGTGGCAGCTACACCGAGAACCACGGTGACCACTACGCCGCCGCGATCACCTACTTCAGCGTGCTGGCGCTGTTCCCGCTGCTCATGGTGGCGTTCGCGGCCGGTGCGCTGTTCCTGCGGCACAACCAGGAGCTGCTCACCCAGATCGAGGGCGGCATCACCAAGGCGGTGCCTGGCGACCTCAGCAAGACGCTCACCGGGGTGATCGACTCTGCGATCAGATCGGCCGGCACGGTCGGGGTGATCGGCCTGCTGGTCGCGCTGTACTCCGGGCTGGGCTGGATGAGCAACCTGCGTGAGGCGCTGTCCTCGCAGTGGGGCCAGCGCAAGGACCCGCCGAAGTTGCTGCGCAAGCTCTTCGTGGACCTGCTCGCGCTGCTCGGGCTCGGACTGGCCCTGGTGCTGTCCTTCGCGGTGACCGCGGCCGGGGGCCTGGCGAAGCCGGTGCTGAAGCTGGTCGGGCTGGACCAGGTCACGTGGTTGAACCCCGTCATCCAGCTGGTCGTCATCGTCATCGGGCTGCTGGCGAACTCGCTGGTGTTCCTGTGGATGATCGCCCGGCTGCCCCGGGAGCCCGTCACCTGGCGCAGCGCGGCCAAGGCTGCGCTGGCCGGCGCGGTCGGCTTCCAGGTGATCAACCAGGTGATGGTGTTCTACCTCGGCAAGATCACCAGCTCGCCGACCGGCGCGGTGTTCGGCCCCGTGCTCGGTCTGATGATCTTCATTTTCACCGTGTCCCGGTTCCTGCTGTTCTTGACCGCGTGGGCGGCCACGGCCAGGGAGAACATGGTGGAGGCTCCGGTGGAGGTGCCGGGTCCGGCGGTGATCAGGACGGCGGTGACCGTGCGCGAGGGGCTCGGGGGTGGCGTGACAGCCGGGCTGGTGGGCGTCGGCGCGCTCGCCGGCCTGGTGCTAGGTACCGTCGCCGGCCTCACCCGCCGGCGGCCCTGAGGGCGGTCCCGGCCGTGTCCAGCAGCCACGGCCGTGCCTCAGTCGGTGACTTCGGCGCGGACAGCCACGGCGGTGACCCGGCGGGGACGACGACTGGGCCGTCCGGCGCCGCCGTCGCACTTGTCGGAGAAAGTCCACGGTACGTGGCACGGCTGGCGTCCCACTTGCCGTGGCGCGGCTGTCGTGCCACTTGCCGTGGGAAATATCCACGACAAGTGGGACTTGTCGTGCCCAATAGCCACGACAAGTCGGACGTGTGTGGAGCCAGCGTGAGGCCAGTCCGCTCGAGGTCACCCGACGCGAGGTCACCCGACGCGAGGCCGATCCGCCTGGGCGCAAGCCTCGCCCTCCTCCGACGCCACTTGTCGTTGGAAGAAGACACGACAAGAGACCTCTGTCATGGCAACTAGCCACGACAAGTCCCACCTGTCGTTGGAAGTAGACACGACAGCTCCCACCTGTCACCGCTAACAGCCACGACAAGTCGAGACGGGCGCCCACCCAGGAGCCTCGTCTGCCGGGGACCCGCGTCTGCCGACGCGCCCACTCGGGAGCCCCGTCTGCCCGGGGCCGGTCTGCCCGAGGGTTCGGTCGGCCGCGGCCGGTCCGCCCGAGAGCAGGTCCGCCGCCGCCGACCGCGCCCGGCGCCACCTGTCGTTGGAAGAAGACACGACAAGTCGCACCTGTCGTTGGAAGAAGACACGACAAGTCGCACGGTTGGCGCGGTTCCCGCGCGCGACGTACTCAGTAGTCGCGGGGGGCGTTGGTGCTGTGCCGGCCTCCGCCGGTGGGGCGGCGGCGCGCGACCAGTGCGGAGAGCAGCGCGCCGAGCAGTGCTCCGCCGCCGATCACGGCGATGCTGGCCCGCATGTTCTCGGCCGGGCGGGCGGACGGCTCGCCGTCGGCGGTCAGTGTGCCGGGGTCGGCGCCGCTGGAGCTGTCGTCGGCCACGGGCGGGCGGGCCGTGCCGGCCGGGTCGACGAGCTGGCCGACGGGCGGTGTGTCGGCGGGCAGTGCGAAGCCGTAGTCGAGTAGCCGGGCCGCCTGGGTGTCCATCGCCACCGGGTGCTGCTCGCCGCGCATCTGCACCAGCACCAGCCTGCGGCCGTCCTTCTGCGCCGCGGTGATCCGCGTGTGCCTGGCGTCGTCGGTGAACCCGGTCTTGCCGCCGAAGGTGCCCGGGTACTCGGTGAGCATGTGGTTGTCGTTGCTGATCTTGAAGCCGGGCAGGTCGCCGCGCCCCGGCCAGTCGTAGAGCCGCGTCGTGCTGATCTGTGCGAACAGCGGCTGCTGGATCGCCTGCCGGTAGAACAGCGCGAGGTCGTAGGCGGAGGTCGACATGCCGACGGCGTCCAGCCCGGAAGGGCTCGCCGGCCGGGTGTCCAGCGCGCCGAGCGAGGCGGCGGTCTCCGACATGTAGCGCAGCGTGGCCGGCACGCCGCCGAGCTGGCGGGCCAGCGCGTTGGCGGCGTCGTTGCCCGAGTTCAGGATCAGCCCGGTGAACAGCTGGCGGACCGTGTACTGGCCGCCGGGGCCGACGCCGACCCGGCTGCCCGGTGCGTCGGCGTCGGCCTCCGTGCCGGCCACGACGGTGTCCATGTCCAGCCGCTTCATGATGACTAACGATGTGAGGATCTTGAGTAAGGACGCAGGGCGCTCCCGGGCGTGCGGGCTGCGTGCGGCCAGCACGGCGCCCGTGTCCAGGTCGGCGAGGACCCAGGACACCGAGTCCTGGACCGAGGGCGGCGGCGGGGCGCCCTCGGGCAGCACGTTGCCGCACTCGCCCATCCTCGGCCCGCCGACCGGCTGCGCAGGGACCGGCAGCGGCGGCGGGGCCAACGTGCCCGGGTGGGGCTGCTCCGACGCGTCGATCGCCGGCGGTGGGGCGACCGGGACCGTGCAGCTCGCGTCGTCCGCCGCCGGCGCCTCGTGTGCCGCCGCCGGCGCATTGTGCGTCGTTGCCGGCGCGCCGTGCGTCGTTGCCGGCGCGCCGTGCGTCGTTGCCTCGTGCGTGGTCGGCGGCGGCTTGGGTCGCTCGGACGCCGCGAATGCCGACCCGGATGTGCCCAGCACGGCACCCAGTGCGACACCCAGCGTCGCGATTGCCACGGCCGAGCGTCGGACAGTCACGACCGGGAAGGTTAGTCCCCTCAGTTCGGCGAGGTGCTGGAGCGCTCCGCCTCCGCCTTCACCGCGGCCAGTGTCGTGGCCATGCCGTCGCACATCTCCTCGTCCAACTTGCCCTTGAACAGCA
>DATAYB010000520.1:0-3064 GCA_036272795.1 Pseudonocardia sp.
CTCAGGACGCCACGTAGCCCGCGTGCACGAAGTCCCAGTCGCCGAGCCCCTTGGCGCCGAAGTTGGCCACCGTCGAGCGCACCGCGAACGCCCCCGTCGCCGGGTACAGCGGGATGTCGTGGACCTCCTCCCAGATCACCCGGTCGACCTGGTTGCCGATGTCGGCGCGCTTGGCGTCGTCCAGCTCGGCGAGACCCTGCGCGTACAGCGCACCGATCCGGGGGTCGTAGATCCTGCCGAAGTTGATGCCGAGGTCGGTGCCCTTGGGCTCCTGGAAGACGTTCACGCTGTTGGAGAACGCCGCCGAGCTGCTCACGTACTGGTAGACGGCGAGGTCGAAGTTGCCGGTGTTGACGAAGCCGGAGAAGAACTGGTTCACCGGCACCGCATCGATCACCACCTGGACCCCGACCTGGGCGAGCTGGTTCAGCGTGACCTTGGAGACGGCGTCCGAGATCGGGTTGCCGGCCGGAACCACGATCCGCAGCGACAGCTGCTTGCCGGCCTTCGCCCGCACCCCGCCGCCCGCTGGACGCAGCCAACCGAGCGCGTCCAGCTCCCGGTTGGCCTCGGCCTGGTCGAAGGGCAGCACGTCGGAGTTGTCCCGGTAGTCCTTCGAGCCGTACGCGTAGATGTGGTTTCCCATCGGTACCACCTTGGGCACGATCGGCCCGATCACCTTCTGCGCGATCTCCGCCCGGTTGATGCCCCGTGCCACGGCCTGGCGCAGTTTCAGGTCGGACAGGACGGCGCCCGGCGAGCCGTTGAGGGTGATCTGGCCGAACTGCTTCGGGGTGGCCTCGCGCACCACCACACCCGGGATGGTCTGCGCGCGGCGGAACAGGTCGACGCTGGAACCGATCTCGTAGAGGTCGATCTCGTTGTTCGCCAGCCGGTCGGCGAGTGCGTTCCGGTCGGTCACGGTGAAGATCACCCTGCTCAGCCGGGGCTTGCCGCCCCACCAGCGTTCGTTGCGGACCAGAGTGAGGGTCTTCGCGGTCTGGTCCAGAGTGCCGACCTTGAACGGCCCGGCGGTGACCTGCGGCGACTGCACCCAGCCGGTGTTGAACGCGGCGGGCGAGCTGTCCGTCTCCTTCGGGTACAGGCTGTAGAACAGGCTCTGCCACTCGGAGAACGGCCGTGCGAAGGTGACGAGCACGTCCTTGTCGGTCGCCCCGCGCTCGACCTTGGCGACGTCCCGGTAGCCAGTCGGGTCACCGACCAGGTAAGCCGGGTTCGCACCGCTGTTGGCGGTGGCCTGGGCGGCGAAATCCTCCCAGGTGATCGGCCGCCCGGTGGACCAGACCGCCTGGTCGTTGATGTGGTAGTGCACCGCCTGCGGCGAGCGCGAGGTCAGCTCGGCGGAGGTCACGAAGTCGGTGTCGAGCACCACACCGCCGTCCGGGGCGTCCTTGAACGCCCGGGGCATCAGCGCGGACATCACCTCGTGGGTCTGCTCCTCGTGCCCGTCGATGTGGTTGTAGTTGTAGTTGACGGGCAGGTTGTCCAGCGGGATGCGCAGGTCACCGCCGTCGCGCAGGGTGGCGGGGTCGTGCGGGTTGATGTCCTGCTGGCCGCTCGCCGGGGCGGCGAGCCGGATGCCGCCACCGCCCCCACCGCAGCCGGTGAGCAGCAGCGCGGCGGCCGCCAGCAGCGACACCGCCACCGTTTCGGACCAGGTGAACCGTCGGCTCATTGGGCGAACCCCGCATCGATGTAGTCGAAGTCGGCAAAACCGAAGGCGCCGAAGTTAACAAGATTCGCCCGCACCACGACGGCGCCGGGCCGGGCGAACAGTGGAACGTCGTGCGCCTCGGCCCAGACCAGCCGGTCGAGCTGGTCGCCGATGGCCGCCCGCCGCGTGTCGTCCAGCTCGGCGAGGCCCTGCGCGAACAGCGCGTCCACCCGGGGGTCGGACACCCTGCCGTAGTTCTCCCGCACGTTGTCGCCGGTCACGGTGGCGTACACGTCGAGCGAGCTGGACAGCGGCGTCGGTGTGCTCTGCCAGCCGAAGGTGACCAGGTCGAAGTTGCCGCCGGAGAGGGCGCGGTCGTAGTCCGGGCCGGAGTAGGCCTGTGGCACGACCGTGACGCCGAGCTGGCCGAGCTGGCTCTGCACCGACTTGACGATGTCCAGGTTGGTCGGCGAGTCGGAGTACATCATCCGCAGGGTGAGCGGCCGGCCGTCGCGCACCCGGGTCGCTCCGGTGCGGGTCCAACCGAGCTGGTCGAGCGTGCGCGCGGCGGCCACCGGGTCGTAGGGCAGCACGGCGGAGTTGTCGCGGTAGTCGGCGGTGCCCGGCACGTAGAAGTGGTTCCCGTCGGGCCCGGCGCCGGGCACGATCGGGCCGATCAGCCGCTCGGCGATGGACCGGGCGTCGATGCCCTGCGCGATCGCCCGCCGCAGCGTCTCCTCGGCCAGCGGGGCGCCGGGTGCGCCGTTCAGGGTGACCTCCCAGTACGCCCGCGACGGCGCCTGCCGCACGGCCGCCCCGGGGATCGCCTGGCCCCGGCGCAACAGGTCCACGTCCTGGCCGATGTCGTAGTAGTCCAGCTCGTTGTTGGCGAGCGCGTCCGGCTGGGCGGCCTGCTCGTAGACCTTGAAGATCACGCGGCTCAGCTTCGGCGGCGTGCCCCACCAGCGCGGGTTGCGCACCAGCGTCACCGTCTCGGTGGTGAGGTCGATCGTGCTCACGTGGAACGGGCCGGCGCTGACCGGGACGGCGGTGCGCCACGCCGAGTTGAACGCCGCCGGCGTGCCCGTCAGTGAGCTCGGCAGGAACGGGTCGAACAGCGCCTTCCACTCGGCGAACGGCGCCCCGAAGGTGACCACGGCCTGCCGGTCGTCCACGCCCCGGGTCACCGCGCTGATGTTCTGGTACCCGGTGGTGGTGGACGTCTGGAACGCCGGGTCGGCACCGCTGCAGGCGTGCCAGTAGGCGGCGAAGTCGCGCCAGGTGATCGGGCTGCCGTCGGTCCAGGTGGCCTTCGGGTTGATCGTGTACGTGACCACCTGCGGCGCCGTCGAGGTCACCGCCGCCGAGCTGAGCAGGTCGGTGCCGAGC
>DATAYB010000521.1:0-7221 GCA_036272795.1 Pseudonocardia sp.
AACCGGTTCACTCGGAAGAGTTACCAGGCTGGGCGCATCATCCACTACCCACAGCTGCCGTGTCCACCACGACGAACGAAGCGTAGTGATCGCCGGTGTAGTACACCTCATGACTCTGGCCGGTGATCAGCCGGCGGGCCCCGCGATCCGGGGAACCGGGCGTCGGAACGGTGTACTCGTGGTAGTAGCCGCGGGTCCGCTGTGGCAGCAGGCGCTCGGCGTTGTTGAACACGATGCCGTCGCGCGAGTAGGTCAGCCGCCCGCCGCTCTGGATCGTCCGCCAGACCTGGGCGGCCTGCGGCGGCAGCGCGCACAGCGACCGGACCTGCAGGTGCGACTCGCTCGACCCCGGCGCGTTCGACGAGGGCGCGGGACAGCCGGCGGTCGCCACACCGGTCCCGTTCGAGCCCGACCCGGACGTGTGGGGACCGGCGGCGTTCGAGCTCGCCGAGGACCCGGAACTGGGGGAGATCGATGCCCCGGGCGCTGTCGCGGTGCCCGAACCGGGCCCGCACCCCGCCAGCAGCACGGTGAGCAGCCCCAGCAGGCCGAGTAGCGCCATGAGCGGGCCGCGGGCCCCGCGACGGTCAGCGGTCAGCACAGGGACCGGAACAGCGGGCACCGGCTCAGCTCCCGGCCCGGTCGTTCCGCGGGCCGCGCCTGCGAGCCCACCAGGCGTCCAGCGCGTCCGAGCCGCGGTCGGCCAGCACCGCGACCCCACCGCACAGCGGCAGCAGCACCACGATGGCCAGCACGACCTGGAACGGGAAGGCCAGCTGGGTGACCCAGAGTTCGACCGAGTCCCACCAGTCGGCGAGCGAGCGCAGCACGGGTCACAGGGTAGACCGGGCCCGCTCGACCCGGGTTCGAGGTCACGGTCACCGGCTGGGACGAGGGTCCGCGCGTCCGGGTGACGGGACGCACACTCGCAAATTCCGCGCCGGTCGACGAGCTCGGCGCGCTCGCCACCAGCGGCTCCGGCGGGCGGCGACCGGAGTCGGGGCGGCGGCGGGTCCGATACCCCGGGGCGAGGCCGCCGGCAGCCACTCCCGTCCGCGCCCCCGAGCCATGGCCATGATCGCCCGCTCCGACCTGCCGGGGACGCGGACCCCCGACTGACCTGCGGGGATCGATTTCCCGCAATTGCACGTGACCAACGCGACCAGAGGTACGCTGGGTGGCGACACGCGGCGCGCCGGCGCTCCCTGGTACCCCCCGGACGACCCTCGGGTCGGGCCTGGAACTAGCCTCGGAGCAGGACGAGCAGGGATTCCGAGCCGGTCCGGACGGTCGCGCGGCGGGCAACATCAGCCCCCTGCATGCGCAAAACAAATGACCGCAATCACCCAACGGGGCACAGACATATACCACTTTCGAGATAGGAGACGTACACTCTTTTGTCGTGATTAGTCCATCCGTGCCCTCGCCGCGCACCCCTCCGGATAGCGTCAGTGTGGTCGAGTTACTCGATCATGCGGACCGGGCGGTTGACGCGGTACTCACCCCGGTCACCGCCCAAGAGGGACTCAGCCGGGAGGGGTGGCGCGTGCTGCTGCTGCTCTCCCGGGGCGGCGGCCGAAGCATGGGTGAGATCGCCGAACACGCGGCGGTGCCCAACCCGACGGCCACCCGAGTGGTGGACCGCCTGGTCGCCCATTCGTTGGCGTTCCGGCGCAACGACCCGAACGACCGCCGCCGGGTGCTCGTGCACCTGGCTCCCAACGGTCGACAGGTCGTCGAGCGGATCAGCCGCCAGCTCGAGCAGCGGGTCGACGGCGCACTCGGCAAGCTGACCAGTGGCGGACACGCACTGGGTAGCCTGCTGAGCCGGGTCGCCGAGTCGATCCCGGTACCCAAGTAGGTCCGCCGAGCGGCCGGTCCCTCCGGGCTCCCGGCAACTTCGCGCAAGACCACGCAACACCGTCGCCCGGCACGACTCGGGGCACCGTCGCCCCGACCTACGTCGGCGAACCGACCAGATGGCCCCTCGGGGTCTGGCACCGCGGCCGGCATCCAGCACCGGCCGCCCGGCCACTGGTGTGACGGGGGGCACCCCTTCGACGGCTTACTTCTCCGAGACCGGCTACTCCCGCAAGACCAGCCAGCTTCTTCGAACCGGCTACTTCTTCGACTTGGCCTTGTCGCCTGACTCGTCGGTGGACAGCGCCGCCACGAAGGCCTCCTGCGGAACCTCGACCCTTCCGATGGTCTTCATCCGCTTCTTGCCCTCCTTCTGCTTCTCCAGCAGCTTGCGCTTACGGGTGATGTCGCCCCCGTAGCACTTGGCCAGCACGTCCTTGCGGATCGCCCGGATGTTCTCCCGCGCGATGATCCGCGCCCCGATGGCCGCCTGGATCGGTACCTCGAACTGCTGGCGCGGGATCAGCTCGCGCAGCTTCGACGCCATCGTGGTGCCGTAGGCGTAGGCCGAGTCCTTGTGCCGGATCGCGGAGAACGCGTCCACCGGCTCGCCCTGCAACAGAATGTCGATCTTGACGAGGTCGGCCACCTGCTCGCCGGCCTCCTCGTAGTCCAGGCTCGCGTAGCCCCGGGTGCGGGACTTCAGCGCGTCGAAGAAGTCGAAGATGATCTCGGCGAGCGGCATCGTGTAGCGCAGCTCGACGCGGGTCTCGGACAGGTAGTCCATGCCGCCGAGCACACCGCGCCGGGCCTGGCACAGCTCCATGATCGCGCCGATGAACTCCGAAGGCGCCAGGATCGTGGTCTTCACGATCGGCTCGTGGATCTCGGCGACCTTGCCGGTCGGCCAGTCCGACGGGTTGGTCACGGTCATCTCGGTACCGTCGTCGAGCACGACGCGGTAGACCACGTTCGGCGCGGTGGCGATCAGGTCGAGGCCGGCCTCGCGCTCCAGCCGGTCGCGGGTGATCTCCAGGTGGAGCAGGCCGAGGAAGCCGCACCGGAAGCCGAAGCCCAGCGCGGTGGAGGTCTCGGGCTCGTAGGTCAGCGCGGCGTCGTTGAGCTGCAGCTTGTCGAGCGCCTCGCGCAGCTCCGGGTAGTCAGAGCCGTCCACGGGGTAGAGCCCGGAGTAGACCATCGGGCGCGGCTCGCGGTAACCGGTCAACGGCGTGCTTGCGCCGTTGCGCTGCGACGTCACCGTGTCGCCGACCTTGGACTGCCGGACGTCCTTCACCCCGGTGATCAGGTAGCCGACCTCGCCGACGCCCAGCCCCTCGGACGGCTTCGGGTCCGGCGAGACGATGCCGACCTCGAGCAGCTCGTGCACCGCGCCGGTGGACATCATCTTGATCCGCTCGCGCGGGGTGATCCGACCGTCCACCACTCGGATGTAGGTGATGACGCCCCGGTAGGTGTCGTAGACCGAGTCGAAGATCATCGCCCGCGCGGGGGCGTCCGCGTCACCGACCGGCGCCGGCACCAGCCGGACCACCTCGTTGAGCAGCTCGCGCACCCCGGAGCCGGTCTTCGCGCTGACCCGCAGCACGTCCGACGGCTCGCAGCCGACGATGTGCGCCAGCTCGGCGGCGTAGCGGTCCGGGTCGGCGGCAGGCAGGTCGATCTTGTTCAGCACCGGGATGATCGTGAGATCCTTCTCCAGCGCCAGGTACAGGTTAGCCAGCGTCTGCGCCTCGATGCCCTGCGCCGCGTCGACCAGCAGGATCGCGCCCTCGCAGGCCTCGAGCGCCCGGCTCACCTCGTAGGTGAAGTCGACGTGCCCGGGGGTGTCGATCAGGTGCAGCACGTGCTCCGTCTCACCCACCTTCCACGGCAGGCGGACGTTCTGGGCCTTGATGGTGATGCCGCGCTCGCGCTCGATGTCCATCCGGTCCAGGTACTGGGCGCGGTAGTTGCGCTCGTCGACGACGCCGGTGAACTGCAGCATGCGGTCGGCCAGCGTGGACTTGCCGTGGTCGATGTGCGCGATGATGCAGAAGTTACGGATGCGCTCCGGCGCGGTGAACGTGCGGTCGGCGAACGTGCTCACTCGGTTCCTTTGCGTGCGGGGGCCTACTCCATGGTCGCACGCCGGATGACCTGGACCCGCGCGCATGCCCGCCGAGGTGGCCGATCTCTCCACACCGGCGGGCGTGAGCGGGCGAGAACCTCAGACCGAGAACAGGTGGCTGACCGACGGCGGCGGGTCGGACAGCGCGCGCACCCGGTCCAGGTGCTCCTGGTCGAAACCGGTGAGCCTGCCGTCGTGCTGGCGCAGATGTTCCTCCCAGGAGGGCACGGTGAACTGCTCCACGATCCGGTCCGGCTGCTCGGCGTCCCGGTAGGAGTGCCAGCTCGTGGCGCCGGTGCGCAGCCGGGAGCCTCGGACCCAGGCCAGTCCCTCCATCAGCTCGTCGAACCGCTCGGCCGGCACCCGGTACTCCACAGTGACCAGCACGGGGCCCGGGTTGTCCCCGGGGTCGAGCACGAGCTGCGGGTCGCTCCACGCCGGCGCCTGGGACCGGTCCACACCCGCCACGTCGTGCAGCGGCAGTAGCCGGCTCGAGGCGGCGCCCGCGAGCAGCAGCGCCGCTCCGATGACGAACGTGCCGGGCAGCCCCACCGGGCCGGCCACCAGGCCCCACAGCACCGAGCCGCCGGCCGTCGCCCCGAACAGCACCACCTGGTAGATCGACAGCCCCCGCGCCCGCACCCACCGGGGCAGGAAGCCCTGCACCGTGGCGTTCAGGCTGGACAGCACCATGATCCAGGCCACACCGGTCGGCACGAGCACCACGATGACCAGCCACGGCACCCGGACCAGGCCGACCACCAGCAGCGCCAACCCGAAGCCGAGGCTGGCCAGCGTGAGCAGCATCGTCGGGCTCCACAGCCGGCGCAGCCTGGGCAGCACCACCGCGCCGAGCAGCGAGCCGACCCCGAGCGCGCCGAGCAGCAGCCCGTAGCCGCCGGACCCGATGTCGAGCCGGTCGCTCGCGATCAGGGGCAGCAGCGCCCAGAGCGCCGACGCCGGCACGATGAACAGCACCAGCCGCAGCATCACCCGGCGCACCACCGGCGAGTGCCCGACGTACCGCCCGCCGGCCCGCAGCGCGCCGAGGAACGCCTCCGGGTGCGGCCGGTCCACCGGCTCCGGGTGCCACCAGAGCAGCACCGCCGCGAAGGCCAGGAAGGTCGCCGCGTTGATCGCGAACACGGCGGCGACCCCGAGCCAGGAGATCACCAGGCCGGCGATGGCGGGGCCGACCGCCCTGGCCAGGTTCACGCTGATCGAGCCGAGGGCGGCGGCCCCGGTGAGCTGGGCGCGCGGCACGAGCTCGGGGATCACCGCCTGGTACGCCGGCAGCTGCACGGCGGCTCCCGCGCCGAGCAGGAACGTCAGCACGAGCAGCAGCGAGGGGCTCACCGAACCGAACGCCGTGAGCAGCGCGAGCACCGCGCCGACGACCGTCTGGAACAGCTGCGTGGCCAGCAGCAGCCTGCGCTTGTCCATGAACTCCGCCAGCACACCGGCCGGCAGCGCGAACAGCAGCACCGGCAGGCTGCTCGCCGCCTGCACGAGGGAGACCAGCACGGATGCACGCGGCCCCGACACCAGCAGCCACTGCGCGCCGACCGTCTGCATCCAGGTACCGATGTTGCTCAGCAGCACCGCGATCCACAGCGCCCTGAACACCGCCGAGCCGAGCGGCGCCCACGGTGAGACGGGTTTGGCGGTTGGTGGGCCGGCGGGCGGGGCGGAACTCGCCCCGGCCGGTTCGTCAGCAGGCATGGCCCCACCCCTTTGCGGCACCCTGGCTCGGGGTACCCCTCCTCGGCCGCGCCGGCCGTCCGAAGTATCCGGTAGCCGGCGCGGCCGGGGGTGGCCGGCGCGCGAATGTTCGCTGTGAGCTGCTTGCCGCGCGGGGTGGCGGCACGCCACGATCAGAACCGGAGCGTCGACTACCGGGAGCGTGTGATGACCTTTACCCCCCTGCCAGTGCCGAACCGCCGCGATGCCGCCACCGCGGTGCTCGCGGCGAAGAAGCGGCTCGGGCTGAGCTGGGCGACCATCGCCGAGTCGGTCGGCCAGTCGACCGAGTGGACCACGTCGGCGCTGCTCGGCCAGCAGCCGCTGAGCGAGAAGCAGGCGACCGCCGCCGCCAACCTCCTCGACCTCGACCCGTCACTGGTCGAGGCGCTGCAGCTGCCGCCGCTGCGCGGGGCCGACGCGGTGGACACCAGCGAGCCGATCGTCTACCGGCTGCAGGAGGCCATCCAGGTCTACGGCGCCACGATCAGCGAGCTGATCCGCGAGGAGTTCGGCGACGGCATCATGAGCGCGATCGACTTCGAGCTCGGGTTCGAGCGGGTGCCCGACCCCAAGGGCGACCGCATCAAGCTGACCTTGAATGGAAAGTTCCTGTCGTACCGGGTGTGGTGAGCTCGGGGTCGGGGTCACTGGCCACCTTGGTCAGCAGGCCGAGCCGCCGGTCGGCGTTGCTCGGCCGACCCCGGCCCCGCTTGTACTCCAGCACGACGCCCTGCTGCACGATCTCGCCGCCCCAGACGCCCCACGGCTCGACCCGGTCCAGCGCGCCGGCCAGGCAGGCGACCTTGATCGGGCAGTGCGCGCACAGCGACTTGGCCAGGTTCAGCTCGGACGGGCGCTCCGCGAACCACAGCTCAGGGTCGGCGTTGGCGCACGGGGTGCGGTTCGTGACGTGTAGATCTTGGCCGCGGTGGACCTTCAGGTTCGGTGTTCCCCTCATGACCTCGATGGTTGTCGGGCGAGGGGTCCGGGACATCAGGGAAGATACCGAGATTCGCCCCGGGAACCCTGAGCCCGGACGGCGCTGATACCCTGGTAAGTCGAATGCCCGCGTGATCCTCCCGTGGGCTGCAGCGGCCCGTCGCCAGAACAGCGACGCGCGGCGAACAACGACGAACAGAAGGACCAGAGGCAGTCGCGTGGCCAACATCAAGTCGCAGATGAAGCGGGTCAAGACCAACGAGAAGCGCCGCCAGCGCAACAAGTCGGTCAAGTCCGCCGTCCGGACCGCGGTACGCCGCTTCCGCGAGGCCGTCGAGGCCGGGGACACGGCGCAGATCGTCGAGCGCCAGCGCTTCGCCAGCAAGGCGCTGGACAAGGCGGCCAGCAAGGGCGTCATCCACCAGAACCAGGCCGCGAACAAGAAGGCCGCCATGGCGCGCCGGGTCAACGCGATCTGACCGTTCCACCCTGGCAGGTCGCGGCCCGACGGGGCCGCTGACCTGCGTGGACATCGCCTCGGAAATTACTTC
>DATAYB010000522.1:0-6016 GCA_036272795.1 Pseudonocardia sp.
GGGTCAGCCGCCGCCGGCCTGGATGCTGGCCGAGATCTCACCGGCCAGCCGGACGTCCAGGGCGGTGATGCCGCCCGCGGAGTGGGTCGAGCAGCGGAACGTGAGGGTGCGCCAGCGGATGTCGATGTCCGGGTGGTGGTCGGCGCGCTCGGCCTGTTCGGCCACCCGGTCCACCACCGCGATCGCGGCGGGGAAGCTGGGCAGCTGCGCGGTCCGGACCAGGGCGTCGCCGTCCCGCGCCCAGTCCGGCAGCTCCCGAAGTGCCTCGGTGACGGCGGTGTCGTCGAGCAGATCAGCCATGCCGGCATCGTCCCGCATCGCGGCGCCCGCCGCCCGGTCGAAGGCGCCGGCGGCTCGGGACAGGACGACCGAGGGGCCTCAGGCCTCGCGGCGCAGCGTGCCGGCCACCGCGACGGCCAGCCCGAGGACCAGGTAGGCGGCAGCGAGCAGCGCGCTGTGGGTCAGGCCGTCGGTGGGCACGGGGTCGCGCAGCAGGTCGGTGACCGAGCTCCAGCCGCTGGTCAGCAGTACGGGCCGGAGCCAACCGAGGGACGGGATCACGTTGAGCACGCCGAACACGATCGCCGCGCCGAGCACGGTGGCCGGCACCACGAGCGGGTGCTCGGTCAGCGCCGAGACGGCCAGCGCGACGGCACCGACGGCGGCGACCTGCAGCAGCGCCCAGCCCGCGGCCACCCCGATCCTGGCCATCGCGTCGCCGAAGCCGACCGACGTGCCGGACAGCGTGAGGAGCTGCCCACCGCCGCCGACGAAGGTCAGCCCCGCGACCAGACCGAGCACGGTGACCACCGCGACCTCGAGCACGGCCACCGCGAGGACCCCGAACGCCTTCACCGCGACCAGCCTGCCCCGCCCGATCGGGGCCAGCAGCAGCCCGCGCAGGCTGCCGTGCGCGGCCTCGCCGGCCAGTGCGTCGGCCGCCGCGATGCTCACCCCGAGCGGCATCAGCAGGAACAGCGTCACGCGCAGCGCGGAGATCGGCAGCATCAGCCCGTTGCCGGTGATCGCCGCGATCAGCCCCGGCCCTGGCCCTGGTGCGGCCGCCAGCGCGTCGCCGGCCGGGCCGCGGGCGGTCACCCCGATGCCGATCAGCAGCGGGATCAGCGAGAGTACGGCGAGGGTGATCAGGGTGCGGGGTCCGGCGAGGCCGAAGCGCAGCTCGCTGCGCAGTAGCCGGGGCAGCGGCGCGGACCGCCGCCCGGTCAGCCCCGCGGCGACCGAGGGCGCCCGGTCGCCCGGGCACGACGTGGCCTGTACCGGTGCGTCGGGCGCCGGTGCGCCGGGCGCGGCGGCCGGCGCCGCAGTGTCCCGGGTGGTGTCCCGGGTGGCTCGGTCGGCGGGCACGGTCACGCCCCGTCCTCGGTGAGCTGCACGAACAGCTCCTCGAGCCCGGTACGCCTGCGGCGGGCCTCGGCGACCGGCACGCCGGCGTGTACGAGCGCGCTCAGCACCAGCTCGGGCGGGGTGTCGGACAGGTCGGCGACGACCAGCCCGCGCTCGGCGTAGCCGGGGATCCGTGCGGCGCGCAGCGCGGCGAGCGCGGCGTTCGGCTGGCTGGTGTGGATCTGCAGCGCCGGGCCGTCGGCCTCCAGGAGCTCGGCCAGCTCACCGGTGGCGACCACCGAGCCCGTGGTCAGCACCGCCACGTGGGTACAGGTCTCCTCGACCTCGGTGAGCAGGTGCGAGGACAGCAGCACGGTCGCTCCGCTGGCGTGCAGCTCGGCGATCAGTCGGCGCACGTCCCGGGTGCCGGCGGGGTCGAGCCCGTTGGTCGGCTCGTCCAGCACCACCAGCTTGCGGGGCGCGAGCACCACGGCGGCTAGCCCGAGGCGCTGCTTCATGCCGAGTGAGTAGGTGCGGTACGGGCGGTCGGCGGCGGCCGCGCTCGCCAGCCCGACGCGGCGCAGCGCGGTCTCCACGGCGTCCGGGATCGCCGACGTGGCCAGCAGCGGTTCGGCGGCGGCGCACCGGGTCAGGTTGTGCCGCCCGGACAGGTGCGGGATGAAGCCGGGCTCCTCGACCAGAGCGCCGACGTGCGGCAACGCCCGCCCGGCCGCGCGGGGCATCGGCTGCCCGAGCAGCTCGACGCTGCCGCCGCTCGGCCGGGAGAGGCCCAGCAGCAGGCGCAGCATCGTGGTCTTGCCGGAGCCGTTGGGGCCGAGCAGGCCGAGTACCGAGCCGGTCGGCACGTCCAGGTCCACGGAGTCCAGCGCCACGGTCCGCCGGTAGGTCTTGCTCAGGCCGCGCACCCGGGCCGCCGGGGGGCCGGGCAGCCACTGCCGGGGGCCGACCGACGGGGTCGGCTGGTCGTCGGGAGGCTCGGGCCGGGCGCAGATGGCGCCGCCGGACCGTCGCGCCGGGCTCATGGGCCGCTCAGCGCCTCGGTGAGGACCTGGGCGGGCACCGCGCCGGTGGCCATCCGGCCGTCCGTGGTGATCACGGCGTTGCCGATCGGCGTGCTGACCAGCCGCCCCTTGCCCCATGGCCCACTGATCGGGCTGCTGATCCGCTGCAGCAGGTCCACGTCCCCCCTGCTGCTGGGGTCGGTGGCGGGGACAGGGCGGCTCGCCGAGGTCAACAGGGTGTTCGTCGGCCGTACCCTGCGCACCAGCACGGTGTCCCAGCCCCGCCCGATCAGCGCGGAGTCGTCCGGCGCGGCCGGTCCCCCGGTCTCCCGTACCGCCCTGCCGGTGGCCGCCTTGCCCGGTAGCGGCGCGGGGTCGCTCAGGTCGGCGGCTGGCACTGCCGTGTGCGCCTGGCCGGGCTGCGCGGCCGGCCAGGCCGGTCCCACGGCGGCGTCGGGCCCGGGGGTGCCGGACGGCCGGGCGGCACCGGAGGGCTGGGACGGATCGGACGCG
Organism: Pseudonocardia sp.; assembly: GCA_036272795.1. Taxonomy (GTDB): domain Bacteria; phylum Actinomycetota; class Actinomycetes; order Mycobacteriales; family Pseudonocardiaceae; genus Pseudonocardia. The sequence goes on from DATAYB010000522.1 coordinate 2,880, forward strand.
ACGGGCGGGGTGAGCGCGACCGGCGGCGCCGCCAGCCGGACGACCTTCACGCCTTGGGCAGGGGTGAAGGTGAACAGCGCCGGGTCCTGCGGGCCGAAGCTGATCTGGCTGAAGCCGATCCGCAGCGCGGGCTCGGTGGAGCCGTTCGCCAGCACAGACACCTCCAGCGGCAGCCGGGTCTGCGCATCCACCGCCACCCGGATCTCACGCAGCAGGGTTCGTTCGGTCGGCACGGGGTCGAGCACCAGCTGGTAGGTCGCCCGGTCGGCCACCATCGCGGTCGGGTCCACCCGCACGGTGCTGTCAGGGCGCAGCATGGCAAGCACGGCGCTCGCCACGTCCACAGGGTTGCCCATCATGGCGTTGCCCCGGGACTGGCTCCGGTCGGTGCGGTCGGGGTCGGGGTCGGCCTGGATCGTGGGCAGCCCGCCCATCGCCGGCGTCGCGGGCACGCCGGGCAGCAGCGGCATGCTGGGCAGCCCCGGGAGCACGGGCAGGCCCGGCAGCTCGGGCATCGACGGCATCGGGGGCAGCCCCGGAGCCAACGGACCGGGCCGGTTGGACGGCGCGCGGACCACCGTCCGGGTGGCCGAGTTCCAGAACCACACGGTCGTACCGTCGTCCACGATCGTGCGCTCCCCGTCCGGGTCGGGTAGCGCGACACGGCGGCGGCCCCGGTCGTCGTACCAGAGCCGTGCGGTGCGGGTGCCACCGTTCGACTGGGTGAGGCCGGGCAGCCCGAGCCTCGAGTCGAGCTCGATCGTGCCCGCGAGCGGACCATGGCTGGCCAGGCGGATCGACGCGATCAACTCGTCCGCGGTGACGGCCGGAAGGCCAGGTTGCACGGGGGCCGGAGCGGGTTTGAGCACGGTCGCAACCAGTGCCGCGGCGAGCGCGACCGCGGCGGCGCCCGACAGCGCCAGTGCGAGCCTGCCCGTATGCATGCGGCAAGGGTGAACCATGTGCTCTGAGAACGCCCTGAGAGATTGTGATCTCATTGAGAGCTTCTCCGCGTAGCGTCGTCTCCGATGCCTAGAGTGCTGGTGGTCGACGATGAGGCCGGGGTGCGTACTGCCCTCGGCCGTGGCCTCACGGCCGAAGGATTGGACGTGGTCACGGCGGCCGACGGCCCCACCGCATTACGTGCCGCGTTGACTGGCAGTTTCGACCTGATCCTGCTGGACATCATCATCCCCGGCCTGTCCGGCTACCGCGTGCTCGAGCAGTTGCGCGCCGAAGGCGTGGACACCCCGGTGCTGCTGATCTCGGCCAAGGACGGCGAGGTCGACCAGGCGGACGGCCTGGACCTCGGCGCGGACGGCTATCTGGTCAAGCCGTTCTCCTTCGTCGTGCTGGTCGCCCAGGTGCGTGCGCTGCTGCGCCGCCGCGAGGCGGAGCGTGGCCAGTCCGGCCGGCGCCTGCGGCTGGGTGAGCTGATGGTGGACCCGGCGACCAAGCAGGTGAGCTGGTCCGGCCGCCCGGTGGAGCTGAGTCCTCGCGAGTTCGCGGTGCTGCACGCGCTGGCCAGCCGGCCCGACACGGTGCTGAGCAAGGACGAGCTGCTCCGGCTGGCGTGGGGTGGCGAGCAGGCGGCGAGTCGCAACGCCGTCGAGGTCTACGTGGGGTACCTGCGCCGTAAGCTCCAGGCCGTGGGCGCCGGGCATCTGCTGCGCACTGTGCGTGGCCACGGCTACCGGGTGGGAGCCTCGGGGTGAGACAGCCGGCGGTTCTCGCCGGCTGGTGGGCCCGTCGCAGTCTGCGGGTCCGGATCACGATCGCCGTCGGCGGTGTCGCCATGTTCGCGATCGGCGCGTTGGCCTGGCTGGCCACCGGTCTCGTCGGCATCACGATCACCGGCGCGGTGGACGTCGAGCTGGCCAGGGCCGCCGCGAGCGCCACCGGCCAGCTCTCCGCCGGCGTACCTGAGGACTCCGTGGTGCCGGCCGACGACTCGGTGGACGGGGTCTCAGAGCGGATCGTGATCCGGGTGACCGACACCGCCGGGCGGCCGCTGGACGGCTCCTCGCCGCTGCCGCTGGACGCCGCGTCGGTCCGCCGCCTCGCCAGTGGCGAGGCGATCACCGTGAACGAGCCCGAGGGGCCGACCCGGTGGCTGGGCGTGGTGGCCATCGCGCCGAACGGCTCGCCCCGGCTCGTGCTCGCCGCCGCCCACCTCGTCGGCTACACGGCCGTGCTGCGGCGCGGTGCGATCGGGCTCGGCATGGCCGCCCTGCTGGCCGGCATCGGTGTGGCGCTGGCCGCCTGGACCGCCGTCGGGCTGGCGCTGCGCCCGGTGGACCGGATGCGCGCGGCCGCCATCAGCCTGCCGCCGGGGGAGCGCCTGCCGGTGCCGCCGGCCGAGGACGAGCTGAGAGCGCTGGCCGAGGAGCTGAACGAGCTGCTGGCCCGCCGGGACAACGCGTCCGCCCGGCTGGAGCGCTTCACCGGGGACGCCGCGCACGAGCTGCGCTCGCCGGTCGCCGCGATCCGCGCGCAGGCCGAGGTCGCGGTGGTGCACCCCGACCCGGCGCTCGCCGAGGAGACCCTGCGCTCGGTGGCCACCGAGGCCGCCCGGCTCTCCGAGCTGCTCTCGGACCTGCTCGCGCTCGCGCGGGCGGACGCCGGTGCCCGCCCGCCGGCCAGCGCCGTGGACATGGTCGCCGAGGCCCGTAAGGCGATCGCCAGGGCGGAGCAGGCCGCCGAGATGCAGGCCGCCGAGGCCGAGCGCGCGGCCGGCCAGAACGGGCACCTGCCCGAGTACCTCGGTCCGGCGGCCGACGGCAACGGGCGGATCCGTGGCCAGCTCATCGAGGCGGAGTCCGACGGCGCGCTCGAGGGCGTCGAGCTGGAGAAGGCTGACTTGGCGAAAGCTGAAGCCCACAGCGCTGAAGCCCACAGCGCTGAAGCCCACAGCGCCGGCTCCCGCGGTGCCGAGCCCGGGGACAACGAGTACCGCGAGGAGCTCGAGAACGAGTACCACGACGAGTTCGGTGAGCAGTTCGCGGACGAGGAGTTCGAGGACGACTACGAGGACGAGGACAGCGGTGCTCCCGTGCAGATGGCGCCGGCGATCACGCTGACCGCGCCGGTGCGGGTGATGGCGGCCGCGTCCCCCGGCGAGGTGGCGCTCGTGCTGG
>DATAYB010000523.1:0-8933 GCA_036272795.1 Pseudonocardia sp.
CTACGGCCGGTTTGCGCAGGTGGTGCGGCCCCCCGGGGACGCCACCAGCGCGTTCGCCGCGAAGCGTTCCTCCTCGGCGGCGAACGGCGGGGCGAGGAACACCAGCGTGTCGAGGCCCTCGATGGCCGGCGCCCAGCACGACTGGTCGGCCAGCTGGAGCAGGGCCGTCTCGTCCGCGCCGGCCTCGGTGGCACTGCGCCGACCGGGTGCTGTGCACCAGGCCTCGGGCCCGGATGCCCCGCCGGGACAGCTCGGCAAGGATCGCGCGCCCGGTCTGCCCGCCCGCGCAGACCACGCCCACCAGCGGTGTCATCCGAGACCCCTTCGCGTTCTTTTGTCGGAGCGAATCGCTCCGGAAATAGAATAACGGAGCGGAACGCTCCCCGCCCGGTACGCTGCCGCGGTGACGGGCCAGGCGCCGCGCTCCGCCCGGGGACGCCAGGCCGAGGCGCGGCGAAACGACGAGCGGGTGCTCGACGCGGCCCGCGAGGTCGTCGCCGTACACGGCGCTGACGCCTCGGTAGCGGCCATCGCGGCGCGCGCCGGCGTCGGCATGGGCAGCCTCTACCGCCGCTACGGCAGCAAGGCCGACCTGCTGCGCCGGCTCTGCCTGCTGGCCATGGACCACGCCATCGAGGCCGCCGAGACCGCACTGCGCGAGCCGGACCCGTGGGCCGGGCTGGTGGGCTACATCCACGAGTGCGTCGCCCGGCGGACCGGGGCGCTCACCCCGCTGGCCGGCGGCCTGTGCACCACCCCGCAGATGCGGCGCAGTGCCGCGCGGGCGCACCTGTTGCTCGAGCGGCTGGTGGCAGACGCGCGGCGGGACGGCCGGCTGCGGCCCGATGCCACCGCACCGGACATAGTGTCGTTGCTCGAGCTGTTCGCCAGGCACGGGCCCACCGGCGCGGACATGGCGGCGCGCGACCGGCTGCTCGCCGTCACCCTGGACGGCCTGCGCGCACCCGGCGCCGTGCCGCTGCCGGGCCCGCCGCCGGACCTCGAGCGCTACCGGCAGCGATGGGACGGGGCCTGCCAGGAGCCGCCGTTCGGGCCCGAGTCGGGGCTCGATCCCGGGCACTGAAACGTGTGGGTGCCGCCATGTGAGTGGTCGCGTTAGGCCAGGTCGGGTAGCTGATCGTGCCGGCGGAGGCTCTGGCCCGGAAACCCGTGCCCGAAGCGTCACCGGCCGGCCGTATCTGGCACGGTGGACGCCGTGCTGGATGAACAGACCTCCTGCTCCGTCACCCTCGGTCACGAGTCGGACCATCGGCCGGGGTCGGCGGGTGAGCGCCTGCTGCAGTGCGCGTACGACACCGAGGACCGGGCCAACCGGTTCTACGCCGAGCAGCTGCGCAACCGGCTGATGCCGGCGATGATCGAGTTCATCGGGCGGATGGAGATGGCGTTCGTGGCCAGCGCGGACGGCGACGGCGAGTGCGACGCCTCGCTGCGGGCCGGGCCGCCCGGCTTCATCCAGGTGCTCGACGACCGGCACGTGGCCTACCCGGAGTACCGGGGCAACGGGGTGCACGCCAGCCTCGGCAACATCCTGGAGAACCCGCACGTCGGGCTGCTCATGGTCGACTTCGAGCGGGACCTGATCGGCCTGCACGTGAACGGCAGCGCACGGATCGTGGAGGACGCCACGCTCCGCGAGGAGCACCCGAGCCTGCCGGTCGATGAGGCGCGCGGCCGGCAGGCTCGGCGCTGGGTGGTCGTCGAGGTGGCCGAGGCCTACATCCACTGCCGCAAGCACATCCCCCGGATGGCCCGGGTGCCGGCCCAGCGCGACTGGGGTACCGACGACCCGGCCCGCAAGGGCGGCGACTACTTCGGCGCGAAACGCCAGCGCACGGCCGAGCGCGCCGCGGCGGCAGCCGCCGAGCAGGCGCCAGACCGGGCGGAGCCCGACTGGGTGCTGCCGAGCCTGCCGCCGGTGCCCGCGCAGCAGCAGTCCACGGCCGTCTCGGTCGCCCGCGCCCTTCGCGACGCCCCCCGCGACTGGCTGGCCCGCCGCCGCGCCCCTCGCTAACCGGCCCCGCGCCGGCACACCGCACCCTCTCGCACCGCACCCTCTCGCACCGCACACAGCGAGTGGGCACCGCACACACGTCCGGCCCTATGTGCGGCGCCCACTCGCTGTGTGCCGTCGGAGTGCTGTGTGCCGTCGGGGTGTTGTGTGTCGTCGGGGTAGGCGGGGGCGGTGGCACCGCCCGGCGCGGCTGTCTCGCCGCCTGGCGCGTCGACGCCATGCGCGGAACAGCCCGGCGTTCACCGCGTTGCGCAGGGGGGACGACTACCCCGTGACGGAGGCGAGCGATCGATGAGTGCTAACGCGACACCTGTGCGGATCGGCGAGGTGGGGGTGTGGGCCGGCCAGTGGGCGCTCACCGCCGAGCGGGCCGCGGACATCGAGCGGCTGGGCTACCAGACGATCTGGATCGGCGGCTCCCCGTCGGCCGACCTCGCCATTGTCGACACACTGCTCGGCGCCACCGAGACGATCGCGGTGGCCACCGGCATCGTGAACATCTGGACCGCCGAGGCCGGCGCGGTGGCGGACTCCTTCCACCGGATCGAGCAGGCCTGGCCCGGCCGGTTCCTGCTGGGCATCGGGGCCGGCCACCCGGAGGCGAACGCCGGCTACACCAAGCCGTACCAGGCGCTGGTGGACTACCTGGACGTCCTCGACGAACACGCGGTGCCGGCCAACCGCCGGGTACTCGCCGCGCTAGGGCCCCGGGTGCTGCGCCTGGCCGCCGACCGGGCCGCCGGCGCGCACCCCTACCTGGTGACGCCCGAGTTCACCGAATCCGCCCGCGAGACGCTCGGCGAGGCGCCGCTGCTGGCGGTGGAGCACAAGGTCGCGTTGGGCCTGTTCGGCGACGACACGCTGGCCACCGCGCGGGCCGCCGTGCACAACCCCTACCTGCAGTTGGCGAACTACCGGGCCAACCTGCGCCGCCTCGGATACGCCGAGGCCGACCTGGACAACGGCGGCAGCGACGAGCTGATCGACGCTCTGGCCGCCCGGGGCATCGCCTCGGCGGTGGCGCCGAAGCTGCGCGCGCACCTGGACGCCGGTGCCGACCACGTCGCGGTGCACGTACTGCCGGACGCGGACGACCCGCTGGTCACCCTGGCCGAGCTGGCCCCGACCCTGGGCCTTTCCGAAAAATAGCGCGGTTCAGTCCATGGTGAACAGGTCGTAGCGGATCTGGTCCAGCGGCGTGCCGGCGACGAGCATCCGGGACACGGTGGCCCGGATCATCGACGGCGAGCCGCAGACCAGCGCGTCGTGGTCCTTCCACGCGCCGTAGCGGGTGACCACGTCGGCCAGCGTGCCGTGCTCGGCACCGGAGATGCCCTCGTCCTCCTCGACGACCGGCACCACGTTCAGCCACGGGTTGGTGTAGGACAGCTGGCGCAGGCTGGCGAAGTCGTACAGGTCCTCCCAGCGGCGGCCGCCGACGAACACCTCGGTGCGCGGGTTGTCGGAACGCTGGGCCATGGTCTCCAGGATCGCCTTGATCGGCGCCATGCCGGTGCCACCGGCGACCATCAGCACGTCCCGCCCGGAGTCGGGGTCGACGGTGAGCCGGCCCATCGGCGGGCCGATCCGCCAGGTGTCACCGCGCTCGGTGTGCGCGACGATGGCCCGGCTGACCCAGCCGTTGTGCACCGCGCGCACGTGGAACTCGATGATGCCGTCCTCGCGGGGCGCGTTGGCCGGCGACAGATAGCGCCACAGCCGGGGCCGCCGGGGCGTCTCCACGCTCAGGTACTGGCCGGCGTGGTACGGGATGGGCTGGCCGGTCTGCACCTGCACCATGGCCACGTCCCAGCTCAGCCTGCGGTGCCCGACCACCCGACCCAGCCAGCAGGCCGGCCCGGTGTCGCCGTCCGCGCCCGCGCGCATCGCGTGCGAGACGACGTTGAACGCCTCGGTCCACGCGGTCTGCACCCGGGGGGTCCAGCCGGGGCCGAGGAAGTGCGCGATAGCGCCGAGCAGCGCGCCGCCCACCGCGTTGTAGTGCTTGGTGACAACGCCGAACTTGCGGTGGTCGCGGCCCAGCTGGGACAGGAACGGCCCCAGCTCGTCGGGGTGGTCCACCATCTGGACCACGTGCACCAGGGCGCGGAGCAGCCGGCTGCGCTGCACCACCATGTTCGCCGGGAACAGCTCCCGGGTCTCGGGGGCGAGGTGGAACAGCAGCGAGTAGAAGTGTTTTGCCAGCTCCTCGGCATCATCCTCGACCTCGGCGAAGCTGGACCGGATGATGGAGACCATTTCGTTGGCCCGCGCGGGCGCGGGCCTACTCGGCGGGTACTCGGTCAGCAGTGGCTCGGCGCTCATGATCGGGGGCGGGCTCTCTCCTCGGGAAGCGGCGACGGTCGGGGCTCGCGCCAGCACTCCATATCCGGACCGGCCGTCCTAGCGACCATAGAACGACTCACGGGACGATCACTGTGTCCTTCACTCATGTGGGTGGAAGTGTGGGACGATAGTAGTAGCTGACGGTTCCGACGGATGCTGAGGGTAGTGCTTGAGCTGTCGGATCGTCACGGGCAGGCTCCACCTGGCCCCGCCTCGGGCGTGTCGCCGCGCTGTGTCGGGCTTTTCGTCACTGTTCGTGATGGTTCGAAGACCCAGTGGAGTCGGGCGTCAGAGCTGCAAACCGTACCCGGGCGTGAGGTCCACCTCGAACGGGAGTCCCTGGGCGATCGCCATCGCTTCCCGCAGGCGCATGGTCCGAGGAAGTTGTCCGCGCAGCAGGGTCAGCTCGCGATTAAGCCCAGCCATGCGTCCATGCAGCTCACTCCCGGTGTTCTCGACCAGATGCTCGTCGTCGCCCTCCGCCAGCCGGGAGAGTCGTCCGATCAGCTCGGGCAAGGTGTGTTCGCGCAGCGGGATCACCGAGGCGAGTGGGTGTGTGCTGTTGCGCAGAATGGTGTCGAATCGGGCGGCGGCGTCAGGCCTGATCCAGTCCAGCTGTTGCTCGTAGCCCCTTGGCTTGACGTAGTCGTCGAGGAAGCGCCACTGCGCGCACGTGCTCGCCCAGTGCTCCTCCATGTCCACCAGATAGGAGAAGTTTTGCCGCAGGTACTCATGCAGCTCGATGAGCGACTCCTGACACGTCAGCACGCTGTGCCGCAGCGACTCGACCGACCCGTCGGCCTCGATCACCTGTTCGGCGCGTTCGATGACGGTGCGGGTGAGCGGGTCGAGGCCAGCGTCCACCCGCTCCCGCGTCCCGCTCGAGGTGACCTGGCGCACCGCGGCCGCCAACGCCTCGAGCGCGCCTCGGCGCAGGTTCTCCGCGTTGCGCTGCTGCTGTTGCTCGTCCTCGAGTGAGGTCAGGGAGGACAGTACGAGCAGGGCGAACGGCACACCGAAGCACGCCGAGGTCAGGCCCGAGGCCAGGTTGGTGAGGAACGGCAGGCTCGTCCACCAGCCGTACCGGTCCGACAGCAGGCCCGAGGTGAGCATGCAGACGCCCAGCGTCATCAGGCTGGCCACCAGCACTCTGGTCGGTCGGCCGGCTCGGGCCCAGAATGCCTTCACGCTCAGCTCGACACGGGCAGGCTTCGCGTTGATGCGCGGATGCTACCGCGCTGACGGGAAAAGCTTGGTTGAAGTTTGCCTTGAGCGGAACAGACTCAAGTTTCCTGCCGTTACTAGTAGCGACGGGCACACTGGCCGGGGATGGCCGGCGGCGCCCTACGACGAGCAAGCAGCGATCACACAGCAGGAGGCCAGCGAGGATGGACTCGTTCAACCCCACCACCAAGACACAGCAGGCGGTGTCCGCCGCGGCGCAGGCGGCAACTCTCGCTGGTAACCCCGACGTTGGGCCGAGCCACCTGCTGGGTGGGCTGCTGGCCCAGTCCGACGGCATCAGCACGCCGCTGCTGGAGGCTGTCGGCGCCGACCCGGCGGCGATCCGCGCCGAGCTCACCCAGATCGGCAACCGGCTGCCCAGCGCGGCCGGCGCCACCGTGTCCGCCCCGCAGCTGAATCGGGAGGCGGTGGCCGCGCTGACCGCCGCGCAGCGCCTCGCCACCGAGATGGGCGACGAGTACGTCTCCACCGAGCACCTGCTGGTCGGCCTGGCCGCCGGCAACGGCGACGTGGCGGCGCTGCTGCGTCGGCACGGCGCCACCGAGGACGCGCTCAAGGACGCGTTCCGCAAGGTGCGCGGCTCCACCCGGGTGAGCAGCCCGGACCCGGAGGGCACCTACCAGGCGCTGTCCAAGTACGGCGTCGACCTCACCGAGCGGGCCCGCAAGGGAGACCTGGACCCGGTCATCGGCCGGGACACCGAGATCCGCCGTGTCGTGCAGGTATTGTCCCGGCGGACCAAGAACAACCCGGTGCTGATCGGCGAGCCGGGCGTCGGCAAGACCGCGATCGTGGAGGGCCTCGCCCAGCGCATCGTGGCCGGCGACGTGCCGGAGTCGCTGAAGAACAAGCGGGTCATCTCGCTGGATCTCGGCTCGATGGTGGCCGGCGCGAAGTACCGCGGCGAGTTCGAGGAGCGGCTCAAGGCCGTCCTGAAGGAGATCACCGACAGCGCGGGCGAGGTCGTCACCTTCATCGACGAGCTGCACACCATCGTGGGCGCCGGCGCGACCGGTGAAGGCGCGATGGACGCGGGCAACATGATCAAGCCGATGCTGGCGCGGGGCGAGCTGCGGATGGTCGGTGCGACCACGCTGGACGAGTACCGCGAGCGCATCGAGAAGGACCCGGCGCTGGAGCGCCGCTTCCAGCAGGTCCTTGTCGGCGAGCCGAGTGTCGAGGACACGGTGGGCATCCTGCGCGGCCTCAAGGAGCGCTACGAGGTGCACCACGGCGTGCGGATCACCGACACCGCGCTGGTCGCCGCCGCCACGCTGTCCGACCGGTACATCACCGCCCGGTTCCTGCCGGACAAGGCCATCGACCTTGTCGACGAGGCCGCCTCCCGGCTGCGGATGGAGATCGACTCGCGCCCGGTGGAGATCGACGAGGTGGAGCGCGCGGTGCGCCGCCTCGAGATCGAGGAGATGGCGCTGGCCAAGGAAGACGACCCGGCTTCGGTGCAGCGGCTGACCGCGCTGCGCGCCGAGCTGGCCGAGAAGCGCGAGGCGCTGTCCGCGCTGACCGCGCGCTGGCAGAACGAGAAGACCTCGATCGAGTCCTCCCGGGTGCTCAAGGAGCAGCTCGAAGGGATGCGCGGCGAGGCCGAGCGGGCCGAGCGGGACGGCGACCTCGGCCGGGTCGCGGAGCTGCGCTACGGCCGGATCCCGAAGCTGGAGAAGGAGCTGGCGCTGGCCGACGAGGTGTCGGCGAAGAAGGACGAGCTGATGCTCAAGGAGGAGGTCGGCCCGGACGATGTGGCGGACGTGGTGTCCGCCTGGACCGGCATCCCGGCCGGGCGGCTGCTGGAGGGCGAGACGGCGAAGCTGCTGCGCATGGAGGACGAGCTGGGCCGCCGGGTGATCGGCCAGGCCGAGGCCGTTCGTGCCGTGTCCGACGCGGTGCGCCGGGCGCGTGCCGGGGTGGCCGACCCGAACCGGCCGACCGGCTCGTTCCTGTTCCTCGGCCCCACCGGGGTCGGCAAGACCGAGCTGGCCAAGGCGCTGGCGGAGTTCCTTTTCGACGACGAGCGGGCCATGGTCCGCATCGACATGTCCGAGTACAGCGAGAAGCACAGCGTTGCCCGGCTGGTGGGTGCTCCTCCCGGCTATGTCGGCTACGACCAGGGTGGCCAGCTGACCGAGGCGGTGCGCCGCCGGCCGTACACGGTGGTGCTGCTGGACGAGGTGGAGAAGGCTCACCCGGACGTGTTCGATGTGCTGCTCGCGGTGCTCGACGACGGCCGGCTGACCGATGGCCAGGGCCGCACGGTCGACTTCCGCAACACGATCCTGGTGTTGACGTCGAACCTCGGCAGCCACGCGATCGCGGACGCCTCGCTGGATGCCACCGCGCGGCGCGACGCGGTGCTGCGGATCGTGCGCGGGCACTTCAAGCCGGAGTTCCTGAATCGGCTCGACGACATCGTGGTGTTCCAGGCGCTGTCCACCGAGGAGCTGACCTCGATCGTGGACATCCAGCTGGCCCAGCTGGGCAAGCGGCTGGCCGCGCGGCGGCTGTCGCTGGACGTGTCCGACGGGGCCCGCGAGTGGCTGGCCATCAACGGCTTCGACCCGCTCTACGGTGCGCGGCCGCTGCGCCGGCTGGTGCAGTCCGCGATCGGTGACCAGCTGGCCCGCGCCCTGCTGTCCGGTGAGATCACCGACGGCGACACCGTGCGGGTCGACCTGTTCGGCTCGCTGCTCGACAGCACCGCCGGCCTCACCGTCGGCAAGGGCCTTTCCGCCACCGTCTGACCCACACTCACACGGTGGCAACTCGGCGTCAGTCAGGACGGCCGACGCCTTGACCAGTTCGACGCGGCCCGCCCCGCGCATAGAAAATGATCGGGGCGGGCTCTCACCAGCCCGAGCGCCTCGCTCCCCGCCCTGTCAACGCGACAGAGCCGCTTGACGACCGACGGACCCGGGCCGACACGCTGAGCATGTGGCGACGCCATGGGTCTGTCAGATTAACGGTGTAACCGGCTTGATCTGGTCGGCTACTTCTGGTTGGTGATGATACGGCCTTCGAAGGTGATAGCAAAGGCGTTCAACGCCTTTTTCCACCGATTGGTCCATCTTTGACGTCCTCTTCCCGTCGGGTCGAGGCTCATCACGGTGAGATACAGGCACTTCAGCGCGGCATTCTCATTCGGAAAGTGTCAACGGGCTTTGACAGCCCGGCGGAAACGCGCGTTAAGACTCTCGATCGCGTTGGTCGTGTAGATGACTGACCGGATTTCCGGGTCACACGCCAAGAACGGCACGAACTCGGCCCAGGCGTTCTCCCACAGCTTCACGATCGC
>DATAYB010000524.1:0-4742 GCA_036272795.1 Pseudonocardia sp.
TGGACTTCCTCACCGAGTACCTGTCCGCCGTCCGCCAGCAACTGGCCCGCCGGCAGGTCGTCGTGCACAGCGCCGCCGTGCACCCGCCGATGCCGCAACAGGCGCTCGGGCTGAGCCTCGAGCTGAGCCTGGCCGGAGTCGGCGCCGAGCCGGCAGCATCGCCGGGGGCCGCGCCCCTGCCGGCGCCGCGCGAGCGGCTGCGCGCGGGGTGGCACGAGGAGCTGGGCTGGTGGGCCGAGCCTGTCGGGCGGCCCGGCGCGGACCGCCGCTGGTTCGCGGCCGAGCTGGTGCCCCCGCCGGACCGGGTCGCCGACTACCTCGCCGGCCTCACCAGGCACGAGAACCTCGGCGCCACCGCACCCGCGCTGCACCGCTACCGCCTGCTCGCCGCCCCGGACGACCTGCTCGCCCGGCTGGACGTGGCCCGGCGCATGGCCGCCCCGGTGAAGGTGGACGCAACGCGGGTCGGTTCGCTCGGCTGACCGGCGGCGGGCGCGCCGGCGACCGAGGGGCCCGCGAGCCCACCGCTCCACCCATGATCACCAGGACGTGAGGGCTCTTGAGGCCATGATCGAACAGCCGTCAGGTCCTGATGACCACCGATCGGCATGGTCGCCTGGTGCGCCCGGCCCGGTGAAGGAGTTGACCTTGCTGCGCCTGCCTGTCGTTACCGAACTCCACAGGAGGCAGGTTGCGCGGCGGAAATACCTGCCTGGTGTGCAGCTCGGTAACAGGGCGCTGCTCGGTGACGGCGTGCAGCTCGCAACGCCACGCCGCTCGGCCACAACGCGCCGCTCGGCCACAACGCGCCGCTCGGCCACAGCGCGCCGCTCGGCCACAGCGCGCCGCTTGGCCACAGCGCGCCGCTCGGCATCGGCAGGCCGGCGGCGGGCGTGCTGCCACGGCCGACGGACGGCTGGGCCGTCGGTTACCGTCCGCGGTATGGATGGTGACCCCGCAAAGGTGCTCCACGTGTGCTTCGTCTGCTCGGGCAACATCTGCCGCTCGCCCATGGCCGAGAAGGTCTACGCAACCGTGCTGGACCGCGAGGGGCTGGCCGACCGCGTCGAGGTGAGCAGCGCCGGCACCGGGCCGTGGCACGCCGGCGAACCGGCCGACGAGCGGGCCGCCGAGGTGCTGCGCCGGCACGGCTACCCCGCCGACCACGTGGCCCGGCAGGTCAACCCCAACCATCTGGAGGCCGACCTGCTGCTGGCCGCCAGCCCCGAGCACGTTGCCGCGCTGGCCAGGGTGCTCGGCCGCGAGGACGCCGCCCAACGGGTCCGGCTGGTCCGCTCGTTCGACCCGGCCGCACCCGACGGCGCCGAGCTGCCCGACCCGTACTACGGCGGCGACAGCGGGTTCGACCAGGTGCTCGCCATGGTCGAGGCCGCCATGCCCGGCCTGCTCGACTGGACCCGGGCCCGACTGGCGTGACTCGGGAGGATCCTTCGGACGGTGAGCTCGAGGAGGCCGTGCGGCGGCTGACCGGCGAGGCGCCCCGCGCGGTCGACCACGCCGGCCACCTGGACGGCTCGCTGGTGCGGGTCGAGCTCGCGGACGGCCGGCTCGCGGTGCTGAAGTCGGCACCCCGCCAGCCCGGCCAGCTGACCGCCGAGGTCGCCGGGCTGCGCTGGCTCGGCGAACCGGAGCAGGTCGGCGTGCCGGCCGTGCTCGGCCACGACGCGGACTGGCTGCTGATGGAGTACCTGCCCCCGGCCCGCCCCGACCGGGCGGCCGCCACCCGGTTCGGCCGCGCGCTCGCGCAGCTGCACGCGGCCGGCGCGCCCGCGTTCGGCGCCGCCCCGCCCGGCGGCCCTGACAAGGCCTGGATCGGGCTCGCGCCGATGCACAACGTGCCCGGAGAGCACTGGCCGGACTGGTACGTCGAGCACCGGGTGCGGCCCTACCTGCGGTTGGCCAGCGACGCCGGCCAGCTGACCGCCGAGCAGACCGACGTCATCGACTCGGCCTGCCGGGTACTGCCCGAGGTCGCCGGGCCGCCGGTGGCGCCGGCCCGGCTGCACGGCGACCTGTGGTCCGGCAACGTCTGCTGGAGTTCCGGCCCGAGGGGCGAGTCCGCGCAGGTCGAGGGTTGGGTGATCGACCCGGCGGCGCACGGCGGTCACCCGGAGACGGACCTGGCCATGCTCGCGCTGTTCGGCTGCCCGCACCCCGATGCGGTGTTCGACGGCTACCAGCAGATCAGCCCGCTGGCCCCGGGATGGCCGGGTCGGGTCGGGCTGCACCAGCTGTTCCCGCTGCTGGTGCACGTCGCGCTGTTCGGGCGGGGCTATGCCGAGCGGGCGGTGGCCGCCGCCCGCTCCACCGTGGCGCTGGCCGACGGCTTACCGTAGACGCGTGCGGTTCCTGTTCAAACCGGGCTGGATAGCGTTCGTCCTGGTCGTCATCGCCTTCGCGGTCGCCTGCTACACGCTGCTGGCCCCGTGGCAGTTCCGGCGCAACGCAGAGCGCTCGCTGGAGAACACCCAGATCGCCGCCTCCTTCGCCAACCCACCGCGCCCGCTGGCCGAGCTGGTCCCGGCAGGCAGCGCCCCGGATCCCTCGCTGACCTGGCGGCAGGCGTCGGTGCGCGGCGAGTACCTGACGGGCGACGAGGCCGTGGTCCGGCTGCGCACGGTGCTCGGCCGGCCGGCGTTCGAGGTGCTCACCGCGTTCCGCACCGACGACGGCCGGACGGTCGCCGTGGACCGCGGCTACGTCCGGCCGGGGGATGGCCGCCAGGTCACGGAGTACCCGCCGGCACCGGGTGGCACTGTCACGCTGGTCGGCCGGATCCAGCTCGACGAGTCCGACCCGCAGCACCGCGCCTCGCTCAACTCCGGCGGGCACCGGCAGCTCTACGCGGCGGACAGCCAACTGCTCGCCGCCGCGATCGGCTCGCCGGTGTCCCCCGGCTACCTGGAGCTCGTCGACGGCCAGCCGGGCGGCCTCGGAGTGCTGCCCCTGCCGGACACCGACAGCGGCCCGTTCCTCTCCTACGCCTGGCAGTGGCTGACGTTCGGGGCGATGGCACTGTTCGGGCTCGGCTACTTCGTCCGCCTCGAGCTGCTGCAACGCCGGGGGCCGGTGGACGAGCAGGACGACGACTTCGACGACGAGCCCTGTGACGGTGAGGAGCTGGCGGGCGTCGCGCCTGCGCAACCGGCCGGCGTGGTACCGGGCCGCGCGCTGTCCTCCCGTGCCAGCCTGCGCGCCGCGCTGCGGGGCGACCAGGCATCGACCGAGTCGAGCGGACCCGGTACGCCCGGCCGCGATACACCCGACCCCGGCCCGGCCGAGCCACCTCGGCCGGAGCCGGCCCGGGACCGACTGGTCGACCGCTACGGCAAAGCGCGCTTCTGACCTGCAGAATGGCCCACAAGTAACGTCAGTCCGGTTGCTGCGGCAAAAACCCGCACCGGCGTTACGTTGGGCGAGAGCGGCGCCTTGCCAGGAGCTCGGCGGTCAGCGCCGCCACTCCAGCGGCGGACCAGCCGAGCACCCGGGACAGCCGCACCATCCGCCGCAGGTCGGCCTGGGTCGGCACCGGCCCGGAACCGAGCACCGGGCGCTGCTCCACACCGTGCGCGTACTGGGTGAGACCGCCGAGCCTGATGCCCAGCGCGCCGGCGGCGCTCGCCTCGACGGGGCCGGCGTTCGGGCTGGGGTGCCCACCGGCGTCGCGCCGCCACGCTCGCACGGCACCCGCCGGTGAGCCGCCGAGCGGTGCCGAGGCCAGCACGGTGAGCAGCGCGGTGAGGCGGGCGGGGAGCAGGTTCGCCAGGTCGTCGGTCCGCGCGGCCGCCCAGCCGAACCGGCGGTACCGGGACGAGCGGTAGCCGACCATGGCGTCCAGCATGTTCACCGCGCGGTAGCCGAGCAGACCTGGCACGCCGGCCAGCGCACCCCAGAGCAGCGGGCCGACCACGGCGTCCGAGGTGTTCTCGGCGACCGACTCGGCCGCCGCCCTGGCCATCCCGGCCGCGTCCAGCGCGTTGGGGTCGCGGCCGCAGAGGTTGGGGATGCGGGCGCGGGCGGCGGGCAGATCTCCGTCCTCGAGGGCACCGGCGAGCGCAGCGGCCTCGCCGGCCAGCGAGGCACCCCCGAGCACCGCCCAGGTGGCGGCGGCCACGGTGAGCGTCTCCAGGGCCGGGCGTGCCCTGGTCAGCCGGGCCACGGCGGCACCGACGACCACCGCGGCACCCGTGGCCAGCCCGGCATAACCGAGCCCGGCCGCCTTCGAGTCGGCGTAGCAGTACGTCTCCAGCCGGCCCGCGAACCGGCCGAACCCGGCCACCGGGTGCCACCGCGCCGGATCGGCGAACACCGCGTCAGCGGCGACCCCGAGCAGCAACCCGGCGGCCCTCGGCCCGAGCGGCGGGTCCGACCCGAGCAGACGCGGCCCCGGCGGGCGGCGCCCGGACAGGCCGCGCGCGAACAAGTGGGGCCTGGTCAGCAGGCGACGTGAACCGCAGGGTCGGGCAGCTCGCCCGATAACTCGCCCGGGCCGAGCGAGAGCGACCGCGCGTCAGCGGCGGCGACCTGCAGGGTGCAGGGCCACGGCACGCCGGCCGTGCTGGAGTTCCGGCAGGCCACGCACCGTCCGTAGCTGTCCGGCAGGTGCTCCTCGAGCAGCCGCTGCCACACCTCGGGCATACCGGACAGCACCGAGGCGAGTGGATTCGCCTCGGCCTCGCCGAGCTCGTTCTGTTCCGAGTGCAAGTCACTCCCCCAACTTC
>DATAYB010000525.1:0-3413 GCA_036272795.1 Pseudonocardia sp.
GGCACGGTGACGCCGGTCAGGTAGGCCGCCCGGTCGGAGACCAGGAACGCCACCAGGTCGGCCACCTCGCGGTCGGCGCCGATCCGCCCCTGCGGGTTCACCGGCAGCTCGTGCTTCTCCGTCCAGCGCAGGATGGGCTGCACCAGGTCGGTATCGATCTTGCCGGGCGCCACGCCGACCACCCGCACCCCTTCGCGCGCCCACTCCAGCGCGAGCACCCGCGTCAGCATGATCAGCGCGGACTTGCTCACGTTGTAGGCCACCAGCCCCCGCGACGGGAAGTACGCGGCGGTGCTCGCGTTGTTCACCACGACACCGCCACCGGAACCCATCAGCTCCTTCGCCCGGCAGGCCAGGAACCACGGGGCGGACAGGTTCAGCCCGAGCGTGGCATCCCACGCATCCCAGCTCAGCCGCTCCGCCCGGGACGCCGCCGGCAGCACGCCCGCGTTGTTCACGAGGATGTCCAGCCCGCCGAACTCGTCGCCCACCCGGGACATCAACGCGGCCAGCGAATCGCGGTCGGTGAGGTCGGCCCGCACCGGCAGCGCGCGCACCCCGAACCCGGCCAGCTCCTTGGCCAGCGCCTCGATGGCGTCTCCGTCACGTGCGACCAGCGCGACGTCCACACCCAGCTCGGCGAACCGCCGCGCGACCGCCGCCCCGATCCCCCGGCTCGCCCCGGTGACCAGCGCCCGCCGCCCGGCCAGACTTTCCAGCATCCGCGCTCCTCACGCCGTGTCCCTGTTCCCAACCAAACAGCATATGGTTACTCTGTCCGGGGTGGAACCTGGTGCGCACCCCGACGTTGAGGTCCTCGCCGAGCCCGGCATCCGCACCCTGCGGCTGTCCCGCCCCGCCCAGCGCAACGCGATCACCTCCTCGATGTACGCCGCGCTGGCCGACGCACTGTGGGCCGCCGACGCGGACGAGGACGTGCGGGTGGTGGTGCTCACCGGGTCCGGCGGCTCGTTCACGGCGGGCAACGACCTGGCCGACATGGCCGCCAACCCGCCGCTCGGCGACGACGCCCCTCCACTGCGCTTCCTCGCCGCGCTGAGCACCCTGCGACCGGTGCTCGTGGCCGCTGTGGACGGTCCCGCGATCGGTGTCGGCACGACCGTGCTGCTGCACTCCGACCTCGTCTACGCGACCGTGACCAGCAAGTTCCGCCTGCCGTTCGTGAACATGGGGCTCGTGCCGGAGGCGGCGTCGACCCTGTTGCTGCCCCGGCTCGTCGGTGCCCAGAAGGCCGCCGAGCTCACCCTGTTCGGCGAGCCCTTCGACGCCGCCGAGGCGCACCGACTGGGCCTGGTGACCGCGCTGGCCCCGGACGCGGTCGCACTGGCGGCCCTGGTCACCGAGCGGACCAGGACCCTGGCCGGCAAGCCCGCCGAGGCGGTACGGGAGACCAAGCGGTTACTGCGGGACGAGTCCACGGTCACCGTCGCCGACCGGCTGGACCTCGACCGCCGGGTGATGCAGCGACTGATCGATGGTCAGATCCGGGCCGCCGCACCCGTCGCAAAGCCGGGGTGAAGCAAGCATTGCTTGGTATCGTGGGCAGCGAACTCGCTCGATGACGACGGTGTCCCGCACCGGGAGCGCTCCCGCTGGCAGCTGCACGCGGGACGTCGCGAGAGAAGGGCTAGACCGGTGGCACGACCCAAGGTTCCGCTGATCTCCAAGCGCAAGGCGCTCGAGGTCGCGCTCGACATCATCGACAACGAGGGCATCGAGGCGCTCAGCATCCGACGCCTCGCCGAGCGGTTGAAGGTCAACGGAGCCTCGCTCTACCACCACTTCGAGAACAAGGAAGAGATCGTCGTGGGCGCCGCCAAGCTGGCGCTCGAGCAGGTCCGCACGCCGCAGACGCACGACGAGCCGTGGCGGGTCTGGATCCTGCGCAACGCGCGCCGGCTGCGCCAGGCGTTCCGCGAGCACCCCGACCTCGTGCCCGTGATGCTGCGCCGCCAGCCGCTCGGCATCGGTTCCTCCCAGATGGACGCCACGGTCGCGCTGCTCGAGGAGGAGAACGTGCCGACCGGCGCCATCGCGCCCATGCTCGAGGCGCTCGAGCTCTACGCGATCGGCAGCGCCCTGCACGAGAGCCGGGGCGACGCGGCCGGCCCCACCCACGACATCGACCCGTCCAAGACACCGCATCTGACCAGGGCTTTCGCCCAGCGCGCGCTGTCCGCCGACGAGATCTTCGACACCGTCTGCGAGAAGATCATCGACACCGTGGTGATGACCACCATCGAGCGCGGGGGCTCCGTCACGCCGGCCACCCCCCACCGCGCCGCCGAGCAGTCCACCAAAGCGACCGCCTGACCCGGCCTCACCCCCAACGGCCCGGACCACAGTCCGGGCCGTCGCCGTCCGCCCTGTCCGCTGATCTCGCCCGGTGATCATCAGGACCACAGGGCTGCTGTCAGCGTGATCAAACAGCCTTCCCGTCCTGATGATCACTGGATTGGCGCCGCGCGGGAACCCAACGCAGTTTGGTAATGTGACGGAGTCCCGGTCCCTAGTCGAGGCGGTCGCGCATGGCCCGCGAGGCCTTCTGTTTCCTCTGCGAGCAGTACGTCACGACCGGGCCGGACGGGCGGTTCCGGGAGCACAGCCCGAGGGACCCGAGGGGCCACAACGTGGTCGGCATCCGACGCTGCCCCGGCTCCGACCTCTCCCCCGACATGGCCAGGGGCATCGCCGCCCACACCGCCCTGCGCGCGAACCGCCCCGAACCACCGCCCGACTGAGCGAGCACGCCCGACCAGGCCAAACGCCCGCCCACGGCAATAACCGAACGTCGAATGGTAGACTATTTCCGCCCACGCGACCCGGATCGGAGCGACCGGAATGCCGGACAGCGCCACGCCACCCGCCACCCCGCCACACGCCGAGCGCGGCAAGTACCGGCGCGCCCCGTACCTGGTGGTCTCCCGCGAGGCGTCCGTGCGCAAGGACGTGTACGGCACGATCGGCGACCACGTGGTGCGGCAGGCGCAGCTGCTGCGAGGCGAGCGCGACTCGGACACCGTGGTCATCGCGATGCACCCGATCGGCTCGCCTGCGTACCTGCCGCTGTTTCCCGAGCTGGCCCGCACCGGGCTGCACGTGATCGGCTGCGCGAACCGCTACTCGACGGGCGACGCCGCGCTGCAGATGGAGAACGTCCTGCTCGACCTGGGTGAATGCATCCGGGACGCCCGCGAGCGACTGGGTTACCGGCACGTCGTGCTGGCCGGCTGGAGCGGCGGGGGCTCACCGATGATGGGCTACCAGGCCGAAGCGGAGAAGCCCGCGATCACCCGCACCGCCGCCGGCGAGCCCACCCTGCTCGCCGAGACCGAGCTGCCGAAGGCCGACGGCGTCCTCCTGCTCGCCGCGCCCCGCAGCCGCCACCGCCT
>DATAYB010000526.1:0-9479 GCA_036272795.1 Pseudonocardia sp.
AACTCCACACCAGGCAGGCCTCTGACCGGCTCAGTGGCCCAGCACTTCGGTGATGGATGCCGGGGCCGCGGGGGGCGCGGCGGCGAGCACGGTCCCCTCGGGTACGACTTCCGGCGACACGTCGTGTGGGCGCAGCTGGCCGGCGTCGATCTGCTCGGCGTAGTGGCAGGCGACGCGATGATCGGCGCTGGTGAGTACCCGCAGCTCCGGGCGCTCGTCGTCGCACCGGGTCGGCTGGCGCCACGGGCACCGGGTGTGGAACCGGCAGCCGCTCGGGGGTGCCGCCGGCGAGGGCAGGTCACCGGTGAGCAGCAGGTGCTCGCGGCGGTCCTCCACCACCGGGTCCGGCACCGGCACCGCCGACAGCAGCGCCCGCGTGTAGGGGTGTCGGGGCGTGCTGTACAGCGCGCCGGCCGCGGCCTCCTCGACGATGCCGCCCAGGTACATCACGCCGACCCGGTCCGCCATGTGCCGCACCACGGCCAGGTCGTGCGCGATCACGAGGTAGGTCAGCCCGAGGGCGGTCTGCAGGTCCTCCAGCAGGTTCAGCACCTGTGCCTGCACCGACACGTCCAGCGCGGATACCGGCTCGTCAGCGACGATCAGGTCGGGGTTCACCGACAGCGCGCGTGCGATCCCGATCCGCTGGCGCTGGCCGCCGGAGAACTCGTGCGGGTAGCGGCGCAGCGCCCCTGCCGGCAGCCCGACGGCGTCCAGCAGCTCGCGCAGCCGCGCCTCGGTCGCCTCGCGCGAGGTGTCCAGCCCGTGTGCCCGCAAACCCTCGACCAGCATCGCCCGTACCGACTGGCGCGGGTTCAGGCTGGACAGCGGGTCCTGGAACACCATCTGCATCCGGCGCCGCATCCTGCGCAGTGGCTCGCCGCGCAGCCCGGCCAGGTCGACGCCGTCGACGACCACCCGCCCACTGGTTACGTCGGTCAGCCGCAGCAACGCCCTGCCCAGCGTGGACTTGCCGCAGCCCGACTCGCCGACCAGCCCGTACGTCTCGCCCCGGCGGATCCGCAGCGACACCCCGTCGACCGCGTACACGTAGCCGACCGTGCGGTCCACGAACACGCCGTACTTGAGCGGGTAGTGCACCTTGAGGTCATCCACCTCGACCAGGTCACTCATCGCCGTCCCCCCTCACGACCGCACCTGCACCGGAACCGGGTTGTGGCAGCTCAACAGCCGTTGCAGCGCCTCTTCGGTCGGCGGGGTGAGCGCGGTGCACTCCGCGAGCGAACGGGGGCAGCGCGGGGCGAACGCGCAGGCCGAGTCCCAGGCCAGGTTGTCCGCCACCGACCCCTTGATCGCCGCCAGCCGTTCCCCGGACGGCGCATCCAGCCGGGGGATCGAGCCGAGCAGGCCGTGTGTGTACGGGTGCCGGGGCGCGGCGAACAGCTCGTGCCGCCGCGCCCGCTCCACCACCCGGCCGCCGTAGAGCACGTTCACCTCGTCGCACAGCCCTGCCACCACACCGAGATCGTGCGTGATCATGATCAGCGCAGTGCCGGTGTCCGCGACCAGCTCGGCCAGCAGCGCCAGGATCTGCGCCTGGATGGTGACGTCGAGTGCGGTGGTCGGCTCGTCGGCGATCAGCAGCCGGGGCCGGCAGGCCAGCGCGATGGCGATCAGGGCGCGCTGCCGCATACCGCCCGACAGCTGGTGCGGGTACTCGGTCAGCCGCCGTGCCGGGTCCGGGATGCCCACGCGGCGCAGCAGCTCGGTGGCCTCGGTCTTCGCGTCGGCGGCGTTCATCGACCGGTGCCGGCGCAGCACCTCGGTGACCTGCACGCCGATCGGCACGACAGGGTTCAGCGCGGACAGCGGGTCCTGGAACACCATGCCCAGGTCACGGCCGCGCCGGTCGCGCATCGCGGCGTCGGACAGCCCGAGCAGGTCGGTCCCCTGGAACATCGCGGAGCCCTCGACCCGCACCCCGCGCTTCGGCAGCAGCCCCATGATCGCTAGCGAGGTCACCGACTTGCCGCAGCCGGACTCGCCGACCAGTCCGACGACCTGGCCGGGCGAGACGTCGAAGGTCACGCCGTCCACCGCGACCGTCGGCGGAGGGTCGCCCCGGCGGCGCCGGCCCGTCCCGCCGAACGTCACCCGCAGGTCCCTGACCCGCAGCAACGGCTCCCCCGAAGAGCCACCAGCACCACTCGACTCGGTCATCGTGCCCTCACCGCCGGCTCTTCGGGTCGAGC
This sequence comes from Pseudonocardia sp., assembly GCA_036272795.1. Taxonomy (GTDB): domain Bacteria; phylum Actinomycetota; class Actinomycetes; order Mycobacteriales; family Pseudonocardiaceae; genus Pseudonocardia. The sequence continues at coordinate 2,214 of DATAYB010000526.1, forward strand.
GCCTCGCGCAGGGCCTCGCCGAGCAGCGTGAAGCCAAGCGCCACCAGGATGATCGCCACGGCCGGGTAGAACGCCAGCTCCGGTCGCACGTCCAGGTAGGTCTGCGCGTTGGCCAACATGAGCCCCCATTCGGCACGCCCCGGGTCGGCGTCGCCAAGGCCGAGGAAGGACAGCGCGGCGGCGTCCAGGATCGAGCTGGCCAGCACCAGCGTGGCCTGCACGATCACCGGCCCGATCGCGTTGGGCAGCATGTGGCGCAGCACGATGTGCCGGCGCCTGATGCCCAGCGCGGTGGCTGCCACCACGTAGTCGCTGGAGCGCTGGGCGAGCATCGCGCCGCGCAGCAGCCTGGCGAACACCGGCACGCTGACGACCGCCACGGCAATGATCACCGTGGTCTGGCTGGCCTTGGCCGCCAGCGCGGCGATCGAGATGGCCAGCAGCAGGCTCGGGAACGACAGCAGCACGTCGGTCAGCCGCATCAGCACGGTGTCCACCCAGCCGCCGAAGGCGCCGGCCAGCACGCCGATCAGCACCCCGGCGACCAGCCCGAACAGCGTGGCCAGCACACCTACGAGCAGCGTCTGCTGGGACGCCAGGATCAGCCTGGACAGCTCGTCGCGGCCGTTCTGGTCGCTGCCGAGCGGGAAGCCCGGCTGGGGCCCGGGGATCGAGTCCGGCCGCAGTCCGGCGCGCAGCGCGTCGAAGCTCTCCTCGGCACCGTGCGGCGCCAGCACCGGCGCGAACACCGCCACCAGCACGAACACCACGATGATGGCCGCGCCCGTCATGGCCACGGGGTTGCGCCGCAGCCGGGTCACCGCCTCGGCCAGCAGGCTCTGCCCGTCGCGCTCGCCGCCGGCCGCGGCCAACCGGTCCAGCCGCTCGCGCCGGCGCTGCATGAGTACGTTCATGTCGCGAGACCTGCTCGCCGTGCTCGAGTCGTCATGAGAGCCGGACCCTCGGGTCGATGATCGCGTACGAGACGTCGACCAGCAGGTTGACCACCACGTAGATCAGCGCGCCGAGCAGCAGCAGCGCCTGCAGGCGGGGGTAGTCGTGGCGGCTGATGCCGTCGGCGAGCAGGGTGCCGATGCCGCCCCAGACGAACACCTTCTCGGTCAGCACCGCGCCGGCGAGCAGCAGCCCGGTCTGCAGGCCGATCGTCGTGGACACCGGCAGCAGTGCGTTGCGCAGCACGTGCCGGCCGCGCACCGTACTGGGCGCGAGCCCCTTGGCACGGGCGGTACGGATGAAGTCGGAGTCCAGTACGTCCAGTACCGACGCCCTGGTGATGCGCACGATCACCGCGAGCGGGATGGTGCCCAGTACCACCGCCGGCAGGATGAGATGCCGGAACGCGTCGGCACTGGCGTCGAACTCCCTGGTCAGCAGCCCGTCCAGGACGGCGAACCCGGTGACGCGGGTGGCGTCCAGCCCGGTCGACTCCCGCCCGGACGGTGGCAGCCAGCCCAGCTTCACCGCGAAGAACGCCTTGAGCAGGTACCCGAGGAAGAACACCGGCACGGCGACGCCGACCAGGGTTGCCACGATCGTGGCGCTGTCCAGCGCCCGCCCGCGCTGGGTGGCCGCGAGGTAGCCGAGTGGTACGCCAAGCCCCACCGCGAGCACCATCGCCGCCACCGACAGCTCGGCGGTGGCCGGCAGGGCCCGGCCGATCTCCGCCAGCACGCTGTCCCCGGTGATCAACGAGTTGCCGAAGTTGCCGACCAACGCCCTGCCGAGGAACCGCAGGTACTGGGTCCAGATCGGCTGGTCCAGGCCGAGGATGTGGTTCAGCTCGGCGATCTTCTCCGGGGTGGCCTTGTCCCCGAGCAGTGCGCCGGCCGGGCCCCCGGGCAACGACCGCAGCCAGGCGAACACCAGTAGCGAGAGCAGCAACAGCGTCGGGATCACCTGGATCAACCGGCGCACCAGGAACCGGAGCATCGGGCTAGGAGGCTGGGCTCTTGCTGACCGGGCCGAACTCCTCGTTCGTCAATGGGCTGGGGATGAGGCCGTGCACATCCTTGTTGACCACGATGAACGCCGGGCTGCTGGACAACGGGACGGCCGGCAGGAACTTGGCCATGATGTCCCGGTTCACCTGCTGGTAGGCCGACGCGTGCGCGGCCGGGTCCACGGTGGCGTCGGCGGCGGACAGCTCGTCGAACAGCGCCGGGGTGTCGAAGCCGAACTCCGCCTTCGGCCGGCCGAAGAACGTGCCGATGAAGTTGCCCGGGTCGTTGTAGTCCCCGGTCCAGCCGAGCAGGTGTAGGTCCTGCTTGCCGGCCTTCTGCACGTCGTCCTTGTAGCCGCCGTTCCACGGCTCGGGCACCGGGTTGACCGTGACGCCGATCTGCTTCAGATCCTCCGCGATCACCGAGAAGATGTCGGTCGGGTTCGGCATGTAGGGCCGGGTGACCTCGGTCGGGTAGTAGAAGTTGACCGTCAGGTTGCTCGCGCCGGCCGCGGCCAGCAGCGCCTTCGCCTTCGTCGGGTCGTACGGGTAGGCCTCCGCGTCCGGCGCGTACCCGGCCACCGCCTCCGGCATCACGTTGGCCGGGACCACCGAGCCCTCGGGCATCTTGTTGCGCACCAGGGCGTCCCGGTTGATGCCGTACGCCAGCGCCTGGCGCACCCGCAGGTCCTTCAGCGCCGGGTTGTTCTTCTGGTTGATGCCCAGGTAGAGGATGTTGAACGGCTTGCGGGCCAGGATCTGGAAACCGTCGCCCCGCAGGCTGGTCAGGTCGGCCGGGGACGGGTAGTCGTAGCCGTCGATGGTGCCGGCACGCAGCTCCTGCTTGCGGGCGTTCTCATCCGGAATGATCTTGAAGATCAGCTTGGCGGTCTTGGCCTTGTCGCCCCAGTAGTCGTCATTGCGCAGCAGCGTGATGGTGTTGTTCGCCTTGTCGAAGCCACCGAACTTGTACGGGCCGGTGCCGGTGGGGTGCTCGTTGGCGTAGGCGCTGTAGCTGAACGAGTCGCCGCTCTGCGTCACCTGGTCGGCGTTGTACTGCTTGAGCGCCGCCGGGCTGGAGATGGAGAGCGAGGTCAGCCCGAACGCACCGGGGAAGGCACCCTTGAACCGGTTCAGGTGCAGCACCGCGGTGTTCGGATCCGAGGCCTGGCAGTCCTTGTAGACCGGCTGCCCCTGGGTGTCGCCCTCGTTGTGCGCGAAGCCCTCGAAGACGTCCCCGTAGTAGATCATCTGAGACTGCGCGGCGGCGCCCGGCATGTTGAACCAGCGGTCGAAGTTGGCGCACACCGCCGCGGCGTCGAACGGGGTCCCGTCGTGGAACTTCACCCCCTGCCGCAGAGCGAAGGTCCAGGTCTTGCCGCCATCGGACGGAGTCCACGCGGTGGCAAGGCCGGGTTCGAGCTCGGCCGTGCCCGGCTTGTAGCTGATCAAGGTCTCGAGCATCTGCCGCTGCGGCCGGAAGCTTTCGCCGTCGTCGTTGAAGATCGGGTCGAAGTTCTTCGGTGCCCCTGCCACCCCGAACACGAACGTGTCCTGTGTCCCGCCTCCACCCTCACGTTGCGACGCCGCACAGGACACCAGTGAGGCCAGCACTAGGCCGGCGGTGAGTGCAGCGAGGACCGAACGCATCGAGACTCCCCCAGGTGGACGAACGCCGTGCCAGATGTGCACGATCGGGTGACAGTAATCGCCCCCGACTACTCCTGGGTAGACCAAGATTGTTGTAACACTCTGTTCACATAGTGCGTCGTCCGGACAGCGCTCGCCCCAGCGTCAGCTCGTCGGCAAACTCCAGGTCACCGCCCATCGGCAAGCCCGAGGCCAGCCGCGATACCGTCAAACCCGGGAAATCTCGCAGCAACCTGAGCAGGTACGTGGCGGTCGCCTCGCCCTCGGTGTTCGGGTCCGTGGCGATGATGATCTCGGCGATGTCGGTCTCGTCGGCGGCCGGCCCCGTTCCCCCGATCCGGGCAACGAGCTGACGGATCCTCAGCTGGTCCGGACCGACGCCGGCCAGCGGGTCAAGCGCGCCGCCGAGCACGTGGTAGCGCCCCCGGAACTCGCGCGTGCGCTCCACGGCGAGCACGTCCTTCGGCTCCTCGACCACGCACACCAGCGTCGCGTCCCGGCGGGCGTCGGAGCAGTACCGGCAGCGCGTCTTCTCCGAGACGTTGCCGCAGACCTCGCAGAACAGCACACCCTGCTTGATCCGCTGCAGCACCTCCTGCAGCCTGCTCACATCCGCCGGATCGGCGGCCAACAGGTGGAACGCGATGCGCTGTGCGCTCTTCGGACCGATGCCCGGCAGCGTGCCGAGCTCGTCGATCAAATCCTGGACGGGACCTTCGAACACCGGGGCCTACATCCCTCGCTCTGCCATCGCGTGCTCTGCCATTCCTCGCTCAGGCACGCGAGCTCAGCCGCCGAGGCCGGGCAGACCCAGCCCGCCGGCCATCTGACCGAGCCCACCCGCGAGCGGGCCCATCGTCTTCTCCTGCAGCTCCTTGGCGGCGCGCGCGGCGTCCGCGAGCGCGCCGACCACCAGGTCCTGCAGCGTGTCCACGTCCTCCGGGTCGACCACCTTCGGGTCGATCGTGACCTTGCGGATCTCCCCGGCCGCCGTCTGCGTGACGGTGACGAGGCCGCCGCCGGCCTGGCCGGTGACCTCCGTCTCGGCCAGCCGCTCCTGCGCGGCCGCCAGCTGGCGCTGCATCTGCTGGGCCTGCTGGAGGATCATGTTCATATCGGGCTGCCCTGGCCTCATGGGCGCATCTCCTCCTGCTCGGACTTCGGACTGCAGCGTAGCCCCGCCCGGGTCGGTGAGCTGGGCACCCGTCCCGGAACCGGGTGTCGCCTGCCACGCGTCGGTGGCGACATGGGATCGTGACCGCTGTGATATCCGCCCGACGCACCGCGTGGCCGCTGCTCGCGGTCCTGGCTGTGCTGCTGGCGGGCTGCGGCGGCGAACCCGTCCAGCCGACCCCGACGGCGTCGGTGACCAACCCGTCGACGGCCGACTCGGCAGCGCCCGCCGCCCCGGCCGTCAAGCGCACGATCCTGCTCGACCCCGGCCACAACGGCGGCAACGCCGCGCACCCCGACCAGATCAACAAGAAGGTGCCGGACGGTCGGGGTGGCACCAAGCCGTGCAACACCACCGGCACATCCACCGACGCCGGCTACGCCGAGCACAAGTTCAACTGGGACGTGGCGCTGCGGGTCGGCGAGCTGCTGCTGGCCAACGGCGTCAACGCCAAGCTGACCAGGACGAGCGACACCGGCGTCGGCCCGTGCGTGGACGTGCGCGGCGAGATGGCGGAGAAGATGAACGTGGATGCCGAGGTATCCATCCACGCCGATGGTGCCCCGCCGGCCGGCTACGGCTTCCACGTCGCCTACCCCCGTCCCGCGCTGAACGCCGCCCAGGGCGCCCCGTCGCTGGCGCTGGCCACCGCGCTGCGCGACGCCCTGCACGGCGCCGGGCTGCCGGAGTCCACCTACCTCGGCAAGGCCGGGCTCTTCCCCCGCGCCGACCTCGCCGGGTTGAACACGTCGAAGCGGCCGATCGCGCTGGTCGAGTGCGCCAACATGCGCAACCCGCAGGAGGCGGTCACCGTCTCCAACGCGGCCGGCCGGCAGCGCTACGCCCAGGCCATCACCGTCGCCATCCTCGCCTGGCTGTCCCACCTGCCGCCGACCAACACCGCGACCGCCAAGCATCCCGACAGTGATGGGGCGTCCGCCGACCCGCCCTCGAGCGCGGCCACTCCGCCCGCCGCTTCGGGTTCCTCTTCAGGGACCTCGGGTTCTTCAGGTTCTTCGGGCTCCGCCGGTTCTTCGGGTTCGGCCAGCTCGTCTGGTACCAGCAGGTCGACCTCCGGCGCGGGCTCGACCGGTAGCGGCGCACGGGCTCCTGCCGCCCCGGAGAAGAAGACGACCACGGACTCCGCGGCGAGCGACACCGACAACAACGCCGCCGCCGAAGAACCCGCCGAGGAGCCGGCCCGTAAGCCGAGCCCCAGCAAGGCTCCCAGTGCGGTGTCGAAGCTCGACCCGCTCGGTGGCAACGGCAACAACCGCGGCCCGCTCGGCTGAGCGTTCCCGTCGGCTGAGCGTTCCCGATCTTCCGACCCGAACCTGCTGACGTTCCCTCCTGACCTACCGGCGGGGTCAGCTCGTCAGCGGCGGTCCTCCAGCGCGCGAGCGCCCAGCTGGGCGCTGAGCAGCTCGATCGCCACGTCTTCGGGGTCGCGCCGGTTCTCCTGCGAAGCCGGCAGGTCGCGCACCGGCTCGTCGGGCATCTCTTCCTCGTCCTCGTAGGGCGGCGGCTCCGGCGGCAACGGCGGCTCGGACCCGGACGGCACACTGGCCGCCGGGCGCCGGGCGGGAGGTGGAGGAGGAGGCGGGCTGGCGGCCGGCGCCGGGGCAGTGGGCGCCGCCTTGGCCGCCGGGGGAGCACCGCCACTGGGCGCGGCCGGGGCCCGGCCTGCCGGTGCGCCACCACCGTCGTGGTCGCACCGCACCTGCCACGCCACCCCGAGCACGCTGCGCAGCGCCGCGCTGATCACCTCGGTGTTGCGCTGCTCGGAGAGCCGGCGGGCGAGCGGGGCGGCCGCGATCGTGAGCACCAGCGTGTCGCCCTCGACGGCCTTCACGGTGGCGTTGACCAGCAGCGCACCCGTGCTCCGGCTGGACTGCTTCGCCGCGTCCAGCACCGACGGCCAGGCCCTGCGCACGGCGGCCGCGTCGATCCCGCCCGAGCCGGGCGACCCGGCCGGCGGCGGGGCGGCCGGCACCTCAGCGGCGGCCTCCGTCCGGGGGGCGGCGGCCGGCGGAGCGGCGGGGGGCTCCGGGGCGTGGCTCGGCGCCGGCGCGGTGGCCCGAACCGGCGGCGGGGGCAGCGACTCGGCCCGGGTCGAGGCCACGGCTGGCGGCTCCGCGGGTGCCTCGGCGGCGCCGCCCGATGACTCCGGGGCCCGTGACCTGCGCTGGAAGGTTCTGGTCAGCTGGCCGGACGCGGCTGGCCCGGCCTCGGCCGGGGCGGCGGGCGCCTGCACCGAGGAGGGGGGCGCCTGCACTGAGGGGGCAGGTGCCGGCGGTGTGGCCGGCGCCGAGGGGGCAGCGCTGGGCAGCGCCTCGGCGACGCCGTCCGGGCGGGGCTCGACGACGATGTCCGCGCGCCGCTCCATCCGCTCCAGCCGCTGCAGCAGCGCCAGATCGGTGGTGGACGCGGCGGGCAGCAGCATCCGGCCGCACAGCAGCTCGAGCAGCAGCCGGGGGGCGGT
>DATAYB010000527.1:0-18083 GCA_036272795.1 Pseudonocardia sp.
CGACCTCTGCCACGGTGGGAACCAGGAAGAAGTAACCGTCGACGACGCTCAGCACGACGTGCTCGCCGTCCGGGATCGGGTCCATGAACCGCATAGCCAGCTCCCCGCGCGCTCGTCCTGGTCCAACACGGCTTGCCTCACCCAGGGTAGCCACGGCCTGTTACGAGCTTGACACGTTCTGTTACGTCTGGTCAACGCGACCAGCACCTGGTCGGGCCGCGGTCCCCACGACCACCGTGACCGGCGCCACGGCAGAGCTCCGGGACCGCCTGGCCGCGTTCGCCCAGCAGATCACGGAGATCCGATACCAGACGGCGGTGGGCCCGTAGACTTTGTGGACCACCTGGTCAACTAACGGGTAGGATGTGACCATGGGCAGGAAGCGCGGGTTCGACTTGGGCGACGTCCTGGAGGTCGTGCGCGACCAGTTCTGGGACCACGGGTACGAGGGGACGTCCACGTACGACCTGATGGACGCCACCGGCCTCGGCAAGGGCAGCATCTACAAGGCGTTCGGCAACAAGCACGATCTCTACCTGCGCGCTCTGACCGAGTACAGCGAGGGACTTGTCACGCAGGCCCGGGCCGCTCTGTCCCCGGAGGCCGGCGGCTCACCGCGCGCCCGCGTCGAGAACTACCTCACCGCGATAGCGCGGAGCTTCAGCGCCCAGTCGCCCCGCCGCGGCTGCTTCCTGACGAAGGGCACGGTGGACCTGGCCGACAACGACGAGCCCGTGGCGGAGGTGGCCCGCAACGCCTTCGCCCGGATCGCCACGTCGTTCGCCGAAGCCGTGGAGGCGGGACAGTCGGCGGGCGAGATCGCCCCCGACGTCGATGCGGCGGCCGTCGGATACCTGTTCGTCAGTGTGATCAGGGGGATCGACACCCTGTCCAGGTCGGGGATCGCCGAGCCGGTCCTGCTCGGTGTCGTACGCACCGCGATGGCAGCGATCCCGGGCCCCGGGATCGCTGCCTAGATGTCAATTCCAAGGTGTTCGCGCGGCGGGGTAGGGCTGGTCGAACGCAACTCCACGCAGGCCCGCCGACGGCGTGCCTTCACTTCGCACGGCGTGCCTTCACTTCGCACGGCGTGCCTTCACTTCGCACGGCGTGCCTTCACTTCGCACGGCGTGCCTTCACTTCGCACAGTCTGCCGAGTATGCGAAGTGAAGCGACGGTATGCGAAGTGGGGGTGAGCGCGGTGATGGCGACGGCGCGCGCCGGGTCGGACGGCGTGCGTCGGGTCTAGACGACCGGATCCCGGGGGCCGCTCTCGCACCTTCGGGGCTCCCGCGCACGTTCCGGGGTTCCCGGGCACCTTCCGAGAGCACGCCACGCAGCGTGGAATGATCATCTAGTCGCGCTCCGCCGCGCGGGAGCAGCAGACTCGGCGCTGACCCGGCGTCATGTGACCCATGGGTGGCCGCGAACGTAACCTCAGTCCGGTTGCTTCCGTGAAGAACCAGACTGAGGTTACGTTGCCGACCGAACGACCCCATGGAACTGGTTCCCTAGCAGCCCGGCCTCCGACGCGGCACGACCCTCAGAACATCCTCCGTCACAGGCCGATCTCGCTCTGATACCTGCTGGACATCAGAGCGGACGAATCAGGTCTTGGACGCCGCTCCCGCCCCGGGCCAGAGTCGAATCAGCGGCTCAGCGAGAAGGGTGCGGTACACATGTCCACCCATACAGAACCTGGAATCAACCCGGAGCGAGTGCTCTGGTCGGCGAAAGAACGCGATCGCGCGAACCGCCCGTTGCTCGTGATGATGCACGGGTGGAGCTATGACGAGACCCACCTGTTCCAGTTGGTGCCGGAGCTGCCGCGTGATCTCGTCGTCGTTTCTGTGCGGGCACGTATCGCGGAGGCGGGTGGATATGCCTGGTTCCCCAGTGCCGGAAATCCCATCGGCGACCCACGACCGGACGTCGCGAACGCGGCCTCGTTGAGTGTGTTGTCCTGGTTGGACACCCTGCACGCTGCACCGTCGATCGGCCTGCTCGGATTTTCGCAGGGTGGCGCGATGGTTCTGCAGCTGATGCGGCACAGCCCGGCACGCTTCGCCTACGGGGTGAGCCTCGCGGGATTTGTCGTCAACGACAGCCAACCCGGTGACCCGAAGCTCGCCAGTTCCAGGCCCCCGGTGTTCTGGGGTCGAGGTGAGCAGGACCGGGTAATTCCCGGCAGTGCGCTCAAGCGCACCGATGCCTGGCTCTCGGCGCACGCCAAGGCTGATGTGCGCGTCTATCCACATCTGGGTCACGACGTGGCCGGGGCGGAGATCACCGATCTGGCCTCGTTCGTCTCCGACCACGTCTAGCCACCCGAAACAAACACAGGGAGGTCTCACGATGTCCCGTGTTTTGATCACCGGCTCCAGCGACGGTCTGGGTCTGATGTCCGGACGGATACTCGCCGGGCAGGGCCACCAGGTGACGCTGCACGCTCGCAACGAGCAGCGTGCCCGGGACGCGTGCAAGGCATTGCCCGCCGTGCACGAGGTGCTGGTCGGCGACCTCACCTCGATCTCCGGCATCCGGTGGGTTGCCGAGCAGGCGAATGCCACGGGCCGGTTCGACGCTGTGATCCACAACGCCGGGATCGGCTACCGCGAGCCTCGGCGCATCGAGACCGCCGACGGCCTGAGCCACCTGTTCAGCGTCAACGTCCTCGCCCCGTACCTGCTGACCGCGCTGATCACCCCGCCTCGGCGGCTGGTGTACCTCAGCTCGGGCATGGCCAGGGGCGGTGACCCCGACCTGTCCGACGCGCAGTGGAGCGCGCGCCGGTGGAACGGCTCGCAGGCCTACAGCGACAGCAAGCTGTTCGACATCCTGCTCGCGTTCGCCGTCGCCCGCCGCTGGCCCGGCGTGCTGTCGAACTCCGTCGAGCCCGGCTGGGTCCCCACCAAGATGGGCGGTCCCGGCGCACCCGACGACCTCGACCTGGCACCGGTCACGCAGGCCTGGCTCGCGGTCAGCGACGACCCGGCGGCCACTGTCACCGGCCGGCACTTCTATCACCGGCGCGAACGGTCCGCGCCCCGCGAAGCGCACGGGAACCACCACCAGGACGCGCTGCTCGACTACTGCGCGCACCTCACCGGCGCCACCCTGCCCGAACAGCCCTGACCCAGCGGGCGCCGATCCCCGACACCACCCGGCAACCCGACCACACGAGGAGACAGGCATGCCCGAAGAGATTTTGATCAGCGGTGGCTACGTGGTCACCGTCGACGACAAGCTCGGTGACATCCCGAACGGCGACGTGCTGATCCGGGATGGCGTGATCGTGGAGGTCGGCGCCGGGCTGCGCGCCGGCGCACCCGACGCACTGGTCGTCGATGCCCGGGGCCGGCTGGTGATCCCAGGTCTTGTCGACACCCACCGGCACGTGTGGCAGGGCGCCCTCGCCGGCTTCACCCCCCAGATGACCGGATTCGGCTACGGGCCGGCGGTACTGAGCGGCATCGCCCTGGACCACGCCCCGTCCGACATCTACGCCGGCACGCTCTGGGGCGCCCTGCAGGCACTGGACGCGGGCATCACCACGATCGGCGACTGGGCGCACGCGCTGCAGTCGCCCGAGCATGCCGACGCCAACCTGCGCGGGCTGCAGGAGTCCGGCATCCGCGGCTACTTCTTCTACGGTGGCCCCGGCCCGGCCAGCGACGACCCCAACCCGCCCCACCCCCGCGACGCCCGCCGCCTGCGCGACCAGTACTTCCCCGGCAACGCCGCGAACTCCCGGCTCCGGATGGGCATGGCGCTGCGCGGACCATGCTTCACCTCGGCCGAGCGCAACGCCGACGACTTCGCCTTCGCCCGCGAGCTCGGCCTGCCGATCTCGATCCACATCGGGATGTCCGGCACCTCGGACGCGATCCCCACCCTGCAGCGCGACGGGCTGCTCGGCCCTGACGTGAACTACATCCACGGCAACAACCTCACCGACGAGGAGCTCGGCCTCATCGCCGCCTCCGGCGGAAGCCTCAGCATCACACCGAGCACCGACATGCTCATGCAGTTCGGCACCTACCCGCCCACCGGGCGCGCCCTGGCACGCGGCCTGACCTGCGGCCTGGGCGTGGACACCATCTGCAGCGCCGGCACCGACCTGTTCTCGGAGATGCGCCTGGCACTGGCCGCCGAGCGCTCCCGCGCCAACGCCGCCGCACTGGGCCGCAACGAACAGGTCCACCAGGTCGCGCTGCACCAGCGCGACCTGCTCGCACTGGCCACCATCGGCGGAGCCCGCGTCCTCGGGCTCGCCGACGAGATCGGCACCCTCACCCCCGGCAAGCACGCCGACATCACCATCGTCGACCTGCGCTCACCACACCTCGACGGCTTCGGGGACCCCGTCGTGATGCTCGGCCTCGGCGCCGGACCCGCCGACGTCCAGACCGTGCTCGTCGGCGGCGAGTTCGTCAAACGCGACGGCGAGCTCGTCGGCCCCCACGTGCCCACCGCGCGCGGCGCGATGCACGAGACCCAGCAGCGGCTGCGGCCGATGGCCGACGGCTACGTGCCACCCACGACGGCGTGACCGCACATCGTTTCGATCCCGCGGCCAACCTCCCACTCGCCTCCCACTCGCCAAGGCCGTCCACGAGCAGCTCACCGCACATCCCGAGGCCCAGGCGGACGGCCTCGGAAAGATCGTCAGCCTGCTCCGTTGAGCAGGCGCGGTGCGCTCAGCCAGCTCTCGAGCGCGGCGTTGACCTCGGCGGGCCGTTCCAGGCCGAGCCAGTGGCCGGCGTCGACGCTGCGTTCGGTGAGCTGGGCGCAGTGCTCCCGCATCGGGTTCTTGCGGTCCGGGGCGACGGCGGTGTCGGCGATGACGTCGTAGCGGGCCTCGATGAACAGCGCCGGCATGTCCAGGTGGCCGCCGTTGAGTGACTCGTCGCTGTAGGCACGGTTGGCCACGTGGTTGAGGTAGTAGGCGGTGGGCCCTGCGAACCCGGTGCGCTCGAACGATCGCCGAAGCTCCTGGTACAGATCAGCGGTGAGGACGCTGCCGGCCAGCGGAACGTTCGGTGTCATGTCCGCGCCGCCGAACCAACCGCCGTCGCGGACGAGCGTGGCCGTCCGGGCCGGTTTGCCGAACCCGTCCGGCTCCCCTCGACGGAAGAACGCCGCGACGGTGCGGGCGGGATCGGCGCCCAGCACCGCGATCGCCCGCTCGGGGTTCCGCTCGTAGTAGGCCATGTAGTCGAACTGCGCGTAGGGGTACCGGTCGATCGGGTAGATGCTCCGGTTCACCTGCGTGAGCATCACCTCCAGCCCGCGGTCCAGCATGCGGTAGGGCACGCACAGGCTGGCCACCGCCGCACACGCCCTCGGGTGGTGCGCCGCCAGCGCCCACACCGTGGCACTCCCCCAGTCATGGCCGACCCACGTCGCGCTGTCCCTGCCCAGGTGCGCGAGCAGCGCCAGCATGTCGTCGACGAGATGCCGTTGCCCATACGCGGCCGGATCCGCCGGGGTGGCGGACTGGCCGTACCCCCGCATGTCCGGGGCGACGACCCGGTGGCCCAGCGCCGCGAAGGCCTCCAGCTGCGGACGCCAGGTCTCCGCGATCGCAGGCCAGCCGTGCACGAAGACCACTAGGGGTCCGTCGACGGGACCCGCCACCAGGTAGGAGATCGGACCCACCGGGCCTGGGGCGGCACTCCGGCTCACGCGCTCCACCTCATGGAAGAGGGTCACGACGTAGACCCGGGGCAGCCCCGCCGGCGACGCGTAGAAGTCGGTGACACGACCGGCGCTTCAGCCGCGCAGGACGAGGGAAAGGGCGAGTCGTTCGACGGGACCGGACACAGGCGCAGCGAGGGGTCGGTGACGTCCAGCGTCTCGACCACGACCCGGGGGTCCCCGCTCGGCACGGGCTTGCGCGCGGTGGCGTACACCTTGGCGGCCCCGTGCCGCGGCAAGGCGTCCACGAACGCCCTGCCCAGGCCACGCTTCCCGCCGGTGACGAGCGCAACCGCGCCTTCGATGCTGGTCAACGTGCCTCCCGTCGATCTCCGTACGTGCTCGACACGGTGCTCCCCGAGGTGAGTGTGTTGGACTTTCCTACTCACTTCGGCACGCTAGCAGAAGCGAGTGGGAGAATCCAACCGACTTCGCCTATGCTGCGGACATGAACGCACCAGCCGGCCGAACCGACGAGACCACCGGGACCGCAACCGAGCCCGGCGCCCGGCCGGCGATGCACAGGATGGCCGACCAGCCGGTCGCCGTGCGGGCGTGCTCGATGGCGGCGGCGCTGGAGATCGTGGGCGAGCGGTGGTCACTGCTGGCCCTGCGCGAACTGACGTACGGGGTGCACACGTTCAGCCGGATCGCGGGCTACACGGGAGCCTCCCGCGACATCCTCACCGACCGGCTGCGCAAGCTCGAGGACGCCGGGATCATCGAGCGCCGGCGGTACAGCGCACACCCGCCGCGCTACGAGTACCACCTGACGCGGGCGGGGCGCGAGCTCTACCCGGCGATGCTCGCGCTGCAGAGCTGGGGCGACCGGTGGGCCGTCGCGAGGCCGGCCGTCGTCCTCGAACACAGCTGTGGCCACCACGTGGAGCCGGAGCTACGCTGCCGTCACTGCGACGAGCCGGTCACCCACGACTCGCTCACGCCGAGACAACCCCGCTGAACGAGCCCTGGGGATCGGGCCTCGGACCTTCGAAGACCATCGTCGGAACCGGCCGCGAAGCCACGCTCAGCCGAGCAACCCGAGTGCGCCGTACCAGAGCGGGCCCAGGTTGAGCCGGTCCGGGTAGCGCCGGACCATCTCGTCATAGAACTTGCGTGGGCCGGGCTTGTCGGCGAGCAGGCGCTGCGCGTCGAGCAGGTAGGCGCGGGTCTCCCCCAGGATGGCCGGGTCGTCGGGGAGATCCCTGTTCTTGTGGCCGGCCACGACCGCGCGCGGCTGGAGCGCCTCGACCACGCGGAGAGCCTCGAGCCATGCCTCCAAGCCGCCACCGGCACTCTCGAGCAGGTACTGGTGCACCCCGTTGTAGGCGACGTCGCCGGCTACGACCAGGCCGATGGACGGCACGTGCAGGACAGTGGTGTCGTCGGTATCGGTGTGTCCGGTCTCGACCGCATGAAGCAGGTTGCCCTCCAGCTCGAAACCCCCAGCCGGGATGGGTTCGTACACCACCGGGCTGGGCGGGATCAGGCCCGGGAAGTCCTTGTCCCACAGCTGGGCGCGGCCTTCGGCGGCCTGCTGGTGCATCAGCCGGATCGTGCCCTCGGTCGCGTAGGCGACCGCGCCGGGGAACCGATGGAGCAGCACGTCGGTGCCGAACCAGTGGTCACCGTGCCCGTGGGTGGCGTAGATGTGGGCGAGCCGCTTGCCCGACCGCTCCACCCGGTCCCCGACCCGCTGGATCTGTTCCCGGGTGTACGGAGGGTCGACCAGGACGGCATCCCGCTCGCCGAAAATCAACGTCGAGGACAGCGGTGAGGACACAATCGGCCCACCGTCGGGAAGTTGTTCCGTGCGGTTCCGGCGAACACCGTCGGACACCAACACCTCGTAGCGCAGCTCGGTCATGGCCGTACTCCTCTCAGAGTTGGTTGAGGTGTTCGTCGAACCAGGCGCGCGCGGCGGCGCTGGATGCCTTGAACTGCGACAGGTACGGGTCGAAGTGCCCGCCGGGAATGGTGACCAGTTTCTTGGGCTGCAGTGCCCGCTCGTAGGCGGACAGCGCGAGATCGGTCACGGTCAACACGTCGTTCAGCGCGACCACCAGCAACAGCGGCGTCGGTGACACGCGGGAGATCCAGGTCCCCGGCTCGTACATCCGGGCGGCCCGGGTGGACCGGACGGTGACCTCGTTGCGCCAGAGGCCGTCGGGTACGGGCTGGGTGTAGAAGTCGATCGCGTCCTGCGAACGGTAGGAGGCGGGCACGGTCGGGTCCGCGCCGACGATGGCCTGCCGGGCCAACGGCTCGCCCCGGAACTGCCGGCGCTCGTCCTCGGCGAAGGCCTCCTCCAGGGCGGCGACCTGGTCCGGTGGGATTCGGCGCAGGCCCTGTTCGTAGCCGCTGATCGTGGGCACCTGGGCAACCACGGCACGCAACCGCCGGTCGGTGGAGCCGAGCACGATCGCGTGGCCGCCCGCGTAGCTGGTCCCCCAGAGACCGATCCGCGTGGGATCGACCTCGGGACGGCTTTCCAGGTAGGAGATCGCGCGGCGCCAGTCGGCGATCTGCCGCCACGGGTCGATGTCCTGGCGTGGTTCGCCGTCGCTGGCACCGAAGCCGCGGTGGTCGTGCACCAGCACCACGAACCCGTCACCGGCGAACGCCCGCGCGAACAGCTCCAGCCCGTGCTCACGTATCCCGGCATACCCGTGCGCCATGGTGATCGCCGGATGCGGGCCCGGTCCCTCCGGTAGGAACAACCAGCCGCGCAGCGTCACGCCGCCCTCGGCGGTGAACTCGACATCCTGTCGCTGAACCATCGTCGGTCCCTCCGGTGAGCTGGCGAGCGTCAATCTGACATAAGCGTATGAGTTTTACCTATTTCTCTCAACGTGAGAATAGGCATACCCGAACAGGCGAAGCCCCTGTCAGCCGTCGTTCGGCTGGCAGGGGCTTCGCCTCCGGGCGGTACCGCGCGCCGCCGTTGAGCGCGCGTCCGGTCAGGGCGCCATGCGCACGAACACCGCCAGCGCTTCAGACCCCTTCCACCAGGTGGGCGCGGCGGTTCAGGGCCAGGGCGGCGAAGCCCTCCGGTGGGGTGGCCGGCAGGTTGGGCACGGCGGCGCGCACGCGCTCGAGGATCTGCTCGGCGCCTCGGTCGGCGTCGGCCAGCAGCGCGGGCAGGTCGACGCCGACCAGGACACCGTCGCGCTTGACCACCCGGCCGGCGACGAGCACGGTGCGCACGTCATGCGGGTTAGTCTGGAAGACGAGCGTGCCTGCCGGGTCCAGGTGCGGGTGCTGGGTGAGCTGCGGGCCGCCGACGAGGATCAGGTCGGCCTGCTTGCCAGGCGTGATGCTGCCGATGCGGTGCGCGAGCCCGAGGGCGTCGGCGCCGTTGATCGTGGCCCACTCCAGCGCCTCCCGCGCCGTGATCGTCACCTTGACCGGGTCCGCGCCGGCCAGGTTGACGTGCTCGGTCTCGGCCCACCTGGCGAACCCCAGGCCGAGGCGCGCCTGGCTGAGCAGGTCCCCGGAGTTCAGCGAGATGATGTCGCACGAGAGGGTCGGCTTCACGTGGTGTGCCCGGCAGGCGGCGAACACCGGGCGGCCCATGCCCATGTTCAGCTCGGTCTCCGGGGAGATCGACACCTTCGCGCCGGCGCCGCTCAGCAACCGCCACTCGTCGTCGGTGACGGTGTTGCAGTGCACGTGCACCTGGTCCGGTCCGAGCAGGTCAGCGGCGGCGAGCTGGGTCACCCCACTGGGCGCCGACCAGACGGCTCCGGTGTGCGAGGCGATCAACGCGTCGTGCGCGCGGGCGGCCTCGATCTCGGCCTTGCTGGCCTCGAACGGCACCATGCCGAGCTCGGTGAGCGCCACGCCCAGGGTAAGTAGCCCGTCCGCCGAGGCGAACTGCGCGCCGGCCAGCCGATCGAAGTCGGCGAGCCGCTCGGCGTGCGTGCGGAAGTGCGGCGGCGCGGCCGGGTCGCTCTCGAAGAAGCCGTACCCGAACACCGCGCGAATCCCGGCGTCCCGCAGCCCGGCGACCGCGGCGTCGGCGTGGTCAGGCGTGTTGTTGCAGTGCGAGAAGTCCAGGATCGTGGTCACCCCGGCGTTCAGTGCCTCCAGCGCCCCGAGCCGGTTGCCGAGGTGGACGTCCGGCGCGCGGTAGGCCGGCGAGATCGCGAGCCGGATGCCGTACACGTAGTCGACCAGCGACCAGTCCGCGCAGATCGCACGCAGCTGTGTCTGCCACGTGTGCCGATGGGTGTCGACCAGGCCGGGTGCCACCACGTGCCCGGTCGCGTCGATCACGTCCGCATCGCCGGCGTCGATCGACCGCCCCACCGAGACGATCCGGTCGTCCTCGATCAGCACGTCCCCCACCGGGAGATCGGCGATCGACGGATCCATGGTCAGCACGTACCCACCGCGCACCAGCAGTCGTCGCGTCATGGCACCAGCTCACCACCTCGGGCGCCGCCGATCACCGACCAACTTCGCCGCGATCAGGTCTTGACACGCCCGCCCGCTGCCTCGGCCAGTCGCCGGGCGGCCCTGCGGAACGCGCGCACGGCCGGACGCTCGTCACCGGCCCGGGAAGCGACCGAGACCCGGATGGGCGCCCCGTCCAGCGGCACGTACGCCACGCCGGGATGTGGGAAGTACCGGCGCGCCGGCTCGATGTGGATCGCCACCCGACCGGTGAGGGCCACCGCCGCGGGGAGCGCCGAGGGCACCCGCACACCCGTGTCCGCGAGCACCGGCGCGCCAGCCGGCAGGTAGAGCGCGCGCCACGATCGCGCGAGTGCCGGGTCCACGGCCAACGCCAGCCCGGGCGAGCGCAGCAGGTCGACAAGACCGAGCCTGTTCGCGCCGGCCAGCGCGGAGTCGGCCGGCACCACCGCGATCGGGGCGAACGCCAGCACCGGCTCCAGCACCAGCCCGTCGATGGGGCCGGCGTCCACGACCACCCCGACGTCCACCTCGCCCGTCCGCACCGCCTCGTACTGTGTCACCAGGTCCACGTCGCGGTACTCCGCGCGCAGGTCGGGCAGCTCGGCGCGAACCTGTTCCCACAGCGGCGACCAGTGCTCGGCCAGCCCGAGACCCAGCACACCCACGGTGACCACCCCGGGCTTCTCGGGCGGCGCGGGCGGGCCGCCGTGCCGGGCGTGTTCGACCATCGCGTCCGCCTCGGCCAGCACCCGCCGCGCGTGGGCGACGAACCGCTCCCCCGGCCCGGTCAACCGCACCCGCCGGCTGGTGCTCTCGAACAGCGCCACCCCGAGCTCGCGCTCCACCCCGTGCACCACGGCGCTGAACGGGCGGGACGAGATGAACTCCCGGCGCGCCGCCCGTCCGAAGTGCAGCTCCTCGGCCAGCGCCACCACGTAGCGGAGCCCTCGAAGCTCCATCGGCCGCACCCCCTCAGGCCTCCGGCACCGGCGCACCCACCGTAGCCCGACTGGGGGGTCAGGAGGCGTGCGTGGCCAGGACCAGGACGGGTTGGTCGCGGTAGAGGTTCGGGAACAGCCGCTGCAGGCCCTCGACCTTGGGAATGTCGTTGATGGCGATGTAGGGATAGCTCGGGTTCGAGTTCAGGTAGTCCTGGTGGTGCTCCTCGGCCGGGTAGAACTGCTGAGCCGGCTCGGTACCGGTGACGATCGGCGCGTTGAACACCTTGGCCTGGGCGAGTTGTGCAATGTATTCCCGGGCAATGCGCGCCTGCATATCGTTCTGCGAGAAGATCGCCGAACGATATTTGCTGCCGGAGTCCGGGCCCTGGTAGTCCAGCTCGGTCAGGTCCTGCACCACCGAGAAGAAGATCTGCAGCAGCTGGCCGTAGGTGACCTGGCTGGGGTCGTACGTGATGCGCACCGACTCGCCGTGCCCGGTGTCGCCGCTGCCACCATCCCCCTCACCCGCTCCACCGGCCGTTAGCCGGCCGGCTCAGCTACCGGCGGCCGGCACCGATCGCAACGTGGGCCGGCCGGCCTCCTCCGCGACCATCGCCTGGGCGACCCGTCGGGCCCGGAGCGCGGCGCGATCCGCTTTCACATTGATGTCGCGCCGCGATTCGCCTTCCTCCGCCAGCTGGCGCTGCACGATCTCGACCACGGCCGCGTCCCGTTTGGTCATATCGAGGAAGAACGCGCGGAGATAGTCGGAGACGAGGGCGCGGCCGGTCGCGTAGTTGTGCGCTATCCGCAGAAAGACGTGGGTCGTCGTGGGGGTCTCGGGAGTGAACCCGTGCACCCGGAGCTGTTCGAAGGGACCGGCGTCCTCGGTCTCGATCACCCAGCGCTGCACGTGCAGGGCTGGCGAGACGAAGGTGCCGTGCTCGTGGCGATGGTATTCGGGTTCCCTCGGTAGCCCGGTCGCCTCGGCCTCCCAGTCGGCGAGTCGCGCCGGGGGCAGCTCGCGCGTGTACGCGACGGACATCTCGGACACCTCGACCTCGTCGAGGGAGGGCAACCGGTCGAGGCCGGGCGGCACGTTCCCCGGGTGCATGGCGAAGACGTTCGTCAGGTCGAGGTAGTGCTCGTGCAGCAGGAGGTAGTTGGCCTCGACGTGCAAGCTCTCGCCCCGGCTCGCCCATCCCGGCTCCGTGAGCCACGGGGTTGCCGGCGGGGTACGCAGGCCGGCGGCCCCCGGTTGGCCGAGCCAGATCCACACGAACGGGGCCCGCTCGAAGATCGGGTACGTGCGCACCCGCACGCCGACGGGCACGTTGTCCTGCGACGGGACCTCCGCCCAGCTGCCGTCGGGGTCGTAGGCGCAGCCGTGGTAGCCGCAGACGATGCGGTCGCCCTCGAGCCAGCCGGCCGACAGCGGGTAGGGCCGGTGCGCACACCGGTCCTCCATCGCCACGACCTCCCCCGCGCCGGTGCGGTACAGCACGACGCGTGAGCCGAGCAACCGGCGTCCCAGCGGGGCGCGGCCGACCTCGTCGCCGGTCGCGGCCACGTACCAGCAGTCGAACGGGTAGTTCGGCCTCATATGTCGAGCACCAGCCTCTCCGAGCGTGACCGGGAGACACAGATCATGATCGCCTCCCCCGCCGCCTGTTCCGCGTCCGTGAGCACCGAGTCGCGGTGGTCGGGCACACCCTCGACCACCTCCACCTCGCAGGTGCCGCAGACCCCCTCCATGCAGGCGCCGAGCACGTCGACACCGGCGTCCTCGGCCGCCTCGTAGATCGTCTGGTCGCCGCTGATGGTCAGCGTGACGCCCGAGCGCTGGCACACCACCTCGAAGGTGTCGAGTGCCTCCTCCGAGGGCTCAGCCAGCGGTTTTGCGGAGAACCGCTCGATGTGCAGGCTGCCCTCCGGCCACGGACGGCACACGTTCTCGACCGCGCCCAGCAGACCTTCCGGCCCGCAGCAGTACACCAGCGTGTCCGCGTTCGGCGTGCCAAGCACCGAGGCGAGGTCGAGCATCCCCTGCTCGTCCTGCGGGCAGACCGTGACGCGCTCCCCGTAGCGCTCCAACTCGTCGAGAAAGCCCATCGACGCCCGCTCCCGGCCGCCGTAGAGCAGCCGCCACTCGGCACCGCGCGCCTCGGCCGCCTCGATCATCGTCAGGATCGGGGTGACACCGATCCCGCCGGCCACGAACTGGTACCGGGGCGAGCTGACCAGCGGGAAGTGGTTGCGCGGCCCGCGCACCCGTACCGTCGCGCCCTCCCGGAGCTCGTCGTGCACGAACTTGGACCCGCCTCGGCTGTTCGGATCGAGCAGGATGCCGACCCGCCACTCGGCGCGGTTCGACGTACTGCCGCACAGCGAGTACTGGCGCACGAGCGACTCGCTCAGTACGAGGTCGATGTGCGCGCCGGGGGTCCACTCCGGGAGATCCGAGCCGTCCGGATGGGCGAGCGTGAGAGTCACGACCCCGTCGGCGGCCATCTCTCGCCGTCGCACCTCGAGGTCGGCCTCGACCTCCCGGTAGGCGGGCTTTCTCGCCGTCGCGAGGCTGGTCTCCGTCACGGCATCACTTCCTGGTCGAGAACTACGCTGTCACCCACCGAATAGCCGCACCCCACCCGCGCGAACGCGTCCTCTCCGACGTCGGAGAAAAAGGGGTTTCGCAAGGATTCCGCGCGCGGGGACGTGGCGCAACGGTCGTGGCCACAGTCCTCATGAGCGCGCGTTGTGCCGGGGTACAACACAGGCAGCGAACCGCGATCGACGGTCGGCTCACACCAGCGGTTGGACGTGCTCCCCGATGAGGCGCCAGGTGTACAGGGCGGCGCTGAGCTCGCCGATACTCGCCGGGTCATCCATCGAACGGCCGGTCCACTCGGTCAACCTGTGCAGACGGTGGCGCACCGTATTCGGGTGGCAGTACAGGTGAGCGGCGGTATCGGTTGCCGAGCCACCGCACCGGAGCCACATCTCATAGGTCTCGAGCAGGGTCTCCTGGTCACGGACCGGCTGGTCCAGGAACCTCCCGAGCACATTCCGCATGATCGCGCCTGCCGCGTCCGGCGCCGCCGCAACCAGCACCGCGAGCGGGGCGTCGTCGAACTGGCGCACCTTCACGTCCCGGGGCGGTGTGCTGCGCAGCGCAATTCCCGCCAGGTAGAAGGCGCGGGGGACGCTGTCGAGGCTGGTGAAGATCGGGCTGATCCCGACGCGCCCCGTGCTGCACGCCTCCAGTCGCTCCACGACCGGAACGGGGTCGGGATCACGCAGGGAGAGCACCCCGACCGCCTGGTGCGGTGAGAGCCGCCACGCCGAAGCGACCTTGATCTGCCCCAGGCTCTTCGTGATGCCGGGCAGTGGATCGCCGCCCAGCGCCTCGGCCGCGGCGACGGCCACGAGAAAATGGCCGTTGTACGGGATATCCAGCCGGCTCGCGGTCTCCCAGATCGCCGGCTGTTCCACCAGGGTCCCGGTGACGAGCGCCTCGACCATGGCCGACCGCTCGTGCTCGTGGCGGAGCAGGATCTCGGTGGTCGCGTCCCGGTGCCCTTCGACGATCTCCTCACCGAACTCGGCGGCGCGCCAGAACAGCGCGGTGGCCATGTCGGCGACATCGGCGGAGGCGACCGCACCCACGCTGACCAGCTCTCGCGCGATGGTCTCCCACAACAGCGCAAAGCCGACCTTGTACGCGGACAGGAGATCCGCCAGCGGCGCGCCGTGCTCGGCATGCGCCCGCCCCAGCTCCCTCGGCGGCGAACGCAGCGGTCTACCGCGCTCCGGGTCGTGGCCGATGATGTGCTCGAAGTTGTCCCTGGCGAACGTGCGCAGCTCATCGCGGCTGATCACTGTGGTGTCGCGGTAGAAGGTGATCGTCCCGGCGACCCGGTCGACGGTCTGCTCGACGAGGGTGTCCAGGTGCGGGCGCAGCAGCGGCGCGGCGCGGACGAGGACCCGGAATGCTCGCCGCGTGGACACGCCGGGAGCATACGACCCGCTCCTGGCCGCGCCCCGGGTCAGCGACCGATCGGGGTCATGTCGGCGTACCGCTCGCCGGCCGGGGGGACGATTCCGTTGAGCCGGGCCAGCAGCTCCGGGGTCAGCTCGACCTCCACAGCCCCGGCGTTCTCCCGCAGGCGGACGACGCGCTTCGTGCCCGGGATCGGCACGACGTCGTCGCCCTGGGCGAGCAGCCAGGCCAGCGCGACCTGGGCGGGCGTGGCGCCGGCCTCCTTGGCCACCGCCTCCACCTCGTCCACGATGCGCAGGTTGAGCTCGAAGTTCCCCTCGGTGAACCGGGGGCTGTTCGCCCTGAAGTCGTCGCCTGCGAAGTGGTCGGTCGAGCGGATGGCGCCCGTGAGGAAGCCCCGGCCGAGCGGCGAGTAGGCGACGAACCCGATGCCGAGCTCGCGCACCGCCGGCAGGATCTCCGCCTCGGGGTCCCGGGTCCACAGCGAGTACTCGGTCTGCAGCGCGGTGACCGGGTGTACCGCGTGGGCGCGGCGGATCGTCTCGACGCTGGCCTCGGAGAGCCCGATGTGCCTGATCTTGCCCTCGGTGACGAGCTCGGCCAGCGCGCCGACAGTCTCCTCGATGGGCGTGTTCGGATCGACGCGGTGCTGGTAGTACAGGTCGATGTGGTCGGTGGCCAGCCGGGTCAGCGAGCCCTCGACCGCGGTCCGGATGTTCTCCGGTGAGCTGTCCAGCTGGCGGGCGCCGCCGGCCCGGTGGGAGAGAATGCCGAACTTGCTGGCCAGCACGACCTCGTCGCGCCGCCCGGCGATCGCCCGGCCGACCAGTTCCTCGTTGTGGTACGGCCCGTACACCTCGGCGGTGTCCACGAGCGTGATGCCCAGGTCGAGGGCCGCCCGGATGGTGCGGATGGCCTCGTCGTCGTCGGTCTGCGCGCCGGTGTAGTACGCCGACGCCGACATCGCGCCGAGCCCGATGCGGGAGACGTCCAGGCCGCCGAGGGAGACGTGCTGCATGGCGGTGTCCTCACTCCTTCCGGCGGGGAAGGGGGTCGATCCGTGCGTCGGGCGGTGCGCCCGCCGTTGTGGTTCCGACGCTAATCCGAGCGGCGCGGCCGTACCGGGGTGTGCCACTCCCCCGGTACGGCACACCCCGGGGCGGGTGCCGCGAAGGAGGGCGCCGCGAAGGGGGGGTGCGGCATGCCCAGCCTGGTGGCGTCGAACCGGCCTAAGCTCGGCTGGGTGACGGACGCGAACCTGCTCGGCACGTACCTGAAGGCGCGGCGCGCCCAGGTCAGCCCCGAGGCGGCCGGGGTGCCCCTCGGCGGCCTCCGTCGGGTGCCGGGGCTGCGCCGCGAGGAGGTCGCCTCGCTCGCCGGGCTGAGCGTGGACTACTACGCCCGCCTGGAGCAGGGCCGCGAGCAGCACCCATCGGCGAGCGTGCTCAACGCGCTGGCCCGCGTGCTGCACCTGGACCCGGACGCGCAGCGCTACCTGTTCGCGATCGTCAGCTCGGTGCCGAAGGTGCCCGTCGCACGCGGTGGCCGGGCGGTCAGCCCGAACCTGCTCGAGCTGGTCGACGAGTGGACCGACCACCCCACCGTGCTGCTCGACGAGTGCCACACCGTGGTCGCGGCCAACCATCTGGGGCGCGCGCTCTACGGCGGCCACCCGCACAGCGACAACCTCGCCCGGCTGATCTTCCTCGACGACAGCGGCCGGACGTTCTTCAGAGAGTGGCCCAAGACCGCCTCGGCCACGGCGGCCGCGATCCGTGCCGCCGCCACCCACGACCCCGGCAACGCCGCACTGTTGGCCCTGGTCGGCGAGCTCACGGTGCGCAGCGAGGAGTTCTCCACGCGGTGGGCGAAGGCGGAGGTCCGGGAGAAGACCTCCGGCCCCGTCCTGCTGCACCACGACCTGGTCGGCGACCTGGACCTGCACTTCGAGTCGATGCGGCCGAACGGGTCACCCGAGCTGATCCTGAAGGTGATGCGCGCCGCCCGGGGTTCGGAATCGGCCGACAAGCTCGCCGTGCTGGGCAGCCTCACCGCGGACCATGGCGACGAGGTCGACCGTCAGCCCAGGTCCCAGAGCAGCCGGTAGTAGGCGATCTGCACCGCGTCCGGTGCGACGCCGCGTACACGGCGTCACCTGGGGTCCACCGCGGTGCGACCCGGCACGGCCGCCGTGACCAGCCACGCCCCTTGGGCGTCCGACCCGTGCTCGAGCACCGTCGGCACAGCCGCCCGATCCCGCAGCCAGGCCAGGCGGGCAGCCTCGCCGCCAAGATCGATCCCCGGGGTGCTCGCCGCGACCCACTTGGCGTACCTCGTCGTGCCGCGGCCGTCGTCGAGCCGGAACGTCAGGCCGCCGAGCTCGTTGCGCCACACCGGGGCGATCGTGTCGTCGCCTGCGAGCGCGGCCACGACGCCGGGGACCGCTACCTCGCCGGTCGGGATCTCGCGGATGATCGGGAACGTCACGGGCTCAGAACAGGGTGAGCTGGTTCGAGATCGGCCGGGCCGGCAGGCGGGCGTAGCGCCGGGGCTGGCGGGGTGGCGGCCAGCCGACCTCGAGCGGGGTGCTCGGCGGCCGGGGCGCCGCCGACTCATCGTGTGCGAGCACCCGCAGCGCGGCGGCCGTCGTCCAGTGCAGCTGCTGGGCGAGGAAGGCCTCCCGCACCACGTCGGTCCGCAACGGGAGGCGGCCCGCGTCGAGGTCGACCGGGACGTCGCAGTGCATCGCCATCACCGCCCGGTTGTGCTCCCACGCCTGACGCGCCGACGGGTCGGCCAACCGTGCGGCCGCCGCCGGGCCCACCGCCTCGGCGACGCGGCAGCCGCCGGCCGCCATGTCCTCGAACGCGGCCTCGGCGCTACCCAGGGCGACGAGCAGGCGGGCGGTGGTCCTCGGCCCGAACCCGCGCACCCCGGGCAGGTTGTCCGAAGGGTCCCCGCGCAGCGCGGCGAAGTCGGGGTACTGCTCCGGCCGCACGCCGAGCAGCAGCACCAGCCGC
>DATAYB010000528.1:0-9186 GCA_036272795.1 Pseudonocardia sp.
CGCACCCCGGACCAGACCGTGGCCGGCAAGTTCTGGAGCGCGGCCCCGATCTGGAACACCTGGAACCAGGTCGCCCAGAAGCTCACCGACGACCAGCACGCGAGCCTGGCACAGGCGAGCAGCGTGTTCGCCACGATGGACCTGGCACTGGCCGACACCACCATCGCCCTCTACGACGCGAAGTACCAGGACAACGTGTGGCGCCCGGTCACCGCGATCCGGCACGGCCTGCCCGACGCCGACCAGCCCGTCGCCGCCGACCCGACCTGGAACCCGCTGACGCCCACCGCCTCGGACCCGTCGTACCCCGGCGCGCACAGTGCGCTCAGTGCCGCGGCCGCCACCGTGCTGACCGCCTTCTACGGCCCTGCGCAGCCGGTCGCCGTCACCACCCCCGCCGACCCCGGCGTGACGCGTAGCTTCCCCGACCTCGCCTCCGTGGCCGATGAGGCCGGCCTGAGCCGCATCTGGGCCGGGCAGCACACCCGCATCGATCACCAGGTCGGTCAGCAGTTGGGGCACCAGGTGGCCACCCAGGTGCTCGGGGACCTCCCTGTCACGCCCTAGCAGGGACGTTCGTCGCCCAGGCGGCGAGCCACGCGTGGCAGCGCTCGGCGGCCGGGCCGAGCGGCCGGTCGGTCAGGTGCAGCAGGCCGACCGGCCGGTCGATGGGCTCGGGCAGCACCGGGTGCACAGCGACCGGCCGCCCGGGCCCCTCGGCCACCGAGCGGGCCAGCAGTGCGACCCCCAGCCCGTGGCTGACCAGCTCGCGGACCTGCGGCACGATGTTGGTCTCGTACCGCACCCGCGGCGTGAACCCGGCCGCCGCGCACGCCTGGTCGAGCAACCGCCGCAGCCCACTGGCGGCCGGCAGGCACGCGAACGTCTCGTCACGGACTTCGGCCAGTGACAGCGGACCGCGGTCGGCCAGCGGGTGGTCGGCGGCGGTGATCAGGACGAGCTCGTCGGTGAACAGTGGCACCGCGGTGATCCGCCCCGGCAGCGCGGCCGGCAGTGGACCGATCGCCAGGTCGATCACGTCGGCGTCGAGGTCGGCCACCAGCTGGCTCAGCCGCCCTGACCGCAGCGACAGGTCCACGTCCGGGAACTCGCGCTGGAACGCGGCGAGAGCCGCGGGCAGCCCGAACGGGCCGGTGGCCTGGATCGACCCGATCCGGACCCGCCCGCGCAGCTCACCGGCCAGCCGCGCGAGGTCGTCCCGGGCGCCGTCCAGCTCGTCGAACGCCCGCCGTGCCCTGGCCAGCACCAGCTCGCCGGCCCTGGTCAGCCGCACCCGCCGGGTGGTGCGCTCCAACAGCGGCACCCCGAGCTCCGCCTCCAGCCGCCGGACCTGCGCGGACACCGCGGGCTGGGCGATCCGCAGCTGCTCGGCGGCACGGGTGAACCCGCCGTGGCGGACCACCGCCTCGAAGTAGACCAGCTGGCGCAGCTCCATCCATTGATAATCGTCCGCTCTGAGTTCCAGAGCAAAGCTGTCTTGGACTTCTGAGTGCGACTGGACGCACCATGGCCCCATGACAGCTGTCTGGTTCATCACCGGCGCCTCCACCGGCCTCGGCCGCACTCTCGCCGAGACGGTGCTCGCCCACGGCGACCGGGTGGTCGCCACCGCCAGGGACGTCATCGCCCTCGACGACCTGGTCGGCCCGGGTCCCGACGACGTGGTCCGGCTGGCGCTGGACGTCACCGACCCGGGACAGGTCCGTACCGCTGTTGCCGAGGCGCTGCAGCGGGTCGGCGCGATCGATGTGCTGGTCAACAACGCCGGGCACGGTCTGGTCGGGGCGTTGGAGGAGCTTTCGGAAGAGGAGTTCGCCCAGGTGCTGGCGACCAACGTGTTCGGGGTGTTCTCGGTGACGCGCGCGGTGCTGCCGGGGATGCGGGCGCGGCGGCGCGGCCACGTCGTGATGATGTCCTCGGTGGGTGGGGTGGTCGGCAACCCGGGGCACGCGGCGTACGCGACCTCGAAGTTCGCCCTCGAAGGCATGTCCGAGGCGCTGGCGGGGGAGGTGGCGCCACTGGGGATCCGGGTGACGATCGCGGAGCCGGGGCCGTTCCGCACCGACTTCGCCGGCCGCTCGATGCGCTTCGCCCGGCCGATCGACGACTACCGGGAGACCCCGGCCGGCACGCTGCGGGCCCGGTTCCGCGCGCAGGACGGCGTGCAGCCCAACGACCCGGTCCGGGCGGCGGAGGCGGTCATCGCCGCTGTTCGGGACACTTCCTCGCCACTGCGGCTGCCCCTCGGACCGGAGGCGGTGGACCGGATCCGGGCGAAGCTGCGCGGCCAGCTCGCCGACCTGGAGGCGTGGGAGAAGATCTCCCGGGATACCCGCTACGCGGACGGCTGACCCCCGCTCGGGCGGCCGGCGAGGCTGCTGGCCAGGCCCGGTGCCCCGACAGCTGATGAGATGGGGCGGTGCAGACCGAGAACCCGGCGCCGCGCCGTCGTGACATGAGCCGTCACCTGCCCCACGGCGGCATGCCCCTGCTGGAGCGGCTCGGCGTCTCGTTCAGCCGCGCCGAGGACGGCAGCTCAGAGGGCACCTGGGTGCCGGCGCCCGAGTGCTGCAACCCGAACGGCGCGGTGCAGGGCGGCCTGTACGGCACGGTGTTCGACGCGGCGATGAGCATGGCGATCCACTCCGCGCTGCCGCCGGAGGACTCCTGCGTGAGCCTGGAGCTGAAGGCGTCGACCCCGGGCGGCGGCCGTGCGGGCGACACGCTCCTGCTGACCGGCAGGGTGCTGCGCCTCGGCGGCACGGCGATCTTCGCCGAGGCCACCGCGACGCGTGGCGGCGAGCTGGTGGCGACCTGCAGCGGCACGTTCCTGCGCCGCCGCAAGCCGCCGCGCTCTGCGTAGTCCCCGCTCGACGCGGGGAGATCAGCGGTTGGCCAGCCAGGGGTAGCGCTCGGTGTCCTTGCCGGCGTAGTCCGGGTCCAGGTAGATGAAGCAGCGCTGGATCAGGAAGTCGCGGATCTCGAACACGTCGCACCAGCGCCCGGCCGCCCAGTCCGGCACACCGGCGCGCCACGGCCCGTCCTGGTGCTCGCCGTAGCTGGTGCCCTCGGCGACGACGGTGTCCCCGCCCGAGAAGATCCAGTTGAAGCCGGCGTAGTCATGCTTGATCGACTTGAGTGTGCCGCCGACCTCGCCGAACATCTGGCCGATCTGGTCGCGGCCCTCGGCGATGCCCCACTTCGGGAAGTACACCTGCGCGTCCTCGGCGAACAGCTCCAGGATGCTGCCGCCCGTGCTGGTGACACCGCCGTTGTCGAACGCCTTGAGGTACTCCAGCGCGACGGACTTGCGCTGCTCGTCGGTCATGGTCTGGGTGGCAACAGCCATTGGTGCCTCCTTCGGGTGACCTGTGAGTGGGATTGGTCGCTAATAGCGACCAGTACCACTCACAGGGTCTGATCAGCGGTTTTCGGAGTGGGCGGCGGTGGCGGCGCGGTGGGCGAAGGCGAGGATGGGGCCGAGGGTGGCGCCGCCGGCCCAGTACGCCTGCGCGGACGCCGACGCCACGCAGTTGCCGACGCCGTAGAGGCCGGGGATGGGGGCGCCGGTGTCGTCCAGTACGCGGCCATGGGTGTCGGTCTGGGGGCCGCCCTTGGTGTCGAGGGTGCCGCCGGTGACCAGTGCGGCGTAGTACGGGCCCTGCTCGGCGAGTGGCCACAGCGTCGGGTTCTCCCGCCCCGGCTCCTCCTTCACCGGGCCGTTGAACAGCTGCTGCACGGGCGCCTCGCCACGGTGGAAGTCGGTGTCCCGGCCGGCGGCGGCGAGCCCGTTGTAGCGGGCCACCGTGTCGGCCAGGGTGGCACCGAAGTCGTCGGCCAGCGTGACGCCGCCGGTCTTCGCGGCCACCCCCGCCAGCCGCTTGTCGATCGCGGCGGCCAGCTCGGCCAGGGTGCCGCCCGTGATCACGTGCGAGTCGTCGGTGCCGGGTGGCACGATCAGCCGGCCGTACTCGTCGCTGGCGCTGTTGTCCTGGGCGCGCTGGTCCCAGACCTGGATCAGCACGAGGTTCGGGTACTCGCCGGCCGTGCCGTCCCAACGGAAGAACGCCTGCGCCAGCTCGTTGTAGGGCAGCTTCTCGTTGACGACCCGCCGCCCGGTCTTGTCGACGAACAGCATCGAGTCGCCGGACACGGAGAACATGCCGACCAGGTCCGGCCGCCCGGAGCGCTCCAGCGGCACCGGGCACATCCAGGCGTAGTTCATGTTGCGCAGCTGGGCGCCGACCGCCGACGCGATCCGCACGAAGTCGCCCTCGTTGCTGGCCGCCGCGCAACCTCGGTAGGCGGGCACACCGAGGAAGTTGGTGCGCAGCTCGTCGTCGTGGGTGAAGCCGCCGGTGGAGAAGATCACTGCCTTGCGCGCTCCGACTCGGTGGGTGGTGCCGTCGGCGGTCGTGGCCTCCACGCCGACCACCCGGCCGCCCTCGTCGCGCACCACCCGCTGGACCCGGTGGCCCGTGCGCACGTCGACGCCGTCCCGCGCGGCCGCCGCTGACAGCGTGCGCACCGCGTTCTCCCCGCCGTCTGCCATCGACTCCGAGGCGTCCACGGGCACCAGCACCCGCCCGTACGGCGCCTTGTCCTCGGGCAGCTCCGACCAGTAGTCCGGCACCCCCGGGCAGTGCCGGTAGGGCAGCGCGCCACGCTCGGCGAGCAGCTCGGTGGCGGGGCTGGCGCTCTCGTAGATCGCCGCCGCCATCGCGTGCTCCCACGCGGTGAGCCCCAGGGTCGGGCTGGCCGGGTCGTAGCGGGTCGGCCGGGACAGCCGCGCCACGTAGCGCAGGAAGTCCTCGCGCTCGTCGGTCAGCCCGGCCGCGCGCATCGGCTCGTTGTTCGGCACCCAGTACCAGAACGCCGCCTTCTTCGCGGTGCCGCCGAGCTCCGGCGCCTTCTCCAGCAGGATCACCTCGTCGCCCAGCCAGCGGCTGAACAGCGCGGTCGGCAGCCCCCCGCCGCCGCCGCCGACCACGACCACGTCGGCCTCGCTGTCGAACGGGCCCCCACCCGGCGCGGGCCTTGCCGCCTCGCGCGCCGCCACCGATAGTGCGTTCGAGCTCATCGTTGAGCCTCCTTGGTTGTTCGGTGCTCGGGCCGTCAGGCGCCGGAGTACTTCATGCTCATGCCCAGGTCGACCGGCAGCGCGATGCCTGTGATGTACCGGGACTCCTCGCACGCCAGGAACAGCACGGCGTTGGCCACGTCGGCGACGTCCAGGTAGGGCTCGTCCCACATGTTGATGTTCGCCAGGGCTTCGAGGGAGTCGGCGAAGGTCGGGCTCTCCAGGTCAGGGCGGTAGATCTTCGCGCTGAACTCGTTGTCGATCATCGTGGTGCGAACGTTCGTCGGGTGCACCGAGTTGACCCGGATCCGGTGCGGCGACAGCTCGTTTGCCAGCGTCCTGGCCAGCCCTAGCACGCCGTGCTTTGCCGCGTTGTAGTGCGCGATGTTCGGGATGCCGCGCAGGCCGGCCGTCGAGCTGATCAGGATCACGGAACCGCCGGGGCCGCGCTCGATGATGTGCGGCACCGCGGCCTTTGTGGCGTGCCAGACGCCGCTCAGGTTTATGTCGATCATCGTCTGCCAGTTGGCCTCGTCGAGCTCCCAGCTGGGCAGCACCGAGTTGATGATCCCGGCGTTGGCCACCAGCACGTCGAGGCCGCCGAGCTCGGCGACGCCCGCGTCCAGGCCGGCCTTCAGTGCGTCGTAGTCGCGGACGTCGGCGGTGAACGACACCGCGCGCCTGTCCAGCGCCTCGACCTCCTTGACGGTCTCGGCGAGGTCCTCGGGGGTGGCAGGCGCGTAGCTGACGGTGTCGACCGGGCCGGCCAGGTCGGTGGCGATGATGTCCGCGCCCTCGCCGGCCAGCCGCAGTGCGTGTGCCCGGCCCTGGCCCCGGGCCGCTCCGGTGATGAAGGCGACTTTGCCTTCCATCCGTCCCACTCTGCCTCCTTCGGTGAACGTGCTGGTCAGGACCCGTGAGTGGTATTGGTCGCTAATAGCGACCAATACCACTCACGGGGTCTGAAGTGCGAGAACGGTGGTGAGGGCCTGGAGGAGCTCGGCGGCCGGGTCGGCGGGCAGGCCGGCGGAGCGCCAGGCGACGTGGGCGTCGGGGCGGACCAGGACGGCGCCGGACTCGGTGACCTCGCGGGTGCGGGCCCAGTCCTCGTAGACGTCGATGTGGTCGCGGCCGGGGCCGATGACGTGCGCGGCGATCTCGATGCCGAGCTTGCCCGCGACGGCCGCGGCGGCCTCGGCCCATGGCTCGCCGGAGATCCCCGTGAGCAGCGCGAAACGGCCCTTGCCGGAGAGGTCGTGCGTGCTGACCTTGCGGCCGGCCCGGTCGGCGAGCCAGACGTGCGGCAGCCGCGCCCCGGGCCAGGTGGTCGGGTGGTAGTACAGCTCCGGGTCGCGGGTGAAGCCGGGTTCGGGGGTGCCGTCCGGCACGACCGCGTTCGAGGCGTAGCGGTGGCCGAGCTCGACGCCGTGGGCGTTGAACTCGTAGTCCTTCAGCTCGAGCGCCTTGCGCAGCTCCTCGCGCTGCCGGGCAGCCTCCGGGGTGTTGTCCGCGCGCGCGGCGATCCGGGCGCGCATCTCCTCGGGGTCGTTGGTGTCGGTGAGGCCGAGGGCGGCGAAGATCGGGCCGAACTCCTCGATGGATTTGTTGGCGCGCAGCACGATCTGCCTGCCGACGGGCGCGCGCTCGGCGTCGTAGGAGTCCAGCAGCCCTTCGCCGGCCTGGCCGCGCAACACGTAGGCGAGCTTCCAGGCGAGGTTGTAGGCGTCCTGGATGGAGGTGTTTGAGCCGAGCCCGTTCGACGGCGGGTGGCGGTGCACGGCGTCACCCATGCAGAACACCCTGCCGTTGCGGTAGCTGGTGGCGTACATCTTGTTGTTGCCCCACAGCGACGTCGACCGGATCGTCACCGGGATCGAGTCGTCACCGACCAGCTCGTGCACGATCCGGGTGGCCATCTCGTCGTCCACGTCCGGCGGCGGCTGGTTGATGTCGTAGCCCCAGACGATCAGCCACTCGTTCCACGGCCGCACCATCCTGACCAGGCCGAGCCCGATGCCGCCGATGTCCGCGCCCGGCTGCAGCACCCAGTACAGGACGCTCGGCCGGTGCTCGACGTAGGCGGACAGGTCGGCGTGGAAGACGATGTTCATGCTGCCGGCGAGGTCCATCTGCCCCTCGAACGGCAGGCCGGCGTCCGCGGCCACCTGGGAACGGCCCCCGTCGGCGCCCAGCAGGTACTTCGCGCGGATGCGGAACTCCTGGTCCGTGACCCGGTCGCGGACGCGGACGGTGACGCCGTGCTCGTCCTGGGTGTGGCCCAGGTACTCGGTGTCGAAGCGGATCCGGCTGCCCCGGGAGGCGGCGTGCCCGATCAGGATCGGCTCGAGCATGGTCTGCGGGATGTCGCAGTTCGGGGACGGGCTGGCCATCGTGTAGTCGGCCTCGCGAGCCGGGTGGGTGCCCCAGGTGCGGACGCGGCCGATCTCCTCGCCGGCCAGGCTGGCGCAGAACACGGTGTCGCCCATCAGGTCGTGCTCGGTGCCCTGGGCCAGCACGTCGTCCTCGATGCCCAGGTCGCGGAAGATCTCGACGGTGCGCTGGTTGGTGATGTGGGCGCGCGGGGTGTTCGCCGTCCACCGGTACTTGGTGATCACCAGGTGTGGCACCCCCAGCGTGGCCAGCGCCAGCGCCGCCCCCGCCCCGGCCGGCCCACTGCCGATGACCAGGACGTCGGTCTCCAGGTCACCCTCGGCGCTGAGCCCCAGCCGCGCCTGCGGGGCGTCCTCCAGATCGGCGCCCCCGGCCGCGTCGATGCCTGCGTTCAGACTCATCCTGTTTCCTCTCGCGCCAGTACGAGGTCGAACTCCACCTGGGCCCACTGCCCGTCGCGCCGCGTGCCGTCCGGCGCGGTACCGCCGTCGCGGCGCGCGAACTCGCCGATCAGGCTGTCCTTGACGCCGAACACCACGTCGTTGTGCAGGTACTCGTCCCCGTCGACGAACACGTGCGTGATCAGCGTCCGGTAGCCGGGGGCGGTGACCTTGAAGTGCAGGTGCGCCGGCCGCATCGGACCGCGCCCCGCCGCCCTGATCAGCTCCCCGACCGGGCCGTCGTCGGGGATCGGGTAGTGCGTCGGCAGCACCGACCAGAACCGGTACTCACCCTGCTCGCCGGTCCGCTGCCAGCCCCGGCCCTGCGTCTGCACACCCTCGTACTGCGTGTCGTAGAAACCGTCCTCGTCGGCCTCCCACGCGTCCACCCGCACCCCGGCCAGCGGTGTGCCGTCCACGCCCCTGACCTGCCCGGAGACGTAGCAGGGCACCCCCTTCGCACCCTGCGCGAGGTCGCCACCGAGCGGGACCTCCGGAGCGTCGTCGACGAAGAACGGCCCGAACACGGTCGACTCCGTGGCGCCGGCGTTCGCCGAACCGGCCGTCGGCGCGTTGATGCCCACCGTCAGCATGGACAGCCCGAGCACGTCCGACAGCAGGATGAACTCCTGGCGCCGGTCGTCGGAGATGTGCCCGGTCCGGGTGAGGAACTCGACCGCGTACTCCCACTCCTCGTGCGTCAGCCGGACGTCCCTGGCGAACCCGTGCAGGTGCCGGACCAGGCTGGTCATCAGCTCCCGGTAGCGCTCGGTCTTGCTGCTGGCGAAGCTGGCCACCACCTCGTCGGTGACGGCCTGCTCGCCGGCGGCCTGCGCCGGGCTTACCCGCGCGTCGGCCTGCGTGGCGGCGGGCTCGGTCGAGGTGCTGGGCGATGCGGTCACGATCTCTCCCTGACTACGTGGCTGGCTGGCCTAGTTGGTCGCGGCCAGCTCAGTGGCGGGCACCGAGCCGGCCCAGGCCGCGTGGATGATCTCGCGCAGCGCGGCGCGATCGGCCCTACGTGGATTGTCGACTGGCACGGCGGGCGCGACCAGTTCAACGATCTCCTCGATCTGGTCCTCTCTCAGGCCCAGCTCGCGCAGCCCGCGCGGTATGCCGAGACCCGCCGACAGCGCGCGCAGCGCCGCGACCGGGTCGGCCCCGGCGCCGAGGGCGCGGCCGATGCGGAGGGTCGCGTCCGGCGCGGCCGGGGCGTTGAAGGCGAGCACCTCGGGCAGCACGATCGCGTGGGTC
>DATAYB010000529.1:0-6369 GCA_036272795.1 Pseudonocardia sp.
GTGCCACGGGCGGCGTGCACGAAGGTGCTCAGCGGGCGGTGCACCGGGCCCGCGTGCAGGGTGGCCAGGTCGAACACGGCCAGGTCGGCGCGCTTGCCGACCTCGATGGTGCCGAACTCGGCGTCCGCCCGGACCGCGCGGGCGCCGTGCTCGGTGCCCATCCCGATCAGCCGGTCGAGGTCGATGGACGCCGGGTCCAGGTGAAGCTGGTTCTGCAGCAGCCGGGTCCACTTGAGCTGCTCGACCATGTCGTTGGTGAGGTCGACCATCGGCCCGTCCGTGCCGATCGCCACCCGGACGCCGTTGTCCAGCATCCGTTTGACCGGCGTGATCCCGCCGCCCCTGGCCGCCTCCGAGCTGGGGGTGTGCGCGACCGTGCTGCCGGACCCGGCGATCAGGTCGAGGTCGTTGTCCCTCGGGTTGATGGTGTGCGCCAGGATCCAGCGGTCGTCCAGCACACCGAGCCGGTGCAGGAACTGCAGGTCGGTGCGGCCGGTGGCGAGCACGAACTTGAGGTAGCCGCTGTCCCGGGAGATCGTGCCGCCCGCGATGTGCGAGCTGACGAAGGTGTCCTTCTCGACGGCCAGCCCGTGTCCGCCGATGATCATCTCCTCGGTGCTGGTGCCCATGGCCACCCAGTGCGCGGTGGCCTCGAGCACGAACCCGACGCGGACCCGGCCGGCGGCGTAGCCGTCCCACCTGTCGAACGACTCGCGCGCGTCCCGGTAGTCGTCGACCACGTCGTCCGGGCGGATCACCTTGGCGAAGTACTGGCGCATCCCGGTGGCCGCGACCGGGCCGAGAATCGCCTCCTCCTCGGCCAGCGTCGTCTTGTTGACCAGGTGGTTGACCGCCGTCGTGGTGCCGCCCCTGACCATGTCCAGGGACGCCAGCTCGCTGGCCACCCGCAGGTCGTCGATGCCCAGCTGGCCCTTGAGCGGGAACAGGCAGTCACTGATCCACTGCTCCAGCAGCAGGTCGCCGCCGAGCCCCTTGCCGTAGAGGTACCAGTCGTGCTGGTGGGTGTTCACCAGGCCGGGCAGCACCAGGCAGCCGGTGGTGTCGACCGTGCGGTCCACCGCCTCGCCGGTCAGCTCCCCTGGCCGCCCGAGCACCGCGATCGAGTCGCCCTCGACCAGCACCTCGCCGCCGTCGAGCAGCTCGGGCCGCCCCTTGGCCCGCACCTGTCCGCCCCGGAACAGTGTCCTCATGACCGGCCCTCCCCGTGCTGAGTCCATGTACTCAACAACTTGCCGCAATCGATTGCAGATAGTCAAGCCCGGTGACTAGAGTGGGCGATCGGGAAGGCGCCGTGCAAACGATCGCATCAATCGTCCGCGCCCCGGGAGGGCCAGTTCATGGCTGAGACAGTCGCGCACCACGACAGGGTCGGCGGGACCCGCGCACCACTGGCCCGCCGCCGCTGGGGAGCCTTCGTGGGCGGTCAGTGGGTCGAGCCGGCGGGGTCGAGCTGGTTCGAGGTCACCGAGCCCGCCACCGGGGCCGTGCTGGCGCAGGTACTGGCCGCCGACGAGGAGCTGGTCGACCGGGCGGTCCGGGACAGCAGGCGTGCCTACGACGAGGACTGGCGCCACCGCACCCCACGCGAGCGCGGCGCGCTGCTGCGCCAGGTCGCCTCGGTGATCCGGGAGCACGCCGACGAGCTCGCCGAGCTGGAGGCCCGCGAGGTCGGCAAACCCCGCCGCGACGCGCTGCGCTTCGACGTCTCGTTCAGCTCCGCCGGCTTCGACTTCTACGGCGGCCTCACCGACACGGTGCACGGGGACATCCTCGACCAGGGCCCGATCGAGGCGCGGGTCAGCTACGAGCCCTACGGCGTCGTCGCGGCGATCCTGCCGTTCAACTGGCCGCCGATCCACTTCACCAAGAAGGCGGCGCCGGCGCTGGCCGCCGGCAACACCGTGGTCATCAAGCCCGGCGAGCAAGCACCGCTGACCGTGCTGCGGCTGGTCGAGCTGGCCAACCAGGTACTGCCGCCCGGGGTCGTCAACGCGGTCGCGGGGCTGTCCGCCGGGGCCGCCGTCGCCGGCCACGCAGGCGTCGAGCGGATCACCTTCACCGGCGCCACCGACACCGGCCGCAAGGTGCTGCGCAGCGCGGCCGAGAACCTGACCTACGCCACCATGGAGCTCGGCGGTAAGAACGCGCTGCTGGTGCTCGAGGACGCCGACATGGACGTCGCGGTGCACACCGCCATCGAAGGCATGTTCTACAACCAGGGCGAGGCCTGCACGTCCACAGCGCGGCTGCTGGTGCACCGCTCGCGCTACGACGAGTTCGTCGAGCGGTTCGTCGCGGCCACGAACCGGCTGGTGGTCGGCGACGGGCTGGACGCGGACACCGACATCGGGCCGATGGTCGACGCCACCCAGCAGGCCAAGGTGCTCGCGCACATCGAGACCGCGCTCGCCGACGGTGCCAAGATCGCCACCCAGGGCACCGTGCCGGACCGGGCCGACCTGCGCGCCGGCTACTGGGTGCCGCCGACCGTGCTCACCGACGTCACGCCGACGATGCGGGTGGCCCAGGAGGAGGTGTTCGGCCCGGTCGCCGCGATCATGGCGTTCGACACCGAGGACGAGGCCGTGCGGATCGCCAACGACACCGCGTACGGGCTGACCGCCGCCCTGATCACCACCGACCACTTCCGCGCCTCCCAGCTGGCCGAACGCCTCGAGGCCGGCATGGTCTTCATCAACAACTACATGCGGCGGTCGTTCCTCGGCTCGCCGTTCGGCGGGGTGAAGGGCAGCGGGTTCGGCCGGGAGAACTCCCTGCAGACCCTGCACGAGTTCGTCCGGGCCAAGAACGTCCGCTTCCCCTCTGGCCGAGGCCCCATCCCGACCTGGCCGCCGACCCCGTAGCCGCGCGCTCCCGCCTTCACTTTCGGTGATCATCAGGACCACAGAGCTGTTTGATCATGCTCCGGACAGCCCTCACGTCCTGATGATCACCGACAGAGGGGCGGCGCGAGCCCTACCGGGCGGGACGTACCCCGCCGCCGGTCAGGTGCGGTGGACCGGGGTGCCGGCGACGACCGTGAGTACCGAGCGGATGGCGGGGATCTGCTCCGCCGGCACGGTGAGGTAGTCGGGGTCGAGCACGGCGAAGTCAGCCAGCGCGCCCGGGAACAGGTGGCCGCGGTCGGCCTCCTCGAACGAGAGCCATGCGGAGCCGCGCGTGTAGAGGTGCAGCGCCTCGGCGCGCCCGAGCAGGTGCCGGGGGTCGCGCCGGGCTACCCCGTCCAGCGACCGCCCGGCGACCAGCCAGTACAGCGAGAGCCACGGGCTGTACGAGGACGCCCTGGTGCCGTCCGTGCCGGCGGCCACGGGGACACCCGCCGCCAGCAGGTCGGCCAGCGGCGGCGCCTGCCGGACCACCTCGTCGCCCCACACCCGCGCGGAGGCGGCGGCCTTGAGGACCAGCCGGTCATCGACCACCACGCCGGCGCCGAGCGCACGCAGCCGGGCGATGTTGCGGGGACCGATCCGGTCGGCGTGTGCCAGCGAGAAGCGCAGCCCGGTCACCGGGAACTCGGCGTGCACCTTCTCCCAGGCATCCAGGATCCGGTCGATGCTGGTGTCCAGCACCGCATGCACGTGCATCGGCCACCGGCGCCGCGCGGCCTCCCGGCTGATCCGCAGGAACTCCGCCCCGGCCGCCTCGGAGATCTCGAACGGCGCCAGCCCCTCGAAGTCGTGGCAGCCGTAGTGGATCAGCTCGCCGACGCCGAGGGTCCGCAGCACGTCGTCGCCGAACCGGGTCTGCCCGTGCCGCAGCCACCCGGCCAGCTGCTCGTACTCCCGCCCGGGGTCGACCGCGGACAGGAACAGCCGCATCCGCATGGTCAGCTCACCTCGGCGCCACAGCTCGAACAGCGCGTCGTAGCGGTCCGGCGGTATGCCGAAGCCACCCGGGTCGACCACGCCGGCCAGCCCCGCCGCATGCAGATCCCGCAGCATCGCCGCCGTACTGGCCCGCTCCTGCTCCGGCCCGCGCACCGGCAGGGCCGCCAGGCAGCGGTTGAACGCCGGCAGCCCACTGATCCGGCCGGTCGGCACACCGTCGGCGGTGCGCTCCACATGGCCGCCGGGTGGGTCCTCGGTGAGCCTGTCGAGCCCGCTGGCGCGCAGGGCGGCCGTGTTGAGCACCGCGTACTCGTAGAGCGCCTGGACGTACACCGGGTGCTCAGGCGCCACCGCATCCAGCTCGGCGCGGCTCGGCGCGCGGGCCTCGGTGAACTGGTCGGGATGCCAGCCGCCGATCGCGCACACCCAGTCACCGGCCGGCCGGCGCGCGACCTCGGCCTCGACGGCAGTCAGCGCGGTGGCGACGTCGGGTACCCCGGTCCAGTGCAGCTCACGGTCCCAGGTGAGGCCCGCGCGCACCGCATGCAGATGACCGTCGATCAAGCCGGGCACCACCCGCCGGCCGCCGAGGTCGGTGACCGAGCAGCCCGGCCCGGCCAGCTCCCGCACCTCGGCGTCCGACCCGAGCGCCAGCACCCGCCCCCGCGACACCGCGAGGGCCGTCGGCTCCGGCCCACCGGCCGTCCCCGACCCGGGCCACACCAGGCCGTTGACGAAGATCGCGTCAGCGCTCACCGGCCGCGCCTCACCAGTCCACCGCGATGTACTGGGACTCCAGGTACTCCAACACGCCCTCGTGCCCACCCTCCCGGCCGATGCCGCTCTGCTTCACGCCGCCGAACGGGGCCGCCGGGTCGGACACCACACCCCGGTTCAACCCGACCATTCCGGCCTCCAGGTGCTCGCTCACGCGCAGCCCGCGCGCGAGGTCACCGGTGTAGACGTAGCCGACCAGCCCGTACTCGGTGGCGTTGGCAAGCTCGACGGCCTCGTCCTCGGTCTCGAAGGTGACGATCGGCGCGACCGGCCCGAAGATCTCCTCCGTGAGCACCGGCGCCTCCGGTGGCACGCCGATGAGCACGGTCGGCGGGTAGAAGTAGCCGGGGCCGGCCGGCACGGTGGCGCCGGTCAGCGCCGTGGCGCCGAGGGCGACAGTCCGGTCCACCAGGTCGGCGACCTTGCGCCTGCTGTCCTCGTTGACCATCGGGCCGAGCTGCACGGCCGGGTCCAGCCCGCTGCCGGTGCGCAGGACGACCATCTCGGCGGCGAGCAGGGCGGCGAACCGCTCGGCCACGTCGGCGTGCACGTAGAACCGGTTGGCCGCGGTGCACGCCTCACCGCCGTTGCGCATCTTGGCGACCATTGCGCCGGCCACCGCGGCGGTCAGGTCCGCGTCGGAGAACACCAGGAACGGCGCGTTGCCACCGAGCTCCATCGAGCAGCTGACCACCGTACGACTCGCCTCGGCCAGCAACACCCTGCCGACCTCGGTGGACCCGGTGAACGACAGCTTGCGCACCCGGTCGTCGGCCAGCATCCGGCCGACCACCGCGCCGGAGCGCCGCGACGGCAGCACGTTGACCACCCCGTCCGGCACGCCCGCCTCGGCCAGTAGCGCGGCGATCGCGAGCGCGGTCAGCGGCGTCTCGCTGGCCGGCTTGAGGATCACGCTGCAGCCGGCCGCGAGCGCCGGGCCGATCTTCCTGGAGGCCATCGCGGCGGGGAAGTTCCACGGCGTGACCAGCACGGCGACGCCGATCGGCCGCTGCGTGACCAGGATCCGGTTGGTACCGGACGGCGAGGTCTGCACGGTGCCGAGCAGCCGCACCGCCTCCTCGGAGTACCAGCGGAAGAACTCGGCGGCGTAGGCCACCTCCGAGCGCGCGTCGGCCAGCGCCTTGCCGTTCTCCAGCACGATCAGCCGGGCGAGCTGTTCGGCGTGGCCGGTCATCAGCTCGAACGCCCGCCGCAGCACCTCCGCCCTGGCCCGGGGCGCGGTGGCCGACCAGCCGGCCAGCGCGGCGGCCGCCGCCTCCACGGCGGCATCGGCGTCGGCCACCGTCGCGTTGGCCACCTCGGCCAGGCGCTGCCCGGTCGCCGGGTCGAGTACGTCCAGGGTCGAGCAGTCGTCGGACGGGCGCCAGCGGCCGCCGACGAACAGCTCGCGCGGCACGCCGGCGAGTATCTCGGTGGCCTCGACCTCAAGGGATCCGACAGCGGTCATTGAAACTCCTTGCGCTGTGCCGCGAGTCACGGCGTTCTGGTCGGAGGTCGTGAGTGGCGATGATCGGGATAGCGGCCATCGCCACCCACGACCCTGGGGGCTGTTCAGAGCAGTAGGGCGAGTGGCTGGGCCAGGCAGCTCTGGAACGCCTGCATCCAGCGCGCGGCCAGCGCGCCGTCGACGCAGCGGTGGTCCACCGAGAGCACCGCGGTCAGCTCGGTGCGGGTGCGCAGCTCACCGTCGACGACCGCCGGC
>DATAYB010000530.1:0-7439 GCA_036272795.1 Pseudonocardia sp.
GGGCTTCGGCGTCCTGCCCTGCGCGGGCGTCTACCTGGACGTCCTGACGGCGGGCACGATCCACACCGGCGACGAGGTCATCCTGAACTAGCCGCGGCCCGGCCTGTCGTTACCGAACTCCACAGGAGGCAGGTTCTCGGCCCGAGAAACCTGCCTCCTGTGCAGCTCGGTAACAATGGGCAGTCGGTCGGCCGGCGGGCCGCCGCCGGGTATGGCGCTGCGCCGCGCGGCGGGTGCCGGGCGGCGCAGGGTGGCCGGTGGTGCTCAAGTGCCGGTGGTGCCCAAGTGGCCGGTGGTGCTCAGGAGGCCGGGTGCAGCAGGTCGCCGAGGCCGATCCGGCGCAGGAAGTCGGCCCTGATCCGGTCGCCGACCGCGAAGACCACGGCGGCACCGTCGTCGGACGGGTCGATGTGCACGCGGAACGGGCGACGGCCCTTCTCGGTGTCGACCACGGTGACGATGGCGCGGGCGACCTCTGCCGCGTCCGCCCACTCCGGCTCGATCTCCGCGAGCTTCTGGGATACCTGGTCCATCATGCCGGCGTAGCGGGTGTCGTAGGCATCGACGATGTCCTGGTCGGCGGGGTGGCCACTGTGCGCGAAGTGGTTGGTCCCCTTGGTGAACGAGCCCGGCACGATGATCGACGTGTCGATGCCGAACCGCGCGAGCTCGCCCTGGTAGCTGACCGCCAGCGCGTCCATCGCGGCCTTCGCGGCGAAGTACGGCGCCAGGTACGGCGGGGTGCCCCCGCGCGAGCTGGAGCTGCCGACCCAGACGAGCAGGCCGTCGCCGCGCTCGCGCATGTGTGGCAGCGCCGCCCGGTTCAGCCGCTGGGTGCCCAGCACGTTGGTGTCGTACAGCCCGGCGAGCTGCTCCGGTGTGAACGCCTCGGCCGGCCCGGTGACCATGTGGCCGGCGTTGTGGATCAGCACGTCGTGGTGGTCGCTCTGGGCGCGCACGGCGGCCACCGCGGCGACGACGGACTCCTCGGAGCTGACGTCCAGCTCCACCGAGCGCAG
Organism: Pseudonocardia sp.; assembly: GCA_036272795.1. Taxonomy (GTDB): domain Bacteria; phylum Actinomycetota; class Actinomycetes; order Mycobacteriales; family Pseudonocardiaceae; genus Pseudonocardia. The sequence continues at coordinate 1,020 of DATAYB010000530.1, forward strand.
GTCCACACTGTGCTCCGCCGAGTAGTCGGCGGCGGCCTTCGCGGCCACGGCGTTGCGGCCGTTGACGTCCCGCATGCCGGCGTACACGGTGTGCCCGGCCTCGGCCAGCAGTCGCGCGGTGAGTGCCCCGAAGCCGCTGGAGGCACCGCTGATCAGGATGGTCTTGCCCATGACGAACTCTCCTTGGGTTGTGTGTTGTGTCGTCGGACCAGTTGGGGGTGCCGGCGGGTTCAGATGATGCCGCCGTTGACGCGGATGACCTGGCCGTTCACCCAGCGGCCGGGCCCGGCGAGGTAGGAGACGACCTCGGAGATGTCGGCCGGTGTGCCGAGGCGGCCGCGCGGGTTCTGGGCGGCCATCCGAGCGATCAGCTCGTCGTCCTTGCCGTCCAGGAACAGGGCCGTGGCGGTGGGGCCGGGGGCGACCGCGTTCACGGTGATGTCGCGGAAGCCCAGCTCCTTGGCCAGGATCCCGGTGATCGCCTCCACGGCGCCCTTGGTCGCGTTGTAGGCGGTGTAGGTCGGCAGCTTCAGGCCGACCACGGAGGTGGAGAAGTTGATGATCGCGCCACCGGTGCGCAGCCGGCGGCCGGCCTGCTGGTCGACCACGTAGGTGCCGCGCAGGTTCGTGCGGACCATGCGGTCGAAGTCGGCGAGGTCCTGCTCGACCAGCGGCGCCAGGTGCATGATGCCGGCGGCGTGCACCACCACGTCGACGCCGCCGAAGGTCTGCTCGGCCAGGTCGAACACGGCCGCCATGGCGACCTCGTCCGCGACATCGCCCTGGACCGCGACGGCCTGTCCGCCGTTCTTCGTGATGGTCTCCACGGCGGCGTCCGCCTCGGCCTTGTTGCCGGCGTAGTTGATCACGACGGCGAACCCGTCGGCGGCCAGGCGCTCGGCGGACTCGCGGCCGATGCCCCTGGAACCGCCGGTGACGATGCCGACGCGGGTGTCGGTGCTGGTGGTCATGTCGATCTCCTTGAAATTGGGCGTGCTCGTCCGCCGGAGGGCGCGGGATGCGCCGTCCGCTGGTGGGAGGTGGTGCTGCTTAAGGGGTTTCGGTCCGGGGGGAGTCGGAGAGGCGGGCCAGCCACTCCTGCATGAGGGTGGCCTCCCCGTTGCTCAGCGACTCGGCGGGCGTGCGCCGCAGCAGTGCGGCCAGCCCGGCGGCGACGCGGCTCGTCTCGGCCTGGTCGTCGGGGTTGTGCGGCTCACCGGTGCGGGACCGGCCATTGGTGTTCTCGGATGCCGGGTCCGCGAGTACGGCTGCGTGCACCGCGTCGCGTACCCGCCGCGACAGGTCGGGGTCGTGGAAGGTGTGCGGCTGGCTGATGGTCAGCAGCGCGGCGCCGACGTTCGCCGTCATGATCATCTGTGCGGCGAGGTCGACGGAGACCTTCAGCCGGCCGGCAGCGGCGCACCGCTCCAGCACGACCGAGAGCAGCCGGAACGCCTCGTCGGCGGCCGGCGGCGGGGTGCGCACCACGGTGGAGTGCATCAGCCGGTAGTAGCTCGGGTTGGCCTGGGCGAACGCGACGTGGCTGTCCCAGCCGTCCCGCAGGTCGCTCACCGGGTCCTCGGACGGCGTGGCCGCCCGTTTCGTGGCGAGGTACCTGTCGAAGGCATTGTCGACGACGGCGGAGAGCAGGCCCTCCTTGTCGCCGAACTGCCGGTACAGCGCGGGCGCCCCGACCCCGGCGGCATCGCAGACCGCCCTGGTCGAGATGTCCCCGGACGGCGACTCCGCCAGCAGCGCGGTGGCCGCCTGGAGTATCCGTGCTCTCGTGTTCATGTAAGCAACGCTATCACGACAATGAGAGTAGCGCTAGCATCTTTTTGTAAGCGTCGTTACGGCCAAAACGTCAACACGCGTTACGCCCCGTCCGACTGAGTCGGTATCCTCTCCCGTATGTCAGGACAGAACGCGGCCCCCAGCTCCTACCGTGAGCGGAACTCCACGGCGGACCGCGCCCTGGACATTCTCGGCATGTTCAGCGCCGAACAGCCGGTGATCTCCGGGGCCGAGGTGGCTACCCGGCTCGGCGTGGCCCGCTCCACCGGCTACCGCTACCTGCAGAGCCTGGTCGCGAACCGGTACCTGGAGGAGGCGCCGGGCGGCGGGTTCCGGCTCGGCCTGCGCATCCTGGAGCTGGCCAGGCTGGCCCGGCGCAGCTACGGCCTCTCCGACGTCGCCGGCCCGGTGCTCGTCGAGCTCGCGGCGGTCGTGCACGAGACCGTGCTGCTCACCCGCCGGGTCGGGGATCTGGTGGTCTGCCTGGACCGTGCCGAGTCCGAGACCCACCGCGCGCGCATCTCCTACGAGCGGGGTAGCACGCTGCCGGTCAACGCCGGCGCCTCCGCGCTCGTGCTGCTCGCCTGGACCGAACCGGCCGAGGCCCGAGCCGTACTGGAGTCGACGCCGCTGCGCCGCTTCACCTCGGCCACGCTCACCGAGGTCGAACCGCTGATGGAGCGCCTGGCCCAGATCCGCCGCGACGGCTACTCGCTCAGCCGCGCCGAGCTGGACGACGACGTGCTGGGCGTGGCGGCGCCGATCCGGGACGGCAATGGGCAGGTGATCGCGGCGGTCAGTGTCGCGGCCGTGGCGTCCCGCGTGTCCGCGGAGCTCGAGCAGCAGATCATCCAGCGCGTCCGCGCCGCCGCCGACCTGATCAGCGACCGCCGCGCCCTCATCGACGGCTGACTCCCGGTTCGCGGTCGGCGGGTGGGTTGCTTCCGTTCGGGGGATTGCACTGGAACGTGTGGTTGCCGCCGAGGTGGATGTGGTGGCGGTAACACGGTGAGCTTTTGGCCGATTGATGGTGTGATATCGCCTTGGAAGGATGTCGACCACCATGAACCCCTCGCCTCCGTCGCCTTCGCCGCCGTCCGGGTCGGCGTCGTCCGGGTCAGCCGCGTCCGGGTCAGCCGCGCCCGGGTCGACCGCGCCGCGTCCTCCGGCCCCGCGCACGGTGGTGGCCAGCTCGGCGCCCGCCAGCTCGGCGGTGCCGGATTCGGCCGGGGCCGAGGGAGTGCACGCTGCCGGGGTGTCGGGGCGGTGGATCCCCGCTACGGTGCGGCGGCGGTATGTGGCGCGGCGCCCGCCGGTGCTGCCCTGGCTGATGGGCGCCGCCCTGGTGCTCGCGGTGTTGGTGCTGGTCGGGGCTTCGGCGTTGGTCGTTCCGATGTTGCTGGCGATGGCCGGTGCCGGGTACGCCGCGTGGCGCTGGTGGTCGGCGATGGCGGTTGCCGGGCGGATGAACGACGAGGTGCGGACCGGTCCAGGGCGGCACGCGCGCTCTGACGAGTCGGTCGACCTGTCCGCCCTGGTGCCCGGCCAGCGTTCGGAGTCGCCGGTGCTGCCGACGTCGACCGCCGCCGGCTCGTCCGCCGCCGCCCGCCCGACCGCCGTCGGCTCGTCCGCCGCTGCCGGTTCGACCGGCGCCCGCCCGCCCGCCGGCGGCTCGACCGCCGCTGCCGGTTCGACCGGCGCCCGCCCGCCCGCCAGCGGCTCGACCTCGGCTGCGGGGTCTGGCGACCGGTCCGGCGTCGACAGGTCCGAGGCGGGCTCGGGCGATGCCGGGTCGACCAGTGGTGAGGGCCGGCACCGGTCTCCCCAGCGCTAGCGAGCCCTGACACCGCAGCGAGCCCTGACACCGCAGCGAGCCCTGACGCCGCCCGCCGCGCACGACCAGCGGTGATCATCAGGACGCCAGGGCTGTTTGATCATGCTCGCCACGGCCCTCTGGTCCTGATGATCACGGAATCGGGGCGGCGGACAGCTCGGTGCTAACTCTGGACGGTGGCCGGCACGGCGGCGGACGGGACGGGAGCTAGCGGGGCAACGGGGTGTTCGGCGCGGACGCGGTTGGTCAGCCGGCCGACGCCGTCGATCTCCACCGTGATCTGGTCGCCCTCGGCGAGAAACACCTGCGGCGACCGTCGGTAACCGACGCCGCCGGGCGTGCCGGTGAGGATGACGTCGCCGGGCAGCAGCGTGCAGAACTCCGAGACCGTGGCGATCAGCTTCGGGATGTCGAAGATCAGTTTCGACAGGTCGGAGCTCTGCAGCACTTCGGAGCCCTGTGACACTTCGGAGCCTCGCGCCACGTCAGAGCCCCGTGACACCTCAGAGCCGCGCGCCACGTCGGAGCCCTGCCGCGCCTGAGAGCTCCGCGTCTCAGGGCTCCGCAGCACGGTGCGGATGCCGGCGCCGGTGAGGTCCACCTCGCCGGGTGGCACGAGGTACGGGCCGAGCGGCGTCGACCGGTCCCACGCCTTGCCCTGGATCCACTGGTGGGTCTTGTACTGGTAGTCGCGCATGGTCACGTCGTTGGCCACGGTGTAGCCGAGCACGTGCTCCAGCGCCGACGCGCGCGGGATGCGCCGGCCGGTCCGCCCGATCACGACGGCCAGCTCCGCCTCGTAGTCGACCTGCGTGGACTCCGGCGGCAGCACGATGTCGTCGGACGCCCCGATCAGGCTGCTTGCGAACTTGGCGAACAGCACCGGATAGGTCGGCAGCTCGCGGCCGGTCTCGCCGACGTGCGAGTGGTAGTTCAACCCGACGCAGAGGATCTTGTCGGGGTTCGGGACCACGGGCAGCAGCCGGACGTCGGCCAGCGCGACCGACGGCTCGGCCGAATTCGCAGCCGACGCCAGCACCTCGGTCGGCGTGTCCCGGCCGAGCTCGGTCAACCCGGCCAGGGGCACCAGCCGATCACCCGAGACCCGGCCGACCCGCCCACGACCCTCGTACTCGTAGCTCGCGTACGCCATGTCAGTTCCCCTCCGAGGTGCGCCGCCAGCTGGCGAGCTGGCCGCCCCACAGGTTCACGCTGCGTGGCACCGGCTCCCACAGTCGCGGCTGGTAGTCGACCCGGTCGTCGTGGAACTTCTCCATCTCGGCGGACAGCTCCACGTGGTTGCCGGCGGGGTCGTCGAAGAACAGGAACAGGTTGTTGCCGGGGCCGTGCCGCCCGGGGCCCCAGACCACGTCGACGCCGTCGTCGGTCAGCCGGTCGCACCAGGACTTGAAGTCGGCCCACTCGGCGAGGTCGTAGGAGTAGTGGTCGAGCCCGCCGCGCCGGCCGGTGCGCACGACGGCGAGGGTGTGGTGGTCGCGGTCGCTGCGCAGCCAGGCGAAGCCGCCGTCGGCGAGCTGGTCGGAGATGCGGAAGCCGACCACGCCGGTGTAGAAGTCGGTCATCGCCACCAGGTCGGCGGTGGACAGCGTGACGTGCTGGTACTTGACCGGGCGCCGGGCGGTGTCGGCCGCGTGCTCACCTGGCCGGCGCACCGGGCCGTGGAACTGCACGGTGTTGCCGTCCGGATCCGTGCAGACCAGCCCGGCGGCCGAGCCGCCCGCCGCGTCGATCGCGTCGTCCAGGTAGGACTCGTCCAGCGCCGACACCGTGAGCCCGGCCGAGCGCAGCCGCTTCTCCACACCGTCCAGGCCGCCGGGGTCGCGCACCTCGAAGGCGATGTGGTCGAGGCCAGGGTCGCCGGGCAGCAGGTCCACCACGTGGTGGCCGCCGCCCCAACCCAGCCGCGCGCCTCCGTCGACCAGCTCGGTCTGCCGGACGAGGCCAAGCACACGCTCGTAGAACACGGCGGCGGCGGGCACGTCCGGCACGCGCAGCCCGATGTGCGAGGTCGAGGTCTGGCGCAGCAGGCCGGCCGCGGCGCCTTCGACGAGGGTCGTCCGGTTGACGTTGGCCGTGGGTGGCGAGAGGGACATGGCGTGCTTCCTTCCGGTTCAGCCGGCAACGGCCAGCGAGGTGGGGGTGGACCAGTGCAGGTGGTGCTCGAGCGCGGGCTGTTCACCGGGTAGCCAGGACGCGGCGACGAACCGGTCCGGCCGCAGCAGCACCAGCCGGCCCCGGTACGGCGCGAACTCGGCGTCCAGCCCGCCGTCCACGTCGACGAGCAGGCCGCCTGCCCCGGTCGCCGTGCCGGTGGTGGAGGGCAGCCGGTCGTCCACCGGGACGTGCCAGACGGTCGGCGCCAGCGGGGCGAGCCGGGCGTCGGCGGCGTCCAGCGCGGCCGCCGGTACCCCGACGCCGACCAGCGCCCAACCGGGGCCGAGTGCCTCGTCGAGCAGCCGGACGGCGTGCGCGGTGGTGTCGAACGCGCGCGGCTGCCCGATCGGCAACCCCGCGGCTGTGACGCTGTCGGACGCGCCCGCGCCTGCCGGCGCCACGAGCCCGGCGGTGTAGCGCTGCGCCGGCCGGTACCGCATCTGCTCCAGGTACGCGCGCCCGTCCGGCGTGCGCAACGTCGCGGCGATCACCGCGTCCCGCCGCGCGGCGAGCCGGGGGTTCGTGGTCATCACCGTGCGGCCGAGCCGGGCGGACAGCGCCACGGTGGCCTGCGCGTGCGGCCTGCGCTCGGCCTCGTAGCTGTCCAGCGCGGACTC